>DATLBB010000279.1:0-11406 GCA_035527155.1 Sedimentisphaerales bacterium
AGCAGCAAATTTGGCTTGACGAATAGATGTAGCTTTCATAGACTCATTTCCTTTGTTTAATTGCTGTTTTTAGGGATTATGCAGTGGAAGAAGCTATTGCAAAAGCTGGTGCCCTCATCGAGGCGATGGAGTATATCCGCAGCTTTCGCGGCCGAATCGTCGTCGTAAAGCTCGGCGGAAGCGTCCTCGACGACACCTCCCTGCGAAAAAAGCTGCTGACCGATGTTGCCTTTATGGCCACGGTCGGAATGCAGCCGATTATCGTCCACGGCGGCGGAAAGGCAATCACAAGGGCAATGAACGAGGCGGGTCTCGAGCCCGTCTGGGTACAGGGCCGACGATATACCGACCAGCGGACACTGACGATAGCAGAGCATACGTTGGTACAGACAATCAATACGCCCATCTGCGAGACCCTCACTGAGCTGGACTGCCGGCCTATGGGCCTGCATTCGCTCAGCAGTTGCGTTTTGTTTGCAGAGCCATTAAGACTGACAAGCGAAGACGGACGCAAGCTCGACCTCGGATTGGTTGGACAGGTTGTTGATGTCAACGCGAAATTGTTAAAGACGCTCTGCGCCGACGGCACTATACCCGTGATTGCCTCGGTGGCCAAAGACAGGGCGGGCGGCAAGTTAAATGTCAACGCCGACAGCGCCGCCGGCAAGGTCACCGCGGCAGTCGTAGCTGAAAAGCTCGTCGTCGTAAGTGACACACACGGAATACTGACCGACCTCGAGGACCCGGACAGCAGAGTTTCAAGCGCCGACGAAACGCAGATTAAGGAAATGATTGAATCAGGTACTATCACCGGCGCAATGCTGCCCAAGGTCGGTGCCTGCCTGACGGCCCTCGACGCCGGCGTCAAAAAGGCGCATATTATCGACGGCCGAATACAGCATTCGCTGCTCTTGGAAATTTATACCGACAAAGGAATAGGGACACAAATAATTAAGGAATAACGAGTGTTATGGACGCTCTGTGGTCTGGAACCCGTACCACTAAGTCACGAACCACGAGATACGAATTATGAATACACAGGAAACGATTGATTTGTTTGATAAATATGTTATCGGCAACTATCCCCGTTTGCCGCGAGTCATCATCAAAGGCCAAGGCTGCTACATGTTCGATGCCGACGGCAACAAGATACTTGATATGTTTCCCGGCTGGGCGGTCAGCGCTATAGGCCATTGTCATCCGAAGGTCGTAGAAGCCATCCGCAGCCAGGCTTCCGAGCTTCTGCACATCGACAATACCTTCTACTCGGAACCCCAGGGCAAATTAGCAAAGCTTTTAAGCGAACGCGCATTCGGCGGCAAATCCTTCTTCTGCAACAGCGGTGCCGAGGCCAACGAGGCGGCACTGAAACTGGCACGCCTGCACACGCCCCAGCAAAAATATAAATTCATCACCACCGAGGGAAGCTTCCACGGCCGAACTTTTGCCACCTTGACGGCAACTGCCCAGCCAAAGCATCATGAAGGCCTGCTGCCGCTGCTGCCGGGTTTTATTTATGTCCCGTTTAATGATATTGAGGCACTCGAAGCCGCATTCACCGATGAAGTCGCTGCAGTTATGGTTGAGCCAATCCAGGGCGAAGGCGGTATAAATATCCCGGACAAAGAATATCTGCAGGCGATCCGCCGGCTCTGCGACGAAAATGGAGCGCTTGTGATTTTCGACGAAGTAACAACAGGATTAGGCAGGACCGGCAAATGGTTCGCGTATCAGCATTTCGATGTCACCCCGGACATTATGACTATGGCAAAGGCACTCGGCGGAGGCGTCGCTATTGGTGCCATGATGGCCAAAGAAGAAGTGGCCGCCTCGCTTGTCCCCGGCAAACACGCCACCACATTTGGCGGCAGCGCTTTGGTCTGTGCGGCGGCAGTCGCAGTTATCGAGGCAATAGAAGAAGAAAATCTGCTGGAAAACGCCGTAAACATGGGCCAATACGCTAAAGAAAAGCTCGAACAATTAAAGCAAAAACATTCCATTATTGACCATGTCCGCAGCGTCGGCCTGATGATTGGCGTTCAATTAACAAGCTCCGGTTCGCAAATAGTCGATAAGTGCCTGCAGAATGGCCTGCGGATAAACTGCACACAGGGAACGGTACTGCGGTTTATGCCGCCAATGATTGTAAATAAGAGCCAGATAGACCAGGCCATAGATATCCTTGATAATGTTTTGACGGAGAGCCCAAAGTGAAAGATTTTCTCTCTATTAGTGATTATACCACCGAGATGCTCAAAGACTTGCTGCGGACAAGCGTTAGACTGAAGAGTTTATACAGCGTCGGCGGAACCGACTTATGTCTTTCCGGCAAAGTCCTCGCAATGCTTTTCGAAAAACCCAGCCTGCGAACCAGAATCAGCTTCCAGGTCGCAATGACCGACCTTGATGGAAGTGCAATCTACGTCAAGCCCGAAGACATCGGCGGCATCGGAAAACGCGAGCCAATCAAGGATATGGCAAGGGTCCTGAGCCGATATGTGGATGGAATAATGGCACGAACATTCGAACACTCTACTATCACCGAACTGGCTCAGTTCGCAACCTTGCCCGTAATAAATGCCCTCACCGACTGGCTGCACCCCTGCCAGGCAATGGCCGACGTACTCACAATTCAGGAGCACTGTGAAGATTTGGAAGGCGTCAAGATCGCCTTCATCGGTGATGGCAATAACGTTGCTCGCTCCCTCGCATTTGCCTGCGCAAAGCTGGGTATGAAAATGGTCGTCGCTTCCCCAGCCGGTTACCAGCTCGACGCAGAATCAATACAAAAGGCTAACCGGATTACCGCCGACACCGTTACCCAGATAAGCGACCCCGCACGGGCTGTCGCTGATGCCAATATAGTTTATACCGACACCTGGGTCAGTATGGGTCAGGAGCAGGAAAAGCAGAAACGCTGTGCGGACTTCGCAGGCTTTCAGGTAAACGCCGAGCTGCTCAAATCCGCGCCGCCTGATGCCAAAATTATGCACTGTTTACCTGCTAATCGCGGCCTCGAAATCACCGATGATGTTGTCGAGTCACCCAATTCGATTATATTCGACCAGGCCGAAAACCGACTACACTTCCAGCGGGCCTTGTTAAAGAAACTGTTAAGCTGACTAAACAATGACAAATCATAAAATAATTATTGGTGATTCAAGATGGATGACAGAAGTACCTGATGAATCTATTCATCTTGTTATTACATCCCCACCCTATTGGCAACTAAAGGATTATGGAAATGGCGAACAAATAGGTTTCAATGATAGTTATGAAGATTATATCAATAATCTCAATATTGTCTGGAGCCAATGCAACAGAGTCTTAAACAAGGGTTGTCGTTTATGTGTGAATATCGGCGATCAGTTTGCCCGCTCTGTTTATTATGGAAGATACAAGGTTATTCCTATAAGAACTGAAATCATAAAGTTTTGTGAAACCATAGGCTTTGACTATATGGGGGCAGTTATCTGGCAAAAGGTCACGACCTGTAACACTACTGGCGGCGCAACAATAATGGGATCATTTCCTTTCCCAAGAAATGGAATCCTAAAAATTGATTATGAATTTATTCTGATTTTCAAAAAGCATGGTACCTCGCCGAGGGTCAGCAAAGAAATTAAAGAAAAATCAAAAATGACAATAAAGGAATGGAACCAATTTTTTGCCGGCCATTGGAATATCCCGGGGGAGAAACAAGATAAGCATTTAGCGGTGTTCCCTGAAGAGATACCCCGCCGGTTAATCAAAATGTTCAGTTTTGTAAATGACACGGTTCTTGACCCATTCCTCGGAAGCGGCACAACTTCTTTGGCCGCCAGAAAACTTGAGAGAAACTCTATCGGATATGAGATAAACCCCGAATTTCAGCCGCTAATTAAAGAAAAGCTCAGCATACACCAAAAAACAATCTTCAAAGATGCTGATTTCGAGATAATCAGGCAGAATAAAGCAGATACTGACTATAAAGAAGCGGCCAAAAAATTACCTTACACTTTCAAAGACCCTGTCAAATTTGACAAGAAAGTTGATCCTCGGAAGTTACAGTTTGGGTCGAAAATTAATAATCAAAATTCCAGGAGAGAGAAATACTATCCTGTAAAAGACATAATTTCTCCAGACCGATTGGTTATCGGGGATGGGCTGAAAGTGAGACTGCTAGGGGTGAAAGAAAAAGCCGAAACGAGTAACAAAGCAATTCAATTTTTGAGGGATAAAACCCGTGGACAAAAGGTTTTTATGAAGTTTGATGCTATAAAACATGATCAGGATAACAACTTGCTTTGCTATTTATATCTGCAGAACAAAACGTTTCTAAATGCCCATCTGATAAAAAAGGGATTGGCCGATGTTGATACTTCGTTTGATTATAAATTCAAGGAGAAGTTTGTAACAGCAGGAGAGAGAAACTAGTGGACAAAGAATGGATATCAGGTAGGGAAGGGAGAAATCTCAAGTTCAAAAGGGAGGCTCTACTGAATTATGCTTTGAACCGCTGGGCGCTCAATAAGGCGCACAGTGTCGGGCCTACTTCTGAATTGATCAGAAAATGTGCACCCAAAAGATTTGAGCAATGGGATACTTTTTATTTTAACAATGCCACACAAAGGAAAAGAAATGGCGTCAAGGTAACACGAGAATATATCACAGATTTAGGAAGAAGGCTTTATGTGAAACTCTCAGAAGTAGTTCAAAATGAATTAGAATCCATTGAGGAGCAGGAATGTATTGACTACGTCTATAATCTTGTTCTCAACAGGACCTACGAGGGCTACAGAGCGGAAGTAGACACAGTATATGGCCAGTTAGAGTCGAGGTTAGAGGTTAAAATTCACCCTGCTCCGGACGAATGGGATAGAACTTACAATGTGGATTTTTATATTCAGGTGGGAGACAAATATATAGGGCTGCAAATCAAACCTATATCCTCGGGTTTGGCATTAGACCAATATCAGTGGGACAAAATGCACGAGGTGAATCATAAGAAATTTGAAAAGAAATTTGGGGGCAAAGTTTTCTTTGTCTACTCTGTAAAGTCTGGCAAAAAGAAAGAAATATATAACACTGAAGTGATTGAAGAGATTAAAAACGAAATTAAAAGATTACAGAATTGAAAACCATTAACCATGGCTATAACAAAAAAGATTCTTGTCGCTACTACTAATGCCGGCAAAATCGCTGAATTGAGGGCTTGTCTCGACGCCGATGTTCAGTGGCTTAGCCTGGCCCGTTTCCCCGGCATTGCCGAAGTCAAAGAGGACGGCTTCACTTTTACCGCAAATGCCTGCAAAAAAGCTATCGGCTACGCCAAAGCGACCGGCCTGTGGACCATCGCCGATGATTCCGGCCTGGCAATCGACGCCCTACAGGGCGGTCCCGGCATCGAATCGGCGAGATTCTGCGGCAGTAAAAGCAGGAATAGAAAGCTGATAGACCGTCAAAACATTGAAAAGGTCTTGACACTTCTTGAAGGTGTGCCTCATAAAATAAGAACAGCAAGATTTGTCTGCTGCCTGTGTCTGGCAACTCCTGAGGAAATCTTGGTCCAGACTCAGGGGACACTCGAAGGCTTTATAATCGATAGAACAATCGGAAAAAATGGCTTCGGCTACGACCCGGTTTTCTTTGTCCCGAGATTAGGCAAGACCATCGCCCAATTGACACCTGAACAAAAAAACGCAATCTCACACCGCGGCATAGCACTACGAAAATTAAACCCTCTCCTCAACAAGCTCTTAAAAAGAGTTTGACGATTTTAACAGTCTCGTTTTTGTCGAAACGGGATGTTACCGCCGCGAGTCGTTAGTGCAGCCATATTGCCTGCCACAGCCAGTTTTCTGCAACTCGCCTCAAATCGGCAAACTCCACTTCGCCGTCCTGATTAAAGTTAGCTTCTGACGGACCGGATTTGCGCCATTGGCTGCCAAATTTCGCATAATCGAACATATTGATGAAACCGTCCCCGTTCAGGTCGGCTCCTTCCTTTTCACCGGCAAAAGCCATAACAATAGTACCGATGTCCGCCGGCACATCATCAACGACTTCTACTGTTGCCGATGCATCGGCGTATTTGCTGAGGACAGCGGTAGCAGTGTACGTCCCCGCTGCAAAATTATAAATAATATACTCACCGTTGGGATCGGTCTCCCAAAAACCTGCAAACGCGCCGGTACAGGGATCGTTAAGTAATACGGTAGCTCCGAGAACAGCCCTGCCATAGGTATTTATTACTCTGCCGCTAACAGTGCTTCCTTCTGAATTGTAATCCAGGTTGATGCCGGTCGTTCCGACACCAACATTTATTGCAGAATCTCGTACGGCCAGAGACATTATTTCGTCCGGGGTTTCGCTTACTACTATCAGATAAATATCGTAATTGGCTGCCGGCGGCAGTGCTCTGATAGTAAATGGCCCGGCATCGCTAAGCCCGGTTTCACCAATGGGTTCAATTGTATACCAGGTGTTGGCATCAATCACGGTTCCTGTTTCAAAAGCAATAATGATAAAGTCGCCGCTTTTGGGATATCCGGAAGGATTATTAACGTTACCGGAGATTTGCCCGCCGGTTTCCTCAGTGTAAACTATAATATCATTAACATTCACGGGCTGGTTTATATCAGTTATCGTAACTAACATGCGCAACGCGCCAAAGTCATCTTCGTCCGGCCCAATTACATAAGTCCCAACGGGAAGTCGTATTTGATACCGGCCGTTGATGTCCGCATCTCCCCAGCCTTCACACATTCTGCTGTTCCAATTGTATTCAGCTCCGCTTACTGCGACACCATTAACGTCCTTAATATAGCCGGTAAGCATTGCGCCCTTCTGTAATGTGATAATGCGATTTGACCGGTGCTCACCTTCGGCCAGGGATACCAAGCAGCCTCCCCACGGCAAATTCCATCCGTAGCCGCTATCAACTCTGGGCCGCGCCTTTACTTCAGCCATACCCGACGGAAGATTTGTGAGTGAAAATGCCCCATTCGAATCGCTGAAATCATTTTTCCAGACAGAATACCTGTCGCTCGAGTACGTCACCTCAACATCCGCTATGGGCTCAGCCGTCTTGGCATCAATAACCTTACCCGAGAGTGTAGCGGCCGGTGACAGTGCAAAATCCAGACCGTAAACATCTTCCGTTAACACGAACTCGGTCCCCATGCCGGCGTAATAGGTTTCCGGCTCGGCCCTGACTTGAACTTGGCCAGGCTGGATATTTGTCAGCGTATAATAACCATTTATATCCGTGTAAGTGTCATTCCATATCTCGTAATCTTCATTCCAGCAGCCTACCCTGATGTTCTCAAGCGGTTCCAGGGTATTTTTATCGGTGACTCGACCGGATATGGTAAAACCTCCCACCGCGAACTCATAATCACTTTCGCTGTATTTGCCGACGCTGACCTCAATTCCATCACCGTTGTCCGGCGTGTAGTGAAATTGTGCAAAAGCAAGATCAGCCTCCCAGAATCCATCTGCTAACGCAACCGGACCCCAATTGGTTTCACTCACATTAAAGGTGCTTTCTATCTCTTCACCTGTTTCCTCATTTTCCAGTCCCATCCATATCAAAGTAGCCGCTTGATCATAGCACCACCACCAATCAAATGTAACTGGTGAATCTACACTACTTCGGTGCCAGGGATAATTTAAATAAGGCTCCTGCATTGGCTGCGGGATGGGATTGATTCCGTCAGGCTTGCCAAACCAAACACTCGTCTGCCCTTGCCCCCCGCCGACGTAGTTGACCTTGATTGTGTACCAACCGTCACCGAAATCCTGCAGATGGGCCATGTCCGCTTTTCCTCTGCTATATTCCCATACCCATACGCCGTCCCCCGAATCGTACTCATGCGTCGTCCATGCACCATCGCTCCAATTGTCAACGAGATCAGGAATTTCAAACGTATTGCCGTCTGCAGTAACAAACTCTACGAAATTAACATCTGCATCCGTTTCGACTTCAATGCTGAATTCGTATACTAAGTCGCCACTGTCATATGGATCACCGTAATCCCAGCCCTGCGTAATCTCGACGCCGAAAACGTGGTCGGACACCGGTGTCTCTACAACACCCTCGTCCACTACGAAGTTGTCCAGGTAAGCCTCACCGGATTCCACAGCGCCATACACCGGGGCGCCGCCGATACCGACATAGACCGGCTTACCTCCCCAGCGACCTTGCAGCAAATCTGACAAAATTACCCAGGAATTTAATCTCCCATATCCCGTATAGCTCAAATACAGCCTGTCGGTCAATGAATTATAAGATATATAAAGCGTTCCATCGTTGGAATCTCTCAGCCCCCAGCCCTCATCTTCCCAGGCTCCGTCGGTGGCTTCGTACCAGAAATAGGGGGAATACTCGTCACAGCCGACTCGGATTGCAACGATCCTGTCCTCGGGACCGGTCAAACTTGGTGTCAGAAAAAACGCGACCGACCCGTCTTCCCAGCTCTCGCGTTCATAATGAAAGTCAACCTTGAGCCGAAAATCTTGAGTTGTATCTAACAGCCATCTGTTTGACGTGTATAATGCGATAAGATCATCGGCGCTTTCACTCGCCCACACTTCCAGCCTCTGATTAGTCTCTTCGAGCCGGCAGTGATTTGCATCTTGTTCATACAGCTCCCACATCGCCCCTTGTGTATTGTCGTTGAAATCATCGGCCGGCAAAGCCGCTCTGACCGCCGCGGGCGCTAAAGTAACAGCTACGATTCCTAAGATAAATATAAAGTGCCGATTCATTTTCGTACCCTCTCTGAAAAATTGTTAATATTTTTGTGGAAATTGATGAACGCGTCTAACGCTGCAGGAATTCGCAGGAAATTGAAACACAAGGCGTTTCATACCCTATCCTCTTTTCAGTATATGCAAACAGCTAAAAGCTGCCATCATTGTAGGCTGCTTTGGCCAAAATTCAAGAAAAAACTCAATTTTTGTTGTACACCGTTACTCCCCTGCACTTAAGCCGGGTATTCAGGGAAAATTGCCATTGCCAGGCCCGAATCCGCGATTTGGTTTTGAACTTCGTGGGATTAATAGTGCAAAAACCGCCCAATAATCATAGTTGCTCGACTCCCAAATTCAGGAAAAACGCGGAATTTGTGTAAAATTGTTTTTTCTTGACATCTTTATTAGTCGCTTGTATTTGTCCTTTTCTAAATTTTATCGTGAAAAGTGCCGATGAGGTAGTAGACTTCGAACGGTCAACAGTGAAATCTATTGTAAAATACGAAATACGCTCGCTGGACACGAGTTTTTATGGCAAAATCGAGTTCTAAGAAATCTCTGGTAATTGTCGAATCTCCCGCCAAGGCCAAGACAATAAACAAATATCTCGGCTCAGACTTTGAGGTAAAGGCCTCCATGGGACACGTCCGCGATTTGCCTTCGAAAGGTCTCAACGTTGATATAGAAAACAATTTCGAGCCGACCTATGAGGTAACGCCCAGCAAAAAACGGACGGTAACATCATTAAAGGCCGCGGCCAGAGAATGTCGCGACCTCTATCTGGCCACCGACCTCGACCGCGAAGGTGAGGCAATCGCCTGGCACCTCGCGCAAATCCTCGGTGTCCCGCAGGAAAAAACCTACCGCGTCATCTTCAACGCCATAACCAAAGACGCTGTAACAAAGGCATTTGCCGAGCCGGGCAGAATTAATACGGACAAAGTTATGGCACAGCAGGCCCGACGAATCCTCGACCGCATAGTCGGCTACCAGATTTCTCCGCTGCTGTGGAAGAAAATCGCCTGGGGCCTTTCCGCCGGCCGCGTGCAATCTGTAGCCGTGAAAATGATTGTGGAAAGAGAGAGGCAAATCCGTGGTTTCAAGCCCGACGAATATTGGCTTATCCCTGCCGTTTTCACAACAAACCTCCAGGCTGACTATCATCAGGAGTGGCTCGATTTCGTAACGCCTAAAACCGAAGATGATAAGCCCCCTACCATTGCGCAGCAAAACAAATGGCTCGCCGAGCATAATGCTTTTAAGGCACAACTATGCAAGATAGGCGATAAGAAATTTGAAGCCTCCACAAAGGAGCAGGCGCACAAGGTATTTGGTGCGCTAAAGGACGCGGACTTCAAGCTCGCCGATATGCAGACTAAGCAATCCATTTCTCAACCTTCGGCACCTTTTATAACCTCCACATTGCAGCAGACCGCTGCAAATCGGTTGGGCTTCACTGCAAAAAGAACTATGCGGGTAGCTCAGCAATTGTATGAGGGTCTGGATTTAGGCTCGATGGGTCATCTGGGCCTTATTACGTATATGAGAACAGACAGCACACATCTCTCCGCAGAAGCTCTCAATGAGGCACGCAGCTATATCAGCAGGCATATCGGCCCGAACTACCTGCCCGAAAAAGCTAAGATTTATGCGCCAAAGAAAACCGCCCAGCAGGCACACGAAGCCATTCGACCGACCGATGTTGACTTTACACCAGCCGATATAAAGTCGTTTCTTACCGATGAGCAGTTCAAACTCTACGACCTCGTCTGGCGACGCTTCATAGCCTGCCAGATGATGCCGGCCAAATGGGATGTGACGAATCTGGATATCATGGCCGAAACCTCCATCGGTCCCTGTTACTATAAAGTGACAGGCCGGGTCCTGGTATTCGATGGCTTTACGAAAGTCTGGCAGAATAATTCAAACGGGCAGCAGCTGCCACCGACGGAAGTCGGACAGGCCTTAGCCGTCGTGGACATCAAAGCCGAGCAACACTTCACCAAGCCGCCCGCCCGGTATACCGAAGGCTCGCTCGTAAAGGCGCTCGAAAAGGAAGGCATCGGCAGGCCGAGCACGTATGCCTCAATCATCAGCACCATCCAGGACCGAAAGTACGTCGAGAAGACGGACAAAAAGTTCTTCGCCACCGACCTTGCTGAGGTGGTTACCGACAAACTCAACGAGTACTTCCCGAAAATAATGGACATCGCCTTCACCCGGCATATGGAAGAGCAGCTTGACAAAATTGAAGAGCATAACCTCGACTGGCTTGGCGTCTTAAAGGATTTTTACGGCCCGTTCAAAGAAAGCCTCGACATCGCCACCGAGGAAATGAAACACGCAAAGGCTGAAGTCACGCCCAGCGAATATACATGCCCCAAGTGCGATAAGCCGATCGTTTACAAGTTCGGCAAAAACGGAAAGTTCCTGAGCTGTTCAGCCTATCCGGACTGTAAATTCAGGGCCCCCTGCGATAAGGAAGGCAAAATGCTCGAAGAAAAGGTAAGCGAACATAAATGTCACGTCTGCAGCAAACCGATGGTGCACAAAAACGGCCGGTTCGGCCCCTTCCTCGGATGCAGCGGCTATCCGGATTGCAAAACCATCCTCAATATAGACAAGGACGGCAACGTCCTGCCGCCCAAACCGCCGCCTGAGCCGACCGGC
>DATLBB010000280.1:0-6195 GCA_035527155.1 Sedimentisphaerales bacterium
GAAGCGTAGTATATTGCGCAGCGGAATACGTAAAGCATACATCTGTCGACTGGAGAGGCCTTAAACTCGCAGAGTCTATCATAATGTTCCGCTTGCCGGCCCTTAAGAGCGTCAATAGAATGGATGCCGATATTCTGCATATCCCGGGCAATAGTTTTACCAACGCCGGGAATTTGTTCTAATTCCTGTAAGCTGGATGATTCCATAGAAAGGTGCCTCAGATATTATTCACAACTTTTTGTTGCCAATTTAGTCACTTCTTTGGTTCAATTTTCATATCTCATATTTCGGCCCGGTTAGAAAGTGGACACGTGCCTTCGGCAACTTACTTCTAACGGGCTAAATCTTAAGTATTTAGTCTCTGCTATAACGTCCCGGGTGCTTTATCATGCTGCGGGCACAGAATAGCATAAAACTTGACAAAGGGCAAGATGAAAAAAGGAAAAATGGGTTGAGTAAATGCGTAAATGGGTGAATGAGTGAATGCGAGTAGGTTATTTTACATTATTGGCCAGATTTCTCGACTCCGCTGCGCTCCGCTCGAAATGACACCGGAGTGGATTACCGCCTACGGTGGACTTCGGTCACTTCCCTTCGATTTCACTCAGGGTAAACTCCAAGCTCAGTGTAAACTCACAGGGCAGGCTATATAAATGATTAATGATGAGTGATTATTGATTAATTTTTTAGATTACCATCCACAAGCTACGCTTGTGGCTGCCACCCAGAGGAAATGATGAGTGATTAATGATGAGTGATTATTGATTAAAAAAGACGTCTGGATCCCTGGAATTGGAGGATTTGAAGTGCTTTATAAGCACATAAGTAGAGCAGTAGAGCAGGGCAGAGATAGTTTTGAGTTTTAAGTGTTTAGTTTTGAGTTGGGATTGAGATTCTTCGCTGCGCTCAGAATGACATCTTATTTTGGGTCCCTGCCATATAAATGATTAAGGATTATTGATAAATGATTATTGTTTGTGATTATTTCTCCGTTAAGTTTAGATTTTCATCGGTTTAGGTACCAGAGGGTGAAGTTGAGGACGGCGGCGAATGTCGTCCAGGCAAGATAAGGCAGCATCAGCAAGGCGGCATACCTTGAGACCCTAACAAAGGCAAGAATCGTAAGAATGATAACGGCCCAGAGCAGCACTATATCGACAAAAGCCAGAAGGGGCATTTTGGCGCCGAAGAAAAGCGGCGTCCACAACCCATTTAGAACAAGCTGGAGCAGATAAAGAGCCAGCGCCATCCTGACGATAGGCCCGGCCAATCCTTTGTGCCATACCAGCGCGGCCGAGACGGCCATAAGGATGTACAGGAGCGTCCAGACCGGCCCGAATATCCAGCCGGGCGGATTAAAAAATGGCTTGTTCAGATTCGCATACCAATCAGATGACCCTGGAGCCGTAACGAAGGAGGCGATAACCGGCGCCGAAAATGTCACTGCCAAAGAGATGATAATCTTTATAGCAAGCCCCTGCTTCATAACCATATTATATGCCCCCTGCAAACGCCCGCAAACAAAAACCACAACCAACCCCGCCAACAGATGGCGGGGCTAACCGATAAGGAAGCGACGTGAAACGTCGCGGCTTTTATAAGAAATAATGGTGGGGCAAGCCCCACCCTACCGCTCAGGCGACAAATCCACCTTAATCATGCGCCCAGTTTTGGGGGAGTATTATGTTTTTGCGTGTTTTTTGCCGGTTAGATAAATTACGTGAAAGCTGCCAATATTTTGTAAGTTTATTCTTGACTGACAAAGACAAATAGGTTCTATTTATGTGTATGGGTGGTGAAGGATGTAGAATCTGTCGGGCCATAACGGCCCGTATATAAAGAGCTTCGTACTTTACAGGATGGTCAAAAGGAATTTGTCTTGAGTTTTTTGGAAAGGATTGAATGATGCGAACTAACAAACTTTCGGCGTTTTTCATTGTATGTGCCTGTCTGGTGCTGTCAGCCGGCTGCGGCCAGGAGCTGCAAGACCTGAGAATGCGAAACGCCTCACTGAACAAGAGAAGGGCGGAGCTTGAGAGTGAAGTACAAGCTACCAAGCTGAAACTTGAACAATTAGAAAGACAGCTATCCGATGCCGGCGACCTCTCCGATATCGACAAAGTAGCGCTGCAACAAGAAATTGCCGCACTTGAAGATCACCTCAAGATGAGAAACGAGATGATTGCGGAGATGCAGAAGCAGTGCCTTGGCGGAGCACCGCTGCCGGCTGAGCTTAACACTATGTTAGAGGATTTTGCCGCGCGCCAGGACATGGTTACCTTCGACCCGAACCGAGGTATAGTGAAGTTCAGGAGTGATTTGCTTTTTAAAAGTGGCAGTGCAGAGGTATTGCCGGCGGCAGCCGAAGCGGTCAAGTCGCTCAGTGGAATTTTGAATTCCACAAAAGGTAAAGAATTTGATGTTATAATCGCCGGGCACACTGATGATCAGCCTATTAAGTATACCCTTGTACAACATCCGACCAACTGGCACCTGTCGGCTCACAGGGCGATATCTGTGCTGGACATAATGGCCAAGAGCAATATTGACCGGGAGCGAATGAGTGTACGTGGCTTTGGCGAGTTCAAGCCGATTGTGCCGAATAAGCCCGACAAGAAAGGCAATCCACAAAACAGACGGGTCGAGATTTACATTGTCCCCAAGGGGATGTGATTTTTTGTGAATAGTGAATCGAGCCACGAGCCACGAAACACAGTAATGACAGAGCGCACTTTAGTTATTATCAAGCCGGACGGTATACAGCGGCATCTGGCCGGTGAAATAATTGGGCGATTTGAAAAAAAGGGCTTTAAGCTCGCTGCTGCAAAATTTATGCAAATATCCGAAGTGCTGGCCCGCCAGCTCTATGCTGTTCATCAGGGGAAATCATTTTTTGAAGGCTTGGTAAAGTTTCTGTCTTCGGCGCCGGTACTTGTGATGGTCTGGGAAGCTGAGGGTGTTATAGTTATGGCCCGAAAGATGATGGGGGCCACTTTCGGCTGCGATGCTGAGCCGGGTACTATTCGAGGGGACTTTGGCTGTTCGAAAGGATACAACCTCGTTCACGGCTCGGACAGTGCTGAATCGGCTGAGCAGGAAATCAAGCTATTTTTCAGGCCAGATGAAATCGTCGATTATAAACTGACTGACTCGAACTGGCTCTACGGTAAAAACTAAAAGTCGGCAAAGAACCAATCCCATCAAAGGCCTGCTGACACGCCAAGACTAAATAAGCGGAAACCCCGGATTACACATAAAGTGAGCAGAACTTAGTACAAAGGGGTGGTCTTAGGCTGCGCCAAGGATGTGATTTTGAGCATTTGCTCGTGGTTCTTTCCGGTATTTATTACAATGAAAATCTGCGAGATAATACTTGATAAATCCGGGCAATGTTATTATTATGTATGGTTTCGCTTATGGAAGAGTCCACATATAAAAACGTCTAAGTCTCATGGAGGAAAAACAAACCACAGATTGCATGGCTTACACGGAGGCTATGAATCAGTGAGAGCCGTGAAATTGCCGGTTGAAATTTAGCATATAGGAGAAGCAAGAATGGGAAATCGCACATCAGTACCGATTATTTCGATGTTTATTCTGGCTTTATTGGCGGCATTAACAAACCAATCAATCGCTGCGACTGAGCCGTTGGCAACAATCACTGTTGAAGCGGGAAACCATACCCGGATCGATACACCTGTATCCGTTGCGCTTGACGGAATACCTGTTTGGCGTAGCGCGGGCGCAACACGTTTGGTAGAAATTAAGCCCTTCCGGCCGGTGCCGGTTGCGGCGCAGATTGAGCCGGGTAATCCACCGCGATTGTGGTGGATACTAAACGGTACTACACCCTCAGGGTCCAAGCGTATCTATCAACTTTTTAAGGGTCCAGTTGTGCCAAGTGCTGCGGTCGAAGTGACAAAGGACAATTCGGTTTTGCAGATTCGACGAGGGGACAAGAAGATTTTGCAATACAACCATGCACCTGTGCCGCCGCCGGAGGGGAAGAATCCGCTATACACGCGCAGTGGATTCATTCATCCTTTATGGTCACCGACCGGTGATGTGCTGACGGATATTCATCCGCCTGACCATATTCATCACGTGGGGATATGGATGCCGTGGACGAAGACAAAGTTCGAAGGCAAGGAGGTCGATTTCTGGAATCTCGCCGGCGGTCAGGGGACGGTTCGGTTTGTAAAATTTCTCTCGACGACAAGCGGGCCTGTTTACGGTGGCTTTAAGGCAGAGCAGGAGCATGTTGCTTTGAAAACTTCCGAGGGTGAAAAGGTTGTGCTCAAGGAAGAATGGGATGTACGGGTTTATAACATCGGCGGGGCGGAGAAGGGCTACTGGCTGTGGGACTTCGTATCCAGACAACACGTTGTTGCGGACAGTCCCCTGCATCTGCCCGAGTATCGCTATGGTGGCTTTGGCTTTCGGGCGGCCATTGAGTGGGAAGGTGAGAACGCGATGTACCTTACCAGCGAGGGCAAGACGCGGAAGGATGGTCACGCGACGCGGGCCCGATGGTGTGAGGCGGCTGGAGCAATCGAAGGCAAATGGGCGGGGATTACATTTATGAGTCATCCGGAGAATTTCAGGCATCCGGAACCGATGCGTATATGGCCGCCGGAATTGAAACATGTGTTTTTCAATTGGGCGCCTTCACAGGCGGGGGACTGGGTGATGGAGCCGGGCAAAGAGTATGTTTTCCGCTACCGGCAGTATGTGCACGAAGGTAAAGTCAAGGTTGCGGATGCGGAACGTATGTGGCGTGATTTCGGTGAGCCGCCGGTGGTCAAGCTGGAAAGGATATCGGAAGCCAAAGAGGTTGTTCTTTTCGACGGCACGGATTTTTCGCACTGGACCGCCCAAAGCGGAAAACCGGTTCGATGGGACATTGTCGGTGATGCGATGAAAATCGTTCCCAAAACAGGGAGCATTATCACAAAGCGGAATTTCAAGGACTTCAAATTACACATTGAATTCAAGCTTCCACAATTACCGCCGAATGTCAAAGGGCAAGGACGCGGCAACAGCGGCGTTTATATACAGCGTCGATACGAGGTTCAAATCCTGGATTCTTACGGTGAGCCTCCGAGGAAAAACGAAGGCGGATCGATCTATAAGTTCAAGGCGCCGGACAAGAACGCTTCTAAAAAGCCGGGCGAGTGGCAGAGCTACGATATTATATTCCATGCCGCCCGCTTTGAGGGGCAAGGCAACAATGCCAAAAAGGTGAAAAACGCACGTATCACGATGCGGCACAACGGGGTCCTGATTCATAATGATGTGGACGTACCGAACAAGACCGGCGCGGGACGTCAGGAAGGGCCTGAGCCGGGTCCCATTTTGCTTCAGGAACACGGCAACGAGGTATGGTTTCGCAATATCCGTATAGTCCCGCTATGAGGCGAAGAAAATAATACGTTAAGACAGACAAAGGAAGACTATGAAAAGTAAAACAACTAAGAAAATAAATAAGTTAAGCCGGCGGGAGTTTTTGAAAAGCTCGGCGGCTGTGGGGGCTGCTTTTGCGGTGCCGATTATCGTTCCGTCTTCGGTGTTCGGCGCCAATGCCCCGAGTGAACGCATTACGATAGGGAGCATCGGCTTAGGAGGGATGGGGACAGGGAATATGAAGGGATTCAAAGGCAAATCCGGATCGCAGGTGGTAGCGCTCTGTGATGTGGATGCGGGCCATCTTAAAACGGCGTGTGAGACAGCAGGCCTGGACGAGAAGTCGTGTTACAATGATTTTCGAGATTTGTTAGCGCGTGACGATATCGATGCAGTAGTCGTTGCTACTCCGGACCACTGGCATGTACCCGTTTCGATTGCGGTGGTTAAGGCCGGCAAGGACGTGTACTGCGAAAAGCCACTTACGTTGACGATAGGCGGTGGGCGTGCCCTTGCCGACGCCGTGAAGCGCTATGGGCGAGTGCTGCAGACGGGCTCTCAGCAGCGTTCGGGTAAAGAGTTTCGCTTCGCCTGTGAACTGGTCCGCAACGGCCGGATAGGCAAGCTGCACACGATTAAAGTCGGCATACCGGGAAACAACAAGAAGTGCCCGCCGACGTGGGAAGCTCAGCCTGTGCCGGAAGGCTTCGATTACGATATGTGGTTAGGTCCTGCGCCGTGGGAGCCATATACGGAGCAGCGATGTCACTATCAATTCCGGTTTATTTTAGA
>DATLBB010000281.1:0-2548 GCA_035527155.1 Sedimentisphaerales bacterium
CGGCTGCAGCGATCCGCACGAAAGTGCCAATGCACACAGATTAGATGTCCCAATATCCAAAGAGACAACGACTTTATTACTCATTTTTGCCCCGTATTTGTTCAATCAAAGTGCTTCTATTATGGATGCATAGGATGATACGAATATTACTTGAATCTCAGCCTGCTGTCAAATGAACAACTTTGCACCTTGCTATATGATCCCGGATTTCCCAAGTAGTCCGTGATAAATAGACTGTGATTTGATATTATAGAGCTTATGGATACTGTTCAAGCCAGTTTCGACCATCTGATACGGGAGAACCCTATGTTTAAAAGAGCAATCTATAGATTACTACTCTTGGCCATGCTATCTGTTATTCTGCAGGCTGTGTTCCCGGTCTATGGCCGGGACAACCGGCACGTGGTGAGCTTCAACCGCGACTGGAAGTTTACCAAAGGCGATCCGGAGGGGGCCGAGACGACGGACTTTGACGATTCAGCGTGGCAAAAGGTGCGCCTGCCGCACGACTGGGCAATCACGGGGCAATTCAACCCGGAAGAAAATGGCTATGCAGGTAAACTGCCCTGGAAAGGTGTCGGCTGGTATAGAAAGACGTTCACGCTCAAAAAGACAGACAGCGGTCGGCGGGTATACTTTGATTTCGATGGAGTGATGGCTTTTCCCAGGGTCTATATCAACGGCATATTGGCCGGTGAGTGGGATTATGGCTATATGTCATTTAGCGTGAACGCCACGCCCCATGTAAAAGCGGGCACAAATTTGATTGCGGTTCGTGCTGATACCAGCCAACACGGAACCCGATGGTATCCAGGCGCGGGCATTTATCGTAAGGTAACGATGACCGTTTGCGAGCAGGTGCACATGGCGCACTGGGGGACGTTTATCACCACCTCGAAAGTAAATGAAGACTCGGCGACAGTTTCAGTAAGTTCCACGATCGAAAGTCACCTCGATACTGAATCGCCGGTGACGGTTGAGGTCATTTTGCTCAGTCCCGAAGGCAAAAAGGTGGCGGAAGGCAGAAAGGATGGAACCATACCTTCGGGTAGCTCTTGTGAAATGGACCAATCGTTTGTAATCAAGAATCCCAGGAGATGGGATATTGAGAGTCCGAAGCTGTACACCGCCAAAACAATCATTCGCACGAGCGGCAAGATTATCGATACCGACGTCACCACCTTTGGCATACGCACATTCCGGTTTACGGCTGACGATGGGTTTCATCTTAACGGCCGACGAGTACAGCTCTACGGCGTGAACCTGCACCACGACCAGGGACCCCTTGGAGCGGCTTTTTATACACGTGCCATGGAACGGCAGCTCGAAATCATGCGTGACATGGGTGTTAATGCCATCCGGACAAGCCACAATCCCTCGTCGCCGGAACTTCTGGACTTGTGCGACCGTATGGGATTCGTTGTTTGGAACGAGTGTTTCGATAAATGGAATAGTACCGCGGACCGAATGAGAGATACGCCGTTGGTGGAGCACTGTAAGAAACAGCTTCGCAATTTCGTTATGCGTGACCGTAATCACCCAAGCGTTTTCCTCTGGTCTATCGGCAATGAAATAGCCGACGTGGAGAGCAACCGTAGCGGCGATGCACCCCAACAGGTTAAATCCATCGGTGATTTTGTGCGCAAACTGGATCCGACACGCCCCGTGGGGATGGGTTGTTTCATTCCATCCGCCGTCCGGCAGAAGGTACTCGGCACACTCGACCTGACCGGCTGGAATTACGACCGCAGGTACGCACCATATAGAGAGCTTTATCCCGACAAGCCGATTATTTACAGCGAGTCGGCCTCTACCCTGAGCACTCGCGGATTCTATGAGCCGGAGCTGCCCAACACAAAGAGTGAATATTCCAGGCGGTTGCAGGTCAATTCCTATGACCTGAATGCCGCTTCATGGTCAGACATCCCGGACAAGGAGTTTCAGTTGATGGCCGATGACAGCTTTGTCGCCGGCGAGTTTGTGTGGACCGGTTTCGACTATCTTGGCGAGCCGACGCCGTTCAGCCAGGAGGCCCGAAGCTCATACTTCGGCATCGTGGACCTGTGCGGTATCCCGAAGGACCGCTTCTATCTGTACCGCAGTTACTGGCGGCCGGACACAACTACCGTGCATATATTGCCGCACTGGAACTGGCCCGATCACCTTGGGAAAAACGTTCCTGTTTTTGTATATACTAACGGAGATTCGGCCGAGCTGTTCCTGAATGGCAAATCGCTTGGCCGACGAACAAAGGGCGTGCAACCTGTAAAGCCCGTCAACTTTGCAAAGGGTAAGTTTGCGACGGCCTCTTCGGTGGAGTCGGATAAAGGCAATCTTGCCGCCAACGCCAATGATGCCGACGACTCAACCCGTTGGTGCGCTGCAGCCGCCGGTGCCGGCCAGTTGTGGCAAGTGGACCTCGGTAAGATAGAATCCGTTGGCTACCTGGCGATAGAGTTCGAGAAAGAGGCCAAGAACTACGGCTATGAGATTAAGGCCTCAACCGACAATTCAACCTGGCACACTATTGTGACCAAGGGTACGAGCA
>DATLBB010000282.1:0-6401 GCA_035527155.1 Sedimentisphaerales bacterium
CGGTTGGCCGTGTGGAATAGTTGCTCCATTTCCTTGTTATTCTCGGCGCCGCCGTGACCTACAAGGTGTTGTCCGCCCTCATAAGCGATTAGTCGAAGCCCCCGCTCCTTAGCCTGCTCGGCCTGTTTGGCGATGGTCTTATTATTGTTCTCTATGTACCCTTTGCAGGCATCGAGGACATCATCCACGCTCATCTTGACAGTCTTGTCCTGGTTTTTGGGATTGCCCAACGCGTGGCCAAAATAAGGTGCTATCCCCAGGACGTCAGCGTGCTTGTAAGCGTCTTCGAAATCCATTACCTGGTCACTGGTCCACGGATTTGCGCTCTGGGCAGCTAACACACGTACCAGTCGCTTTGGGCCGCCGAACACTTTCTCCCAGAGCTTGAAAATTTGTACCGAACGTTTGGAGTAGAAACGCAGTTGCGCCTGATAGTCATTATCGCTTAGTCCCAGCTCCTTGCCCTTGTCCTTACAGTAACGGGCCTGGCCGAACATACTGTTCCAACATTCGTTGGAATACTCCACATAAATCTTGAGATTCGGCTTGAGCTGTTGCCTGACCATCTTCGCAAATTCGCGGATGTAGTCGTCAGTGGTCAGATGCGGCATACAGAACCACGGATCGGCGTTAAGGGTGTTCGCTAATTGAATCATATACTCCAGTGACACACCGCCGGGTCCTCCCTGAGTCTGCATCGCGGGCGTGGGACGGTCGGAGAAGTGGACCTGCCTGGAATTGTTCGTGCGTTGGAAGTCCATAAAACGAATGGCCTTGAATTTCTCCCATCGCTTAAGAAAGTCGGGATGGAACGGCTGTTTGCTGTACGTATCTTCAAAGCCGGGCAGAATGAACCTGATGTTTCGCGCCGGGTCTTTGGTGTTGGTTTTCGTGATGCCTAAGGTTAGCAGATTCTGTTCGGGTTTTACCTGAACTTTTATGCGGCCGGGCTTTTTGTCCACTACCGATGTTCCGTAGGCAAACTTTATCTCACCCTGGCCGTCATAAAGGCACGTATAGATTCCACCGGGATACCGGCCATTGATGCTGCTGAGTATGATGGAATCGGCAAACTGACCGTTATCGGCCAGCGAACTCACCCAGCCGTCTTTGGTCAGCGCCAGCGGGCCACCCTGGCCATACCTCTTGCCCGGTGCCTGGCTCTTCCATAATTGGGAGTGTTTGAAAAGGTCAACAAAAACAATTTCTGTTGACCAGTATGTAACGCCGCCCAGGTTGATACCGAACGCCGAATCCTCGTTGGGCCTCCCTCCTTTTTCACCGGCCCCCCTGATTTCCACAGGCCCTAATAAGGCCAGCACTATAACGACAAACATGACAAGATGCCGGCCCACTCTTAGTCGATTACCTGCCCACCACCGCGTCCTCTTGTAAGCCATCGAGTATTCCTTGAACGAACATTATTTGTCAATACTCAATTGTTTTTACCTGTTCCGCCGTAGATAAACCTCATCTGACTGACATCTGGAATCCACCTGAACGAGGCTATCCAGTACATCACCGCCGACAGACGATTTTGCCAACTGTTCTTTAACAGATATGCCTTTAGTCCTCGCGGCCAGAGGAATTCGAAGCCGCTGGGCCAGTAGACGAACACAGCTTTGCCAACCAGGTAGTCGCGTGGCACAATCCCCGGCCGATACACCAGTTCGCCGTTGATGCCGATACCTTTATTGGACCACAACCGGCTGTCATGGCTGGCCGGACTGTTGTCGCCGAGAACGAAAAATTCGCCCGCATCAAGCTTAAATGGATGGCCCGTCGACGCAAAGCACGCTTCACCCACCTGCTCCGGCGTTGTATAATAAATATCACGGGAAATAGCTATATGTGAAAGCAAGAGCTTACCGGAGCCGAAAATCCTCACCTCCGGCTCAACGTTGCCGTTCACCGGCCCTGCGGCGTCGCGGTTCCGACCTAAGTCGTAGGTTAGTATTTCGTCGCCAAATTGAAATATCAGTTGATGGTCGATATTGACAAATCTCACAAGCGTCGGCTTATTTAATACAGGCCTCTCCATCTTCCTGCCTGCACGCTTGGTCCATTCCGCCCCATCATCGCTTTCGGCAATAGTCATCCGGCCAGCTGCGTCCACCGATCCTTTATAACGCTTTCTGTATTTACTCAGACCTATACCGACAGATCCTTCTGGTTCACTGAAGTTAGCGTAAAATCTCACCATTAGGTCGCTGCAGTACGGCGGCCCATTGTGCGTCCTGCTCGGGTTATACGCACAGTTCTCAGCACCGAAGTCATTGCCGAGCTTCGTGTCATAAAACATAACGTGGATATCATCCGGGTTGCTTTCCAGTCCGAATACCGTCGGGCCGGCTGCGTTGAAATCCCATCTCGAGCCCTGTATGTTTTGGAACGGCTGCCGCCACCGGTGGCCGTTGAACCGCCCAAGTTCAGGCCGAACCGGTTGATAGTCGTTCTCGTAGACCGGCATCCAGAGCTCCTGCTGGATTTTGGGCGGCTTTCGCGATATTTCCCCATTGATATAAACGTCGCCGTCGACTATCTCGACCGTCTCTCCCGACCGCCCAATTAGACGTTTGATAAAATTCTGCTCCGGCTCGCCGGGGTTCTTAAAAACAACGACGTCCCAGCGTTGAGGTTCGAGAAACTGATAAATACACTTCAGCACGAGTATTCTGTCCCCGTTAGCAGGCGTCATCCTTGTACGGTCAGGCAGAAAAAAACCGCAGCTCGGGCAGCGAGGCGAGCCAGGTTCGATATAGACATCATAATTTGGGACCTGCTCGCTCCCGTAATTATACGCGTATTCGTAGCCGCATTGAGGGCAGGCTAACTGAAAATGAGCGCCTTTGAGGGTATCGGCCATACTGCCGGTGGGTATCCGGAATGCCTCCATTACAAAGGCACGGAACACAAATGCCAGCATAAAGGCCGTTATCAGCCATTCGAAGGTATTTGCAATTTCAGCCGCTCTATCTTTTCTTTTTTCAACGGCCTCTTTGCTGCTTGTATCGGTCTTACCTGGAGACATAAACGCTTAAAAACTATCTCAAAACACAATTTCGAGATACTTTCTTTGAAAATTAAATCCTTTTCCTTTTCACTTTTATCTTGTTGCCTTTTCCTGTCGGTCTAATTATGCCTATAAGTTCTTATTTGGTCAATAAACTATTTGCGATTGAAGCTATTTTCCAAACTGCCGCCAGGCATTGTGGTCTGCCCACAACCGCAAAAGGGGCTCTTGCCTGGCTCAATGGCGGAACTTTATGGTTCCCCGGCTTCGTTTTTTCAGGCCGGCAGGGTGCTTAAATAAGGACTGTTTTTGTATAACACCTTGCCAGCAAAGGTCTTACACGCATCTCTTTACAGAAGACTTCGCTTGTCAACGCTTCGGCTTTTCAACATCTGCCGATGGTTTTGCCTGCTTTGCAGCCGTTCTTATAATTGACACTATGTAAGCAGGTCTGCCTGTTTTTGCCTATGCTTTAAGCAGGCTTATTTTTTTTTATAAGTTGGAAAATTTTATTTGAAAATCGCTTGCAGCATAGAAGTCTCGGCTGTATAGTAACTTGCAGTTATTTAGAGTTTCGATTTTGCGAGCTGGTTTTATGGCGAATTAGAAAATTATGTACCGCGGGCCATCGCAGAATCAGTTTCGAGGGCAGTTAGTTATCGATTTATAGTTTTGCGGAGGTGTGTGGTGAGCTGTTGGATAATCCAGCAGGTAAATATGTTAGAGGGTTCTGTACGGCGGCTTTCCTAATGTAGGCAGAATTCAGTTTACAATCTTTCCTTCTTGAAATGAGGTGACTTATGGCGACAGTTACGAAGAAAGAACTTATCGACCGGATTGCAGAGCGTACCCAGGCAAAAAGAGTTATAGTCAAGCGTATAGTCCAGGCGTTTCTCGATGAGGTAACGACGGAATTGTGCAGGAATAATCGTTTGGAGTTCCGCGACTTTGGCGTCTTCGAGACCAGGACAAGGGTCGCAAGAATTGCGCAGAACCCCAAAACACTTGAACGCGTTGAGGTTCCTGCAAAGCGAACAGTTAAGTTCAAAATGGGACGGCTCATGAGAGAGAATCTTGGTGCTGTGCACGCCGCAGAATCGGCTGAAGCAAAGTAATTATCTATAGCAAAAAGCCGCGCAGTCCATAATCCCTCTTCGGCGGACCGATTTTAAGCTGTGAACTCTCAGTTGTAACAGAGTGTGGGCTGTGCAAAAAATAGTGTGTCTTGATAAAGTTGTTCAAAAGGAGCGTTTTATGGCAGAGGGAACAGTCAAATGGTTCAATCCACGGAAGGGCTATGGATTTATCTCTACCGAGGACGGTAAGGACATCTTCGTACATTACGCAGACATCACAGGCGAAGGATACAGAACTCTCGTTGAAGGCGACCAGGTTGGTTTTGACGTCGTTGAGGGAGAAAAGGGGCTCCGGGCTGAGAATGTAGTTAATAAATCAGCCCCAGAAGCCAAAGAAGATGCGTAAAGCTGTCTTATTGTGGGCGTGAGGACAGGTGAAACAGCTTTTATTTTCCTCATTTCCAAATTGCCTGATTTAATATTCAAGGAAACGACAACAGCAGTAGCGGTATCTGGGATGTGTATTGGCCTGATGCGCGGTGATATAAGATACGATATATGATTACTGACCGGTATCATTCGGGATTGGACTGTAATGTCCTTGTGTTGAACAAGCACTATATGGCTATCCGCATAGTGAGAGCCAGACGTGCATTTTCCCTGCTCTTTCGCGAGCTTGCAGAGGTCGTTTCACTTGAGGAAGGAAGATATTCGAATTATGATTTCGAGAGCTGGTGCGAGGCAAGCCAGTTCAGGCGTCACTTCGAGCCCGATAGTCACGATTGGGTGTCCACCGTCAATTTTCATATTGCGGTTCCGCGCATTATCCGCCTGTTATTTTATGACCGTCTGCCGCGCAGCGAGGTAAAATTTAATCGTCGAAACATCTTCGCCCGCGACAAAAACAGATGTCAGTATTGCGGCAGGCGCCGGCCAACCAGTGAATTATCGCTTGACCATATCATCCCAAGAAGCATGGGCGGTGAATCTGTTTGGGAGAACATAGTTTGTGCATGCACCGAATGCAACATTAAAAAAGCCGGCAGAAATCCCCGACAGGCCGCAATGAAACTCATTCAAAAGCCTGTAAAGCCGAAGCACAATCCGCTCGTTCATATTTACTTAGGCCATCAGCGGTATCGCAGTTGGAAGCAGTTCCTCGACCACGCATATTGGTCCGTCGAACTAAAATAATGTTTCCTGCGCAAAGCCTGCCCTGAGCGAAAGAAAGCCTGCCCTGAGCGCAGCCGAAGGGCCGAATGGGCGGGAATCCACTTCGTTATTCGATATTCCTTGTTCGATATTTGGTCTTCCTTCCCTGCTTCTTGTCTGATATTTAGCCACCCAATTTATTGGCGGTTCTCTTCGTCTAAGTCTAAGATGAAGGCAGCATAAGTACGTTTTTTCACCAAAAACAAGCTTTTCGCAGGATTACGGAAGGACCGAAAAAAACCGCAAATCTGCAACAATTCTCTTGACTTTTTCCCTCTCGCCACACTATTATCGTTTTGAGTTTAGGTGCATTTAGGGAAGGTTTGCTACGTTTTTTGCTTTTCGGGTTTCTCGTCTAAAGGAAGCCAACGGGACTTGGGCAATACCCTTGTGAAGTTTGCTTTTTTTTCTCGAAAGGGAAGGAGCTGCGATGAACAGAAATACTCAGTTCAGCCCTGTGTCGGCCCCTTTCACGGGACTTCTAAATATATGTCAGTACTAAGCAGCCACACTTTGTAGTCAAAGTTCGAATTTTATCAGGAGGATAAGAAATGACAAAGTAAGCTGTCTTTGTCTTGGCGAACGCAGTTTGCCAGGATGATATGTTAGCCTCTTCGGTTGGCACCGTACCAACCGAGAGCGATTAAGAACCTGCGGTAAGAAATATTCTTAAAAAGGAGAAGAATCATGAACAAAAAGACTTTCTTGTTGACTGCGGTTGCCTTATTGTTCGCCGTGGCACAAGCCCTCGCGCTCGTTGATGAAGAGCTGCACCCCGGGCCACAAGGCGACAGCCAAGCACTTCCCGGCACAGTGACTGAGCTGCCGATAGCCCGTACTATTGCGTTGCCCGGCACTTGGCCCTACGGCCTGGCTTTTGACGGAACTGCCGTTTGGCACACAGACGGCGACACCGACACAATCTATCGATTGGACCCCGCCGATGGAACCGTACTTGACAGCACTCCCTCCCCCGCGAGCCATCCTACCGGGCTGGCTTGGTACGATGGAAATATTACCCAATGGCACGGCTTATGGAACTGCGACTACAACAATCGCATCTACCATGTCGTTAGCCCTCTGCACAGCATCCCGGCGCC
>DATLBB010000283.1:0-7687 GCA_035527155.1 Sedimentisphaerales bacterium
GTGGCAAAAACACCGATAACAGGGACCTTCAGGGTGGCTTTCCTTATGCTCGGCAAGCGCACTGCTTCTCCTTGGGAGTCCTTGCGGACAACTTTCTTTGCCATTTCGGATACTCCTTTATACAGTCTTTGGAATTCAAGACTCAAGACTAAACGTGGCCGTATCTTCGAGCAGCTTCCTTACGTAGTCCAGGAACTGGGCTGCGTATGCGCCGTTTGTGACTTTGTGGTCTATCGAAAGGACCATACTCATAAGCTTGCGAACCATTATGTTGCTACCCTCAGGCACACAGGTTTCGCTTATCTGCCCGATGCCTAAGATACTGCACTGGCCGGGCACAACTATCGGGATAAAGGATTCTATCTCAAAAGCGCCAAGGTTACTTACTGTGATACATCCGCCCTCTAAATCCATGGGAGCCAGCTTATTGCTGCGGGCCTTCTCAACCAGGGCCTTAGTGTCACGTGCA
The DNA here is from genome assembly GCA_035527155.1 of Sedimentisphaerales bacterium. Taxonomy (GTDB): domain Bacteria; phylum Planctomycetota; class Phycisphaerae; order Sedimentisphaerales; family Anaerobacaceae; genus CS2-K091. The sequence continues at coordinate 470 of DATLBB010000283.1, forward strand.
ATCTGCCTGACATCTTTTTTGTTCACGTCCTTGACAATCGGCGCAACCAGGCCGCCCGGCACAGAGATAGCCAGGCCAACGCCGATTGCTTCTGCCAACTGAATGGTGTCACCGGCTAACTGACCTGTCATAATCGGGAATTTTTCCAGCCCCATCGCGACCGCCCGTATAATAAAGTCATTGTAGGCGACCTTCACATCACTGGCCTTGTTCAATTTGGCCCGCAATTGAACCAGGTCGGTAACATCAGCCTTAACACTTAGATAAAAGCAGGGTATTTCGTGTTTTGACTGCAGCATTCTTTGCCCGGTTATCTTCTGAATCCTGTTGAGTGGTAATTTTGCTCCAGGTTTGAGCGCCGTCTCGGCCACCTCGGCTGCGGCTGGTTTGATGAGCTTCGAGGCGGCAGCTTCTTTGATATCCTGCTCGGTAATTCTGCCGGCAGGTCCTGTGCCGGTAACTGCCGCCAAATCGACGCCGAGTTGCTCGGCCAGTTTCTTTGCCCGCGGTGAGGCCTTTATTCTCTCGGTCGGCCTGGCTTCGACTTTTGCGGTCGGCTCCACAGTGGGTGGCGCCGGGGCAGCTTCGGCAGCCGCAGCAGCAGGTGCGGCTGCCTTTAGCGAGTCAACAAAGCTCTGCGGTACTTGCTCGTCCTTATCGCCGAGTACCAGAATGGCTGCGCCTACGGGCAGCGTCTGGTCGGTCTCAACGAGAATATATTTTACAAAACCTTCAGCCGGCGATTCCATCTCGAGGGTCGCCTTGTCGGTTTCTATCTCGAAAATCACGTCGCCTTTTTTGACCTCGTCGCCGACTTTGACCAAACAATTCACAATTGTTCCCTCTTCCATCGTCTGGCCAAGCTGCGGTAGTCTGACTTCTCTTGCCATTTACAGAATCCTCACATGTTTTCGCAATACTTATTCGTCACACAATAGCTTTAACAGCTTCGACAATTTTATCTACACTTGGAATACTCGCTGTCTCCAACGGTTCACTCATCGGCGGGGGCACATCGGCTGCCGCCAGATTTACGGGAGCCGCATCGAGATAATCGAAGCCGTGGCTGCCGTCACTGAATTCGTGTTCCATAAATTGTCCGGTGAACTCCCTGCCTGCGCCGCATGTTCCGAAGCCCTCGCTGACGGTAACCAGTCTCCCGGTTTTACGAACCGATTCGGCTATTGTTTCTATATCCAGCGGCTTTAGCGTTCGCACATCGATTACCTCGGCATCGATGCCATGCTTCTCGGCCAGGACTTTAGCGGCCTCCAGTGAGAACATCGCCATCCTGCTGTAGCTAACGATGGTCGCATCTTTGCCGGGCCTTTTGATATCCGCGACGCCGAGCGGAATAATGTAATCAACTTCCGGCACCGGGCCGAACTGGCCATAGGTCGCCTTGTGCTCAATAAAGACCACGGGATTGTCGCTGCGTATGGCGGCCTTGAGCAGGCCCTTTGCATCATAAGGTGTTGAGGGCATAACCACATACAGTCCCGGCGGATGCATAAGCCACGCCTCGAGTGACTCCGAATGATGGGCGGCAATACATCTACCGACACCTCCTTCTGTTCGCAGCACCATCGGCACCTTGGCCTTGCCGCCGAACATATAACGATTATAGGCGCCGACGTGAACGAGCTGGTCCATCGCTATAGTAACAAAATCGACATACATAATCTCGGCCACCGGCCTTAGCCCTCGAAGAGCGGCACCGACCGCAGCACCTGCAATGGCCGCTTCGGATATTGCAGTATCAATGACTTTGTCGGTACCGAATTCGGCCGACAGCCCGCGAGTTGCCTGATACGCTCCGCCGTAAAGACCGACATCCTCACCTATCACGATAACGTTTTCATCTCTTCTAAGCTCATCTGCCTGAGCGGCGGAAACCGCCTGGCCGATAGTCATAACATCCATACCGAACTTCGACTTCACGACTGCTCTGGCTCGCTTGGTGGCCTCTTTCTTGGTTTTGCTAGTGGATGAGGCAAGAGCAGCTTCGAAGACAGCGGTTGCTTCCATTACCTTCGCCGATGTGGCTCTTTCGGACTCGATAAGCGAAGCCTCGTAAGTTTCCTCGACATATACATCTTTGGTCAAATCGGCGGGATTAGGCCAGGGGCTGTCCATACCGAACTTTGTGGCCGTCTCGATTGTTGCAAAGGCCTTGTCCTTAATCTCGTCCAACTGCTGCTCTGTGCACAGCGAATCAGCTAATAATTTTTCTCGCAAGACAATAATTGGGTCGCGGTCGTGCCAGGCCTTCTCCTCGGCCTTTGTGCGGTAAGCACGTGGGTCACTTCGGCTGTGCCCGTACCAGCGATAGGTCTTGGCCTCGATGATAGTCATCTGAGTTTCGGCTCTTGCCCATTTCACTGCCGAGCTAACAGCCAGATATACCGCCACAACGTCCTGTCCATCAACAATCATAGCGGGAACGTTATAGGCGTAGCAGCGCTCTGCAATATCAGTGATATTGCTTGCCCTTCTGGTACCTTCGACTTTACTGCCGGAAAACGGCACACTCATCCCGTAAAGATTATTTTCGATTATCGCTACCAGCGGAACGCCCAGCGTTGAGGCCATATTCATTGACTCGTGAAAACTGCCGCAGTTGGTGGAGCCGTCGCCGAAAAATGAAAGCACGACTTTGCCGGTTTTTTTGTATTTCTCAGCCAAAGCCGCCCCGACTGCCGGTGCCTGATTACCGCCGACGATGCCGGTTGAGCCGAGGTTATTTTGCTTCTCCACTTCGGCTATGTGCATCGAACCGCCTCTACCCTTGCAGTAGCCGGTCTCTTTGCCCATCAGTTCAGCCATCATAGCATTCCAGTGGTTCTGGCGGTCTTCTTCAGTGTCGGCGTATTTGTTGCCGATAGCTCCGCAGTGGCCGTGGCCTCGATGGGTTGAGCCGATTACATCACCTCGCTCAATAGCAGCGACAGAGCCAACGGCGACCGCTTCCTCGCCGGCATAAAGATGTGAGGCGCCTTTGATAATATTCTGGCCCAAAAGCTCAAAAACCTTCTCCTCGAAGAACCGAATCTCGTAAATGGTCCGGAGCCAGTTTTTTGCCTGGTCCAAAGTTATAATCCCGTCTTTTATAAGCTCTTTCAATCCCGGATGCGGCTTCTTTCGAGTGTCCTCAATACAAAAATCCATACTTCAAATCTCCTCAATAACGGTCTTGAGATGCTTCAAACGCCCTTTAATGCGCTTGAGCTGCTCCATTAATAAAACCAAAAGTCAAAAATATAGTCATTTTGCCCGAAAAATGCAACCGAAAAACTCCCACGGCCCAATGCCGACAGCAGAGAAAGGGTGTCAAGAAATCATTTAACTGTTGCGTGAGCATGGTTCCGAAAAGTATTAAACTGATCATTCGCGGCCCAAACGAACCATTGGATTATATCAGTTTTTACCTTTCTTGCTGCTCGCCAATTTCTTTCGAAAAGCCTCGGATTCCCAGTTGTTGATGAAATCCTGCTGGCGCTTGGTCAGGGCGAGTATGCCGCCGAATTTTTGCGCATACATACGAATCAGAACGGAGCAGGTGGTAATTTGCGCAATAACCGTGGCTGTTTTTTTGTCGGCTGCGACAAAAAGACCTACCCCTTTGACTATAAATGCCGCGGCGGGTTTTTGGCCTTTATTGAGAAGTGAGGCCAATTTGCCGGTGACCGTTTTGACGTCGCAGTTTTCCAGCCACATCGCTGAGCCATTTGCGTAAACAAGTTCATCCGGATTAAGGGCAGGTGTGGCAAGCAGTTTCGCTGCGTCTTTGCGGGCCATAAACGCCGCAATTGGCTTGGTTATCGTAAAATAACTTACTGGCATTTTTTGACCGGTCGCATCGACAACCGCCTTGCGAACAGCTGATTTTGCAGCGGCGATGTCCTTTTCAGAGGGAAGTCTGGTCTTTCGGGGCTTTGGTTCTTTTAACTTGCTGCTGCAGAGCTTTATGACTTTACGAACCAGCCTTAATGCAGCCTCGGAAGTTTCTGCGGTGACGAAAAGGCCGTGTTTTTCCAAAATCATAATGGCGGGCATCTTGCCGAACCGGTTTTGGTAGTCGCCAACCAAGCGAGCGATTTTCTTTGCGAGCATAAAGCCGGGGTCTGTGTAAGGCACCCAAAGAGGTGGAAATTTTTCATTCTTAAAGAGCTTTTCAATCTCTGCATTTCCTTTTTTGGCATTTACATACGCAGCCACCACAAGAGGATGGAGATGAATCACATACTTACCCAGAATAGAGTGCAGGTGCGCCTCGACGGAGGGCCGGGCGCCGCCTTTTACTTTATCATCACACGCAAGAAGCAGCCGATCCACGACCTCCGGCTCTCTCTTGCCGGCCTCAAGTTTGGCCAACGACTTGTCCTCTATGATCGAAAGAACCGGGGCCAGCCGCATTCTCCGCCAACCCTTTTTCTTATTCATATCTTTCAGGGCCGTACCGCTGGCCTTGATATACATATATTTACCATCTGCGGTTTTCACCGATGTATTGCCGCCTCCACCCTGTACGAGGGTGGTGTCTTTGCCTGTAATATTCGAAATTTTTATCAAGTCAGCCAAAGCTTTATTCATTGTTGCACGTCCCTTTTCACTAATTACTATTTTGATTTGCTTCTTGGGAATATTGAAATTATCAACTTAACCGGCGTCTTGCTGGCCGGCGCCGTTGTCTTTCCACATCCAGCCAGCTGCGGCGACAAACCATACTATCGTAGCGAGAAGCATGATCCATTTGACCCTGTCCAACTCCAATTTGCCTGCAAGAAAGATTACAGAAGGCAATGTTAAGGCAATCAGCGCCAGCAGTGAGATGATCTGTAAGATAGAACGCATTTTAATTCTCCTTATATTCAGCCGCGACGGGGCGGAGTTTCTTCTGATAAATTTTACTTAGGACGATGTATAGCAGGGCCGCGACAAACCAACCGGGTAACGAAGCAAACCACAGTGACCACCGGCCTATTGAGAATACTGCACCGAGGCAAACGGCTAACGTAAGAATCCAGGCGACACCGGCGGCCCAGTTGAAGCTACTGCCGCTCAGTTCCGCATAAGAAGCTCGAAGGCCCAGTTTGGGAAGGAGCCAGAAGTCCACGAAGATGACCGCACCCATAGGCATGAGGATCATGCCGTATATGGCTACAAAATCGAGCAGCTTCATTGCGATAGCCGGGAACATCCCGGCGATTGTTGCAATCGCGCCGGTTATAAGTGTGACTTTGAAGCGGGACGACTTCGGGGACAAGGCCTGGAACGCCAGGCCCGCCCGGTAGATAGTCGGGTTGGCGGTGGTCCAGCCGGCAATGATCACACACAAGAGCCCCACTAATCCCGCGGCCCGGTAAGCTAACGGACCCGGCAATACATCCGTGTCGGCAGGGTTCAGATGCAACTGATAGGCATAGAGGATTGAAGCGCTGATCCAGGCCATAAAGTGTCCCACGTACATCCCCGCGCTGCTTGCGATGGCATACCAGCTCTTGCGGGCGAACCGGAATACAGACAAATCGCTCATTCCGACGTGCATCGCCATGTTGCAAAACCAGGCAAAGAACATCACATGCCAGATGGTGAACTTGACCTGTCCTTCCTGCGGCGCGCCTCCTTTCCAGATATGCGTATTCGCCAGGGTCCAGAAGTCACCTAAGGACTTCACCTCAGCCCCCGTTGCGTTAATGAATTGCCGCAGGCCGACAAATCCAAAGGCTAAGAACACCAGGACCATCCACGGCGCAGCGATGTTTGCAAACTTCGCGACCGTCTTATACCCGTACGCGGCAACAATCGCTATCAGCCCACCGACCACAGCGACAGCTGCGACCCAGCCGATACTGTTGGGATACAGGTCATTGAGGCCCGGCATTTTGAACTTGAACCAGACTCCGACTGCCGTGGCTGAGACGGTTACCATCGCCCCAGCCAGAAAGCAGAACATCACACCATTGGCAATGTTGTAGAGGCTTACAAGCTTTCGGCCGCAGATCTTCTCAAGTTGATAGTAGAGGGTCAAACGCCTGCGAGTGGCGATAGGCGCACAAAGAAACATCCAGCTAAAGACTGCCAGGGCATTGCCGACAACAAGACCCATCACAAGGTCAAACGCACTCACTCCCGCCGCCACAAAAAGCGGCCCAATCATCAACTCGGTCCCGGCGCAATGCTCCCCGGCGTACATCCCGATGAAGCTCTTGAAGCCGAGCAGTGCGCTCTTCGGAACCGGCTCACGTTCAAACTCACTTCCGGTTTGCGTTTGCTGGGACTGCTGTTCTGTATCCATGTCGTATTCCTTACTATAAACTATGATCCGTATGCACTCTATCGGCGCTTACTTAGAACATCCTTTTCGTAGGCTTTGACCTCATCCAGCCATGCTTGAGCCGGCTGGACTTCCATCTTTGTACAGTAGTAATCCCAGACCGCTCCGAAAGGCAGTGTTTTCAGCTCTTCCAGCATTGCCAGCCGTGATGTAAAGTCGCCGTTCTGCTCAAACGCACGCAGCTTCTTCGTCGGCTCCAGCAGCGCAATCAAAAGGGCCTTGAGCATACAGCGTGTCCCTATCACCCAGGCCGCCACGCGGTTAATGCTGGCGTCAAAAAAGTCAAGGCCAATGTGCACCCTTTCAAGATAATCGCCCCGGACTATCTCTTGGCAAATGGCACGCAGCTCGTCCGAAAGGATAACGACATGGTCGCTGTCCCAGCGGACGCCCCTGCTGACGTGGAGCAGTATCCGGTCAAGAAACTCCATCACCGATGATATCTTATCAGAAACAACCTCGGTGGGATGAAAATGTCCCGTGTCCAGACACAGCAAGACGTTGTTGCGGATAGCATAACCAAGGTAGAATTCATGTGAGCCGACAACATAACTTTCCGAGCCGATGCCGAAAAGTTTGCTTTCAACACAATCTAAGAGGTGGTTTTCGTCTATTTTTTCAGCGAATATTTCATCAAGCGATTTTCTAAGCCGCTGGCGAGGTCCTTTCCTATCCACGGGAATATCCTTGTACCCATCCGGAATCCATAAGTTTGTTACACAGGCTGTACCTAATTCCTTTCCCATTGCAGCCCCGATCTTTCGGCACGCTATCCCGTGCTCCACCCAGAACTTGCGCACGCCCTCATCGGCGCTGGACAATGTAAAACCGCTCTCTGCTTTCGGGTGCGAAAAGAAGGTCCCATTAAAGTCCATCCCCAG
>DATLBB010000284.1:0-5816 GCA_035527155.1 Sedimentisphaerales bacterium
CGGCCGCGTGTCTTAATACAATCGATAAGATTGCGGTGATGGTCTTTGCTTTTATAAAGGTTGATTTCATCAGGCCCGATAGTTGAATCCTTCACCGACTCCGGAGAACTTGTGAGTTTGCCCTGATGAAGCTGAATCCAGCCTTCGGTTCCTTCAAAACGCAGAGGGCCGCCCTGGTCGGTTTTCATAACCATCTCGACGCCGTTGGCATATCGGGCCCGGAAGTGTACCTTGGTGGCCGTGGTGAAAAGGCCATCAGTGGGAAACTCCCCACCCAGGTCTTCGACCTCAATCGGCCCGGTCTCGTCCGTGCCGTTTGCCCACTGAGCGACGTCTATCCAATGTGCGCCGAGGTTTGTCGTCTGGCCGCCGGAATAGTCCAGGCCGAAGCGGAACGTATAAAGACACCGGGACGTGTGATAGGGGACCCAGGGGGCCGGCCCCAACCACATACCGTAATCCAGCCAATCGGGAACAGGTTCCGCCCGCCAGTCCTTCGGCGGAGCTTCTTTATTGTTTGTTCCGATAGATGTTATGATTTTCCTGAGCCGGCCGATTCGTCCATTGCGCACCAGCTCGCAGATGAAGCGAAATTTTTGGTCTGAGCGTCGTTGAGTTCCGGTCTGAAAAACAGTTCCATAGCGTTGAACCGCAGCGACCATTGCCTGCCCATCAGCTATGGTTAGACTTAGCGGCTTTTCACAGTAAATATCTTTGCCTGCCGCCGCTGCCATGACTACCGGTATCGCATGCCAGTGGTCCGGCGTGGTGATGCAAACGGCGTCAATGTCATCGCGTGAGAGAATATTGCGAAAATCATTGTACGCGTCACAGCCCTTGTACCGGCCGGATTGAGTTCTCTGGGCGTAATAGTCTTCGACTATCCTGCGAGCAGGCTCGCGTCCGAACCACGCACCCTGCCAGCCCTTCTTATACCAGTGGCCATATTCGTTGCTCGCCTTTACGACGTCACAAACGGCAACGACCTGTACGTCATCCTGGGCCAAAAACGCCCTCATATTATTGGTGCCCATACCGCCAACTCCGATGGAGCCTACGGTAATACGGCTGCTCGGAGCCAACATCCCGGCTTTGCCCAATGCGGATGATGAAACAACATAGGGAAACGCCAGGACGCCTGCTGCCCCACGCAAAAACGCTCGTCGACTTATGTTACTATCTCCTGACATTTGCACTTCCTCTCTGGTCACTATAGTTGTCCCTCTTTTCAGAACCGACGCAAACGTATGTCCTTAAACTGAACGAGCATCGGAGGTCCCTGGTGTACCTGCAGCGCGAGCTTGCCGGTGCGCGGCTTTTTCGGATCGTTATCTTCGATCTCGCACATAACCACACCGTTGATATTCAGCACAGTATGACCCTTGTTGGCTATAACCTTATAATCATTCCATTGTTCGGGATTTACAAGCTTGAGTAGTTCGGTCGGATCGCCAACGGAACCGATAACTTCCTTCCTGCCGGTTTTGTCAATGCGAACCTTTTGGCCCCTCTCAGCGAGGATGTTGCGCAGGGTGTACTCCATCACGACGCCGGTCCATTGGCCGTCGGCGCTAAAATCGGCCTGGGGACCTACGAGAGCTTCGGGTTGCATATCGGTTCTTTCTTTGCTGTGGAAGTAAATTCCTGAATTGCCGCCCTCGATTCGGAACTTCAAACGCAGCTCAAAGTCCTCCAGGTCGCCACCAGTCCAGATAAGAAAGTTGTTTTCCGAGACACGATTGTCCGGCGTGGTTTGTCCTGTGATAACTCCATCCCTTACAGTCCATATTCTGGGATTGCCCTTCCAGCCGGAAAGGTCTTTGCCGTTGAAAAGGCTCCTGAATCCAGGCTCCAGGCCGGGCGCAACTTCGGCACTCGGCGTGGTATCGGCGGGCAGGTCACCGGTCGCAAACTGTATCCCATCCAGATAGAACCGCAGGATAGTCGGGTTCCACCAGATATCAGTGCGATGGCCAAACGCACAGTAAAAAACTCGGCCTTTCCCATACTGCCGCACCCAAGCCAGAGCGAAGTCGTTGTCCTTACGGTGTATCCAGGGCACGGTCATGTTGGTCGTCTTGGTATCCAGCGACAAGAGCACGCGAAGATTTTTACGGGAGTACGGGTCGCGGAATTGAAACACCTCCTCGGTCAGGCGGAAGCTCTTACCCTCGAATGCAGCTAATAGCGGGTGGCCCGGCTCATCCAGTTTGACGCCGACTTCCTCGTTCCAGGGATGGCCCCAATAAGCGGCACCCAGCATCTCGTGGAAATCGGGCCAGTGGGTGTTGCCGCCGACAGCGTGATGATAGGCCACTATCCCGCCTCCATTGGAAACCCATTCAAGCAAACTCCGGCGCAGCAATTGCTCGACAGCATCAGTATCGGTACCGTACTCTCTGAGTTTTTCCATATCTTTATCCGTTGGCCGAATCCAGGGGCCATTACTGTTGTTCATGATGATGGCATCGAACCGCTTCAGATTCTCAGGCAGATACATCGCCACATCGTCGCTGACAACCGGCTCGAACGCACCGGTCTTTTCGCCGAGCAGTTTCATTGCATATTCGGCCTGAGGAATGGAATAGCCCTTATGGGGAGACTTTTCCATAAACGGCGTGTTCCAGATTAACACGCGGCGATGCGTCTTCGGCACCACACGCGCCCTGGCCGGCACCGCTGCACGGATTCGCTCTGCCTGCTGCCTGGTAACTTGCGCTGCAGCCTGCACAGGCAGCATCAGTATCGCCACCACTAAAAGAACGGCTTTACAAAAACGGCTGCATAACATAATCGCCCACTCCTTTCGTAACTGGTAACTGGTAAATGGTATATTTGAATTACCAATTACCAATTACCACTGTCCAGGCATTACTGGTTTGGTTCGACAGACATTGCTATCCGAAAGCCAATGAAGTCCATCTGCGGCAGCCACCATTTACTCTTGGGCATCTGCGGGTCCTGGAAACGCCACCAGTCTTCTTCAAAGGTCTTTGCAGCGCAGCGAAGGTCCTCAGCAAGGCTGTCCCAATCGCCACCCCGGGCCACGTGCACCTTGCCCCCTTTCGGTCCCATAGGACTCACGGCAGGTTGCTTTTTGGCGTCCTCCGCATAGGCACTCGGGCTGTAAAAATCATAAACCCATTCCCGCACGTTGCCTAACATGTCGTACAGACCCCAGGAATTTGGCTTCTTCTTGGCAACCTCGTGAGTCATCTGGTCGGAATTGGCTTCGAACCACGCATACTCCTTGAGCTTGTCCGGGGACTCGCCGTAGAAGTAGGCGGCCTTGGCGCCTGCCCGTGCGGCATATTCCCACTCCGCCTCGGTTGGCAGATGATACTTTTTGCCTGTTTTCATTGACAGCCATCTGCAGAAGGTCATCGCGTTGTGCCAGGTCGCCCCAATCGACGGATGCTTGCCGCCGCCCATACCCATCGTAGGGTCGCCATAGATGGGTGTGGGCCCTGTAATAGCGTCCAGGTCTTCGTTGTTCTTATCCGTCTCTTCAACTGTGAGGTCGTCCCTTCTTTCCTGTACCGTCTCTTCATAATAAACCGCGAACAGCTCGTAAGTAGTCTCCGTTGTACAAAGGTAGAAAGGTTGCAAGCGCACCTCATGCTGCGGACCTTCGTTGTCCTTACGCCCCTGTTCCGTCTTTGGACTTCCCTTCACGAACTTACCGCCCGGAATGAGTACCATTTCAAATGAGAGCTTTTCGCCGCCTTTAGTCATAACGGTCTCAGTATATTTCTTCGGCACTCGCCGGAAGGCGTCCCCAAGCGGATTGCCTCCGGAAGCCGCGAGGGCTGCACCGAAAAGAACACCAGCAAAGATCACCAAGATATAGCTAAACTTCATCACGCGTCCCATTTCCCAACACAACCTCTTGATTCGATTTCCACCTTTCGAACACCTTCTACATCTCATTATTTTACTCCTGTAAATATATAGTACCATTTCTTAGTACGGGCGGTTCGCGAACCGCCCCTACAAAGACAACGACCAGCCCTGTCGGTATTCGCGTCCGAGGGCCTCATTGGCTTCCGAATTGTTCTCGATTTTCATGGCCAGCGGGTCGAACCTGATTTCGTCGCCAAAAAGGGTAGCGACATTACCCAGAAGGACAAACTGTGTCAGAGGACCGGCGTAATCGAAGTTGGACATCGCCGGCGCCCCCCCTTTGCAGGCATCGAGCCACTCACGCTCATGACCTCTCGAACGCGGCAGTGACGACGGTGGACCCTGGAAGTCCTTGAACTTGTCTTCGGGAAGCAGCGTGAACGACGTATTATGCCCCGTAGAGTGCAGCATACCTTTTGTACCCACTAAAAGGCATCCTGCGTGGTCCTGCCACCTCTTTTCACCGGCATCGCCCCAATCGAGCCGCCGGCCCATGAGCTTCTCGATAAGGCCTCGAGGCGCCGGCGCGTGGCCGCCGCCGTTATACCAGTTTATCCTGGACGGCGGCATATCTCCCCTCGCGGGGAAGTCGTAGTGAATGGCCTCCCGCCTCGGAAATGTCTCCTTGTGAAAGCCGGACACTTCAGCCCGCAGCCGAACCAGACGTTCGCCTGTCACCGGGGTATCGGCCTTCCAGAGTGAATCGAGCTTTAGAGCTTTGAAAGGCAGGTTCATCGTATGAGACGCCCAGTTTCCCAATTGACAGGTTCCGAAGTCGCGCCAGCCGTGCCACCCGCTGAGCCAGCGGGAATTATACGGCCGGTACGCCGCCGGGCCGAGCCAAAGGTCCCATTTCAGATAATCCGGCAAGTCGTGGACTTTGTCGGGATACGGCCGTTTGCCCGGCCCCCCGCCTGTATTCCAGGCATGTACATCCCGAACTTCGCCCAGAACACCCGCCTGAACAAGCTCAACAGCTCGGCGAAAAGCCTCGCTCGACGTGCCCTGGTTGCCCATTTGTGTAGCGACTTTGTGCTTTGCCGCCAGTTGCTGCAGAACACGCGCTTCGTAAAGATTGTGCGTTAACGGCTTCTCGCAAAAGACGTGCTTACCCATTTTCACTGCCATGGCCGATGCGACAGCGTGGGTATGGTCCGGCGTAGCGATGACGACCGCGTCGATTTGTTTGTCCATCTCATCAAGCATCTTTCGGAAGTCAAAATATTTTTTGGCTTTCGGCAGTTCCTTGAACGAGCCACTCGCCTTCCGTTCGTTGACATCGCACATCGCTACAACATTTCCACCCACCCTCGGAATTGCGCCCACAAACCAGCTTCCGCGTCCACCGACCCCAATCAGCGCAATATTGAGCTTTTCGTTTTCTTCATAACTGTAAGCTGAGCGGCTGTTCTTCAGCACAAGCAAACTCAAGCCGCCAAATGCCGTGTTACGAAGAAAAACTCGGCGATTGATTCGCGACTTCATGGTTCCTCACACCTTTCATATCGAGTAATGGGGCGCTTCTGTCCGGCCTTTCCCGAGCCGGACGATATAATTGGGCCTATTTCGCAACTTTCACCGAAATCTCTCGGTTAAGCTTCTTCTCAAACGCGCCTGGCCCTATATTAAGATTTTACCAGTTTAATCGGAGTAATGCAACCCATTTAGGCACGATTTGGGTATACTATGCAACACACGACCACTTCAATCCATAAACGTGGCGGCCAGCTTTTCAAAAAACGCTTGCACAAACAACAAAAATGTGGTAATTTAACCAAACAGAAGCCGGTTAAGGCAGCAAAGTAAGGGCGGTTCCCGAACCGCCCCTACAAAGCTCAAAATGAATACTGTCGCCGACTCACAGTGGGGAGGCCAAGTCAGTAAGTCCAAAATCGGATTAATTTGAATTTTTC
>DATLBB010000285.1:0-4450 GCA_035527155.1 Sedimentisphaerales bacterium
AAAACTCCCGTCTATATTTTTATCCTGCAACAACCATTATTGAGGCTCTTTGGCTAAAATTTGTTTTGCCTTTTTGCAATCTTTTGCGATTTGAGCGGCGAGGTCTTTTTCGGTATCGAATTTTTTCTGGCTTCGGATTCGATCTATGAAATCCATAGCGAGCCATCTGCCATACAAGTCACCCACTTCATCCGTCAACAGGTGTGCTTCTATCAACTGTCCAATGTTGCTGCCGAGTGTTTGTGCTCTGCCGAGACTTAATGCGGCGGGGATTTTTTCTCCTGCAGCACAGACTTTTTCTTCGGAGTCGGCGATTTCGACGAAGCCGGCATAGACACCATCGGCGGGTACAAGCTGGTCAGGTGGTCCTAAATTCGCTGTTGGAAAGCCGAGCTGCTTTCCTTTGCCCTGGCCGGGGACAATTTGACCAATCAGCCGATAAGGTCTGCTTAGTGCAAGGGCGGCGTCGGCTACACTGCCGGTTTTGAGCATACCGCGAATGAGCGTGCTTGAGACCCTGACAGTTTGGCCGGTTGAGAGCCTGACCTCCTTTGCTTCGACCACCATAACCTCAAAGCCTTTCCCGGGTCCCAACTCCTGCAGTGTACGGACACTGCCGCCTCGGTCGGAACCGAAATTAAAGCTTTCGCCCTCAACCACTATGTTAGGCTGAACATTCCTAACAATGAATTGTTCCACATAATCATCAGGCGAGAGGCTTAAAAGCTGTTGGGTGCTCTTTACTATGTAAAGGCAATCAACGCCAGCTTCGGTAAGAAGATGCTTTTTCAACACGAGGGATGTTAAAATGCCGGGCTTTTTTTGCGGATGTAAGACAGCGAGCGGGTGCGGCTCGAAAGTCATTACCACCAATTGCGTTCGCCTTTCTGCCGCGGTTTGTTTGGCAGCGGTCAGAATTTCTCGATGGCCGATATGGACACCATCAAAATTTCCGATGGTCAGCACGCAGCCTTTTTGTACTTTAGCCAATTCTGCATCTGATGCCGCTTCAACAATCTTCATTTGCGTTTTACGCATCCTTATTATGTTATGGAGCATTCTTACTTCGCGCAGCGGCCGCTCGGACCAAAGCGCCGTAGATTGCATTTCGGTGCTCGATGTCATCGGCCTGCTCGGGATGCCACTGGACAAATAAGCCAAACCTGCCATCAGCGCGTTCGAGGGCCTCAACAACACCGTCTTCGCTGTGGGCGATGATTCTCAAGCCTTTGCCCAGGTCTTTGACGGCCTGGTGATGGTTCGAATAGACATAGGCCTCGTCGGCACCGAGGATTTTTGCCAGGGAGCTTTCCGGATAGATGCTGACCTGATGATGGCCGCGGTGTTTGACCCTGATACCTACCTGGGAAGGGATGTCCTGGATGAGCGTGCCTCCTGCAACGACATTCGTAAACTGCATCCCCAGACAGACCCCCAAGATGGGCTTGCCTTTGGCCAGCCATAATAAAATCAGCTTCCGGTCAAAATTGTACCGCTGGATAGGCATCAACTTGACTGTCTCATGGGGCTTCTGGCCATAGGCCGAAGGCGGGATATCCGCGCCGCCCACCAGTACCAAGCCGTCCAGCTCATCCACATACCGCCGCAAAATCTCTTCGCCGGAGATTGTCGGCAGGACGAGAGGGACGCCGCCGTTCTCGGCCACCGCTTTTACATAAGCGAAATTTACCGAAGTGGAAGCCGAGCCGCCTTTCTTATCAACCTTATAAACACTCGTAATTCCGATGAGTGGCCGGGCCGGGCCGTGGGCGCTCTGGCAACCGCAACAAACCGTCAGAATCGCCAGCGCCAGCAATAAAAGTATCTTCCTGGTTGTCTGCTGATTTATATTCATCATGTTCATTCGCTCCAAAAAGCTTGCCGTATTCAATAAAGGCCCTACTTTACCCAGACCATATAAAATCTGCAATTGGTTTTTGCCCGCAATAGCAGTGACCGGACTTGCATTTGCCTAAAAGGATTCAAGTCACAATTTTGCAACCAAAGTAAAAAAATGCAAAAAATATTTGCAACTTAGTTGCATTTAGGAGGATAATGGTGTAATATTAATAGCGTTATTTTGGTTGCCAAAAAGTAAGGATTTTAGAGATGTCAGTTAAAGAAAGAGCGAAACATATTCTCGTGGAACTCAAGGGACATGCTCCGTTTACGCTTTTTGGGGCTCTATTGGGTATCGGTTTTATGCTGGTGTTTAGAAAAATCAGCGGCGACAGCAGACATACGCTGTTCGCTATCTTCCACCCCGCTCACGTTGTTCTGAGTGCTATTGTGGCTGCGTCGATGTTCCGGCTACACGCTGCAAAAAAAAAGTTTCTTCTCGTGTTGGCAGTAGGTTACTTCGCTTCCATCGGGGTTGCCACGCTCAGCGATATTATAATACCGCATATCGGTATGGAACTGTTGGGGCTGAATATTCCAAAGCACAGCCAACTGCACGAGAGAGAAGCAACAGAAACAGATGAACACGATGAGCACGGGCTTCATCTCGGTTTTATCGAAGAATGGTATATTGTCAATCCGGCGGCGCTGTTGGGTATCTTTATTGCGTATTTTCTGCCGCGGACGAAATTTCCCCACGCCGGCCATATTCTGATAAGCACGTGGGCATCGTCATCGTATCTGCTGATGACTATGCAGTCTGAGATGACAATTGCGGCTGTCGCCGGGATACTGGTAACGCTATTTATAGCTACGTGGCTTCCCTGCTGTGTCGGTGACATCGTTTTTCCACTATTGTTGGTGAAGTCTGATATTGCGCTTGCCGGTTGCTGTCCAGACCACGCGCGACACAGCCATCCACATTCACATGATCAAGCGGAGGACAGCCAATGAGAGCCGAAACAAAACAAAAAATCGAAAATCTGCTCAGCTCGGCGAACCTTCGGCGGACCGGCCCCAGAGCAGCGATTCTGAACGTTCTGCTGGAGGCCGGCAAACCACTGACGCAGGACCAAATCGCAGCCAGCCTCGGGCGGGCCATCCCCAACAAGGTCACGATTTACCGCACGCTTGAAAGCTTCTGCCGAGCCGGCTTGGTACATAAGGCGTTTATGCATAAAAGGGCATGGCATTTCGAACTTGCCGACAAGTGCACCGAAAGCCAATGCCATCCTCACTTCACGTGCAAAAGATGCGGAGTAATAAGCTGCCTGGTGGGACTGTCTGTTTCTATCGTTGAGGGTATGAAGAAAGGTTTTGTTATTCATCGCCAGCAGATTCGGCTCGAGGGCCTGTGCCCCCGCTGCGGTGGGAAAAAGGGCAGGTAAATCTGGACGTACCATCATCGATACAGTAGAATCCGTTTGATGAGATTATATCCGCTAAAATTTCGGCCGATATTCAAGGAGCGTATATGGGGCGGCCAGAAGCTGCGAGACTTTGGTAAGGACATACCGTCCGATGAAAAAATCGGCGAAAGCTGGGAATTGGCCGACCTGCCAAATGAAAAATCCGTAATCGCAAACGGCGAACTGGCAGGGCAAACTCTAAGCTCGGCAATTAAAAAATACCCGAAAGAAATAACAGGTGATGAAAATTTCTCGGGAACTTTTCCACTGTTAATCAAGTTCCTCGACGCTCAGGACATCCTGAGTGTGCAGGTCCACCCGGATAGACAGACCTGCGAGCGATTAGGCAAGGGAGAACCAAAAACCGAGTGCTGGTATATTATAGCTGCTGAGCCGGGTGCGGTAATTTATAAAGGGCTAAAAAAAGGGGTAACGAAAGATAAATTTGCCGAAGCTATACAAAAAGGCAGCGTTGCGGAACTATTAACAGAAGTAGCTGTTGAGGCGGGCCAGTGCTATTTTCTTCCGGCTGGGACCGCTCACAGTATCGGAGCAGGTCTGTTGATAGCTGAGATTCAAACTCCCTCTGATACGACCTATCGGGTTTTCGACTGGAACCGAGTTGATGACGCAGGAAAGGCGAGACAGCTTCACATCGAAGAGGCGCTTGAAAGCATCCACTTCGATGCGGGCGATGATGAGCCTACGGTAACAACGATGGGCCGGTTGGTTGATTGCGAATACTTCAAGATAGATAAGGGGCACGAGACGGAAGAGTGCGAGCTGCTTCTATCGGCGGGGCAAATGAGAATTCTGATTATCTTAACCGGCAGCGGCAAAAGTACGGACGGGGATGGCAGTTGTGTTGAATTCAGGGCAGGCGATTGTTTATTAGTCCCTGCCGCCTACGAAGGAGCAATACAGTTCGATGCCGATACCCAATACTTAACAGTAAGCATTTAATCAATCTCTAAGGCGAATATGCAACCGTTAATTTTTGACAATCTCAAAGTCAGCTACATTGCCGTCCTTTTGGCCGTGGCTGTGCTTTATACAGCAACCTGCGCGCCGGGAGTGCTGTGGCAGGACAGCGGGATGTATCAGTACCGAATCTGGCATAACGATATCGAGGGCAAGCTCGG
>DATLBB010000286.1:0-2886 GCA_035527155.1 Sedimentisphaerales bacterium
CTAACTCCGTCTTGACATCGGGGTCATAGTGAATCTCGTTTATCACTACCTGCTGCCCTTGCTGCCAGTTCCCCGCCAAAACGGCGTAATCAAGCATATTTACCCCATCGATGCCGTCTAAGTCAGACACACAGTCAGAGATCACGCACCATGGGTCCAGCCACTGTTGGACAAGAATCCGAAGGTCTTTGAAATCAACCCTCTGGTCACCATCCAAATCGCCTGCGAGATTAAACTGGGCTTCTGTCGTCCGTAAGGACTCCCAGGGAGAACCGCCCAAAAATGCTATTAAAACAACTGACAGCAATGAGATTTTTATAGAACCGGACAACTTCATATCCCCTTCTCCACTGAGGTTTCAGCCCCCCTGTTTTCTTGCGAAAGCAAAAAAGGGGGCGGTTTTTTCTTTGTACTTTATGGGCCTTAAAATCGTAATTATCGGTTACATCAATCTTGCTTATTTTAACATATAATGAGTAGTTCAGTCAATGATGATTGTCCTTAGACTTCGGGATTTTCTCAAAATCTCCATCGTGGCAAGTCCCCCTGAGGCCAGAAACAGGTATTTATCGGTTCGGTTATACCCCTAACTCCTTAGAAAAAACGCGGCGTCGCCTGTGGTATTCAGTGCGAAAGATTCCAGCTTTTTCCGTACACCTATCCGTTCGGTACGTCCGCACCGGTTATTATGTATACAAATATTCGCCGTTTTTCCGATTTCGTTTGTAAGCTGGTTTGTAATCGCTTGATTCGTTGTGTTGTAACTCTTTGTTTTGACAAGAGTTGCTATTTTGCTCCATCGGACTGTCGCCCTGTGTTCATTAGACTCAAGATAGCGAGCCTAAAAAAACCTTGTACCTTTGATTTTGAAAATGGTACCATATCCTCGTAATGTATTCGCTGATTACACGAGCCCAAAACTCTGTTGTGGAAATGAATACTAATCTGGTCAAACTCAGAGCTTGCTCATCCTTGGCGTATGATGCTTATACTTAACAGAGGCGGCTTATTGCCGATTTTTTAGCGTAAAGATAATGGAAGGCTCTAAACAAATGGATGAAAACAAGCTAAATGTGGCAGTAGTTGGAGCCGGGTATTGGGGTAAAAACCTCGTCCGCAACTTTGCAACAGCTAAAAGATGCAATCTAAAATATGTTTGTGATAATAACAAAAGCATACTTTCCAAACACAAAGCCGATTTCCCTTTTATCAAAGTATTGACTAATTTTGATGATATTCTTTCCGATAGCAAAGTCGAGGCTGTTGTAATTGCAACGGAAACTCCTGCTCATTTTGAAATGGCTAAAAAAGCCATCGAAGCACGTAAACATACTTTTGTTGAGAAACCTTTAACACTAAAAACTTCGGATGCCAAAGCCCTGATTGACTTGGCCGGACACAAGAAAGTGAAGCTTATGGCAGGCCACCTGCTGAAATATCATCCGGCCGTGACATATATTAAAGATCTTATTGAAAACGGAGAAATCGGCAAACCTCTTTATATGTATACACAAAGGCTCAATCTCGGTATTGTTCGTCAAGATGAAAACACATGGTGGTCATTAGCGCCACATGACATTTCCGTTATTTGTTATCTTTTCAATTCCGAACCAGTGTTAGTAACCGCACGTGGTCAGTGTTATTTGCAGAAAGATATTGAGGATGTTGTTTTTGCAACTATTAATTTTGCCGACGGTAAATTTGCCAATATTCACTGCAGCTGGCTTGACCCGCACAAAACAAGAAAGATGACAATAGTAGGCTCCAAGAAGATGATAACTTTCGATGATATGGAGCCTACCGAAAAAATTCGCATATACGATAAGACCGCTGAGATTAACCACATGGCCAACACGTATGCAGAATTCATATCATTGAGATTCGGAAATATTTTGATTCCCGAAATTAAAAGCGAAGAACCTCTTGCAAAAGAATGTTCGCATTTTATTGATTGTATACTTGATGAAAAACCAATACTTAGCGATGGCATTGACGGCCTGCGCGTGGTACAAGTTTTAGAGGCAGGTCAGGAATCCCTAAAAAATAATAGTGTTCCAGTTAACCTGGCAGATTCTGAATGTCCGGGTCGAAAGACTATTGTGTCCAGGAATCAGCGTATATCTATCAAGACTGTCAAATCGACAAAGGGACAACAACCCGGCATTTTTCACACATAATGAACAACGTACAGACCGGCCAGAATTGCATACTGGGCCAGGAACATACTTCTGTCTTTTGAAAGTTTCACAAAACAATCGTTTATTTGGGCTCATCAAGCCTTGATATAATAAAAACCTTCACAAGGCAGCCAAAATAATTGTATGTTTAGATGTTGATTTGATATAATGTCACAAATTGAGCTCGGTTGCACAGTTGAGCATGTATATATTGTTTCTTTTCGGAGGATATGCAATGCAAAAGTCTTTCTCCCGCCGGAAGTTCCTGAAGACCGCTGCGGCCGGCAGTGCCGCGTTGGCCATCTCCACCACGAGCTACTCCCGCATCATCGGTGCCAACGACCGGATCTCGATCGGCATTATAGGTTGTGGCAGCCGCGGGGTTGGCGCCCATATGGCTGGCGTACACAAACACGCCAAGAGTGAGAACATAGAAATCACAGCCGTGTGCGACCCGTGGCGGCTGCGACAGGAAGCTGCTTCGGCAAAGGTTAAGGAGTGGTACGGTCGCGACGCGCGACAGTTCTCATCGTACCGCGACTTACTGGCGCTTAAGGACATCGACGCTGTCATGATCGCTTCGTGCGACCATCAGCACACAACACACCTTGAGGCCGCCGCCAAGGCCGGCAAGGACGCCTACTGTGAGAAGCCCCTGGCAAAGAGACTTGATAGACTTAAGACCGCCTGCGATGCCGTCAAGAAAGCC
>DATLBB010000287.1:0-4294 GCA_035527155.1 Sedimentisphaerales bacterium
ATTCTCTTGCCACCGTTCATCGCTGATTCGTGGGCGCATATCCCTGCCATCGTCCAGTTTGCGGCGGTTTTTGCATCGGCCGCAGACTCTCGGCCTTCAATAATCGCACGAATAAACTCGTGTGTCAGATGGGGATGGGAGCCGCCGTGTCCTGCACCCTGAATAAAGGAAGTATGCTCGTGTTCATCGTCATAGACGCCGTGCCCTGTGAATGGAGCTATCTCCTTTGGCAGCAGGTGCCCATAGTCCGGAACCTCTACCCTCTTGGCATCTTCATAGCCGGAGTAAATCACCGGCCCCTCACCGGCAACCTGCTCCCATTCAAACGAAAGTTTTGTGCCGTACACGTCAAAACTTTCCCTGTATTGTCGAATTGTGTCAAAGAGCGACCTTGTTACCTCGCAGGCAAGTTCAGAATCAGCCAGTTTCAGGATAGCGGTTTCAATTGCAAAAGGCGAATTGTAGCGCTTGATATAATCTTCGCTAATTCGGCCTGAGCCATAACAAACAACCGACTCCACCGTCTTTTTCGCAAGGCAGAGCAGCGGACTGACTGCGTGGGTCGCATAGTGCATGGGTGGGAAGCCGTACCAGTAATCCGGCCAACCCGGCAATCCCATATTCTGCTGATGCGAACCCCTTAAAAACTGAATCTTGCCCAACTTTCCCGTTTCGACAAGCTCCTTTGCATAGAGAAATTCGCGTGTATATACAGCCGTTTCCATCATCATATACACTTTGCCGCTTTTTTTCCGTGCCTCTGCAATTGCAAGGCAGTCTTCTTTAGTGGTAGCCATAGGAACCGTGCAGGCGGCATGTTTGCCTGCTTTTAGGGCCGCCAGTGACATCCGGGCATGGTCGGCTATGGGCGAAACGACGTGGATAGCGTCCAGCTCGTCAATACTTAAAAGGTCTTCAAATTTGGTGAACCGTCTTTCGATTCCAAATTGCTCACCTATCTCGTTGAGGTGGTCTTGGTTTCTCTGGCAAATAGCGTAACATTCGGCTTCAGGATGTCTTTGATAAATAGGGATAAACTCAGCCCCAAAACCCAGCCCCACCACAGCCACTTTTACCTTTTGCATAGGCTCTTTCTCCTTTCCTGTCCCTGTTAAATCGTAATTGGTTAAATAGTTACCAGTTACCAGTTATCAAAGCAGCTCACCTGGCTATTATTCCCTCATTTGAGCTCGTATCATCAAGTAGGTATGAACTATTACAACCATCGCCAGCGCCAATGCGCTGTAACGATGCGTATCTAAAAGCAATTCCTGCCATCCAGTTCCAAAAAACGGAAACATGCTCGAAACAATCGACAAGATTAACGGCAAAGCCAAAACGACAATCAGCCAAAAGGTCATCTTCCGCCCCAGACCAGAGTTTTCGCAAGCCGTCTTTTCGCTGACTGTCTTGGCTAAAATAACCCGCCGAATCAGCCGCTGCAGCCAGGGCCAATCGCTGCCGGTGAAACGGCAATGCGATGCCCACATCACAACCAGAACCGCCAGGCAGACTGCGAAAACCGGCGCAAAGGTGGCGTGCAGCATCAGCCAATATCCGGAAATGGTCTTATCAAAAAACAGCCGCGGACCAAACCCTGTGACTGCCAATACCACAAAGCAAAGCAAAGCCAGCAAATAAACCAGCTTCCTGAGAACGCCCACCAGGTTTAGCCGCTGTTCCACGAAAAGCAATGTAAAAAGATGAACGAGCCTTCTCAAAATCTGCCCGGGCCTCCAGCCACATCCCCTGCACGGCGAAGCTATACAGCACACTGCAATGCCCATAAAACAAACTATAAAACCGATTATCGAAAGCGTACGAAACATACCTCTTATCCCTCGTTTTTATCGAGCATCGAGTTTCCTCGCCGTGCTGCGCACTTGGCGCAGCAGGCAGTATCAAGCATCAAGACTAATCTCCCTCGGCCAGTGTCTTCACAACACAGGCCAGGGCCTTAAGCCCATACAACAACAAAACCACACCAATAAGTCCAGCAGAGAGAAGAGCAACAACCTTCAGCCACGGACGAAATACAAATGAAAAAGCAAACGCCCACGCATAAAAAGCGTCGATGCCCTGGAACTCGACCATCTTCTTAACAGAATCTCTTTCCGAAACAACAGGAGTATCGACAGAAACTTCACCGAAAAAGAAAGGCGCATCTGTCGCATGACAATCCGTGCAGTATCGAACGCCCAGTGACTGAGCAGCCGGCCTGACATTGTGCGCTATAGGCCAAAGGTACGGCTGAGCAGCCGGGTGTTCCTCCGGCTCGCTGAGCTTTCCCGACTCATCGAGCCGGTAGAGTTTGCCGCCACAAATGTAAACGGGTTCGCCTTCGATTGACTCATTGGATGACAATAAGGTCAAAGCTTTAGTAATATGTTCTGCCGTCAGCGCCGGCCAATCCCCGGAAGGTAGAAGCATCCTTCTGCCAATGACTCTACGGGCAGTTCGTTTCACGATTTCCAAACTAACCGGAGTAACCTTTTTGTCTTTCAGACTGCCCCAGAAGGCGGGCCAGAGCAGCTTGTGAGGAGCGATCTTGCCGTCCACGCTACGTACCACGGGCTTCCAGCCCGTGGGCACGGCCAGGATGGCCATGCTACGCAGCCTTCCACGGTATGCAGCGCCGATGCCCCCCTGCCTGGCAAAGACAGGATACACAATATGCGGCAGTACATCTGGCGATTTGTTGACGTTATGAGTTCCCAAAGCGTGTGCCCGCGAGGTCTTGGTGCGATAAGTTCTTTGCTCAGGCCACGGGCCGGAGTGACACGCAGTGCAGGTGAGTTTCTCAAAGTGCACCGGTGGGACACCGGGATGTTCCGGCACAGGCGCACCCAGACGCCCTTCTGTGTGGCAGCCTTCACAAGTTGTAGAAGCCGCTAATGGGTTTTTCGATGCTGCATCTTCGCCCTCATATCCGCGGATAATGTTATGGTCAAGCCCATTACGGTGGCAATCAACGCAGCTAAATCCCGCAGCTAAATGCACATCCTCGTCTGCTGTCCACTTTTCCGAGCCGTCCTCATCCACGTTCACGTTGGAATGGCAAAAATAGCACCGTTCGTTGGGAACTTTTCTGACAATGTTAAAGAACACGTTCTTCTTGTGGTCGAACGTGTTTTCTCGATATGTTGTAGCTATCGCATCGCCCATTAAGGGGTCGTAAGTGTCGAGCTGTGCAGCCGCAATGCCTTTAACCGAGCCGAACTCGCAAGCCCCAGCCGCTGCCCAGCGAAAATTCTGACGCGCTATCTGCGCAGCGTATTCAGCCTGGTCTTGCCCCGGGTGCGCATTGTGACAACTCAGGCAGTTAATTTCCAACCTGCCCGATACATCCTGGCGAACCATCTCTTCTGGACTATCGCTCTCAAGCTCTCCCACTCCGCCGCCCGGCATGTGCCCGCCAAAAAGCTGAGTAAACTTAAAACCTGTTATGCCAAGCTGCTTAGGATGAAAAGCTCCCTGCCAGGGACGGTAAGAGAGAGGAATCTGCGTACAGGTACCGGCGTCAACAAAAATCCACGGCTGGCCGGCCCGGCCCGGAACAACGTTCACATCAGCCGCATTAAAATGCCAACCTTTGCCGATTATCTCATAATTATGCTCATAGATGTGACACTCGCAGCAGGTCTTCCGCGTCGAAAACGGAAGAAGCGGTTCATTATCGGGGGATATCTTATCACCCTCCCCGTCAAACAGCTCAATAAGATGAACTGGAACGGCCCGGCTGCCGTCACTTACGTCGCCTATTTTTTTCTCGTCGGCATCGGCAAAATCAGATAAGGCCGAAACCAGAAAACACAAAACAGCTATTACTAACAATCCTTTTTTCAACGTGTGTGCAATCCTTTTATCAATGCTCTTGTATCATAGTTTGTCGCTTGTGTCGATTCGCTTGTCTTCCAAGTGACGACATAGACTCTAAACCTCAAATTCCTCCGGCTTGAAGTTCAGGAGACGTCTCGCTTCCACCGCTTCGTTGACCTTCAGTACGGTGACAGCCGTTTCATATCCGACTTCAGCGGGGCAAGTAAGCTTGGCCTTGTCGCGAACTGCATCGAAGAAATTCTCAAGGTGCGGCTGATGGTATGGCTTATCCATTGTCACCGGGATCTTGTACTCCGCGACCGGTACTGTCTCGCGCACATCCAGAACCGCATCAGTATCGGCCTCCTCTTCCTCCTTTGGCGGTTCGCTCAAGTAACCCATCTTGACCCATTTGTCCCAATCAGGCGCTGCTGGTTCGCGATAAACGCTGCCTCTCGCTGAGGCCTCCGATATA
>DATLBB010000288.1:0-11398 GCA_035527155.1 Sedimentisphaerales bacterium
AGCAGTTGATACCGCGTATCGGCGCAGTCACCCTGAGTTTGCCGATAAATATGCCGTTCACATCTGTAAAGTTGTGGATGGTATCAGGGTTTATGAAGGTTCGCTTTAATAGTGACAACTATGTGCGCAAAACCTTTACTGGTAAGGCTATTATTATAACAGGCATCTATGTCGGAAAAATTCTCAGCGGCAAAGAGGGGAGCCTATTCGGCTGCCGTCTGTGCAAATAAGCAGATTGGTGAGCGGTTCTATCGGCTTGGCCTGGAATTTTCCGGTGCGGGCGCAGAGGCGTTCGCCAGGTTGCAGGCGGGACAATTCGCGCAGTTGGACGTTTCGAGTGCCGCACTGCCGCCGGCGGAAACGATACCGCAGGAACTGGTCGATGTGTCCGAGCGTAAGATACTGCTGCGGAGGCCTTTTAGTTTTGCTGATGTTACAACAAAGGACAATAACACTATTGCTGAGGTTCTCTATTGCGTTGTTGGGCCTGCTACTTTGCGAATGACGACTCTGTCGGCGGGCGATTCAGTCAGCGTGATTGGGCCTCTGGGTAATGGTTTCCGGGTGCCGGACGGCAAGAAGACAGCACTTCTGGTTGCCGGCGGGATGGGGGCCGGACCACTGCAGTACCTTGCGAAGATTCTTACGGCCGATTATTCTGATATTGAGGTGATTGCGTTTGCCGGTGCCAAGACAGCAGAGGAGCTGCCATTTAAGCGACAACTGGATAAGATTGCGCAGCAATTGGAGTTTTCATTACCGGAGTTTGCCAAGTATGGCGTACAATCGCTGGTGGCGACGGATGACGGCTCGGCCGGTTTTGCCGGGCTTGTAACAGATTGCCTTTTGGAATGGCTTGGAAAGTCTGATTTAGCCGGCGAGAGTACGGTTATTTATAGCTGTGGGCCTGAGCAAATGCTGGCGCGGGTGGCAGAAATTGCTAAGGCCAGGAATATCGACTGCCAGGTCAGTATGGAGCGGCGGATGGCCTGCGGGATTGGCATCTGCCAGAGCTGTGCCGTAGAATGCAAAACAGATGGGCCGGGCGAGAGTGTCTATAAGATGTGCTGTACGGATGGGCCGGTGTTTGATAGTGAAGAAGTGGTTTGGTGTATCAGATGAATAACATCTTCTCAGACCGTATTTCAGACGTTCCGAGATCGTTTATTCGCGAAATTTTTAAAGTAGCGGTGGACACTTCGGTTATTTCCTTTGCCGGAGGACTGCCTAACCGAGACTTTTTTCCCGTAGAGGAACTTCAAGCCGCTTCAAACAAGGTATTTGAATCCGCGGGTAAGGAAGTCCTTCAATACAGCAACTCAGAAGGTTATCCGAAACTAAGAGAGTACATCTCAAAACGGTATTTGGAAAAGAAGGGCCTCGATATTCCAGTTGAAAACATCCTTATAACCAGCGGGTCACAACAAGGATTGGATCTGTTAGGTAAGACTTTCCTGAATGAGGGAGACGATGTAATCATTGAAGAGCCGGGTTATTTAGGGGCCATCCAGGCATTTTCTGTTTATAAATCGGTTTTTAATCCTGTGCCTGTAACCGAAGAGGGGATGGATGTCGATTGTCTCAAAGAAGTAATTTCAGCGAAATCCCCCAAGCTAATGTATACGGTACCGAACTTTCAAAATCCATCGGGCATTTCGTATCCGGAAAAAAACAGGTATGCGATTGCTGATATTTTGAAAAATAAAAGCACTTTCCTAATTGAAGACGACCCCTATGGGGACTTAAGGTTCACAGGAGCTGACAAAGAATCTTTTGGTAAAATATTGCCTGAGAATGCCATTTTATTAGGTACATTTTCCAAGACCATAGTGCCCTCATTTCGATTAGGCTGGATTACAGCTCCGAGCCATGCTGTTATGGAGAAACTCATAATAGCCAAGCAAGCCTCGGATTTACATACCAACTATTTCATACAAAGAGTAATCTGCCAATATCTTGCCGATAATGATTTGGATGAGCATATAGGTAAAATAATCAAAGTTTATAACAGCCAGCGTTTGGCAATGATTAAGAGCATCGAGAAGTATTTCCCTTCCAATGTTTCACATACGCATCCCGAAGGCGGTATGTTTCTCTGGGTGACTTTGCCGGAAGGAGTTTCGTCGATGGAACTCTTCGATTTGGCAATTAAAGATAAGGTTGCCTTTGTGCCGGGGAACCCGTTTTATATAAATAAAGATAAGACCAACACGTTAAGGCTTAATTTCTCCTGTGTGGATGAGGAAACAATAGAAACAGGCATAAAACGACTTGGAAAATCTATCGAAAAGCTATTAAGCTGAAGCAGCACAGGCAACGCAAAAGAACAATAGAAAGGAAAATGCGCAAGAGGAAATGACGGAAAACATGGATATATCGGTTGAATTTGCGGGTTTGAAATTGGCGAATCCGGTGTTTACGGCGTCGGGGACGTGCGGGTATGCGGATGAGCTGAGCGACTTTATGGATGTAAACTCGCTGGGCGGATTTATCACTAAAAGTATCACGCTAAAACCGCGGAAGGGTAATGCTACGCCGAGGATTGTTGAGACCGATTCGGGGATGCTTAACGCCATCGGGTGGGCAAATATCGGATTGGACGCCTTCGTTGAAGAAAAACTGCCGATTCTGGAGAAGCTGTCCTGTGCAGTATT
This sequence comes from Sedimentisphaerales bacterium, assembly GCA_035527155.1. Classification (GTDB taxonomy): domain Bacteria; phylum Planctomycetota; class Phycisphaerae; order Sedimentisphaerales; family Anaerobacaceae; genus CS2-K091. The sequence continues at coordinate 2,655 of DATLBB010000288.1, forward strand.
TGTTAACATAGCGGGCGAGACGATTGATGAATACGTAGCGGTGGCGGAGCGGCTGGCGAGTGCAGAAGGGATAGCCGGGCTTGAGCTGAACATAAGCTGTCCTAACGTTGAGCTGGGCGGTATAAGTTTCGGCACAGACCCGGTGCAAGTTGCTGAGGTTACTTCGGCAGTGAAAAAGGTGGCAGGCGATAAGGTATTGATGGTGAAGCTGGCCCCTTCGGTTACGGATGTCAGCGTGATTGCGCAGGTAGCGGTTGACGCCGGCGCTGATGCATTCAGCCTGATAAATACATTTACTGCAATGGCAATTGATATTGAAACGCGCAGGCCGATTCTGGCCAACAGGACGGGTGGATTGTCGGGGCCTGCAATTAAGCCGATAGCAGTTTACTTAGTCAATAAGGTCTACAACGAGGTGACCAAAAGTTTAGGAATACCGATTCTGGGGATGGGGGGAATCAGGACGGCTTCGGATGCCATCGAATTTATTATCGCGGGGGCATCGGCGATAGCGGTGGGAACAGCGAATTTTATTGAACCGGGATGTGCGGTAAAAATAATCGACGGCATCAAAGAATATTGCGTTCGCAATAATATTACGAATATCAAAGAATTGATAGGCTCACTTGAAGTGAACCAGGACCCTACAAAATAAACTTTGTCGCTAATATCAAGAAGGTGAGGGTGGTTCGATGCTCGATTCTCTCCACAGGACGCCCAATGGCGGATACTCGATGCTTGCAAGAGCTCTCGTTTCGGTCTTTCTATCAGTATCCTTTGTGTCGGATACAATTTCAGCGGTGGATGCTCCGAAGGCATTTGTGCTGAAAGCTGACTCATTCAGGCGTTATGTCGATACATTCAACAAAAATGACGAGGAATTATATGTGCAGCATATTCCCAACAAAAAGGCGTGGGAATTTCTGAAGGTGAATGTGCCACTGTTTGAATGTCCGGACAAAGATTTGGAGCGAACGTACTACTTTCGCTGGTGGACGTACCGCAAACATATAAAGCTGACGCCGGACGGGTTCGTAATTACTGAGTTTCTACCGAAGGTTGGATGGTCGGGCAAGCACAATACCATTAACTGCCCTGCCGGGCATCATTTTTACGAGGGTCGCTGGCTGCACAACCGGAAATACCTGGACGATTATGCGGTGTTCTGGTTCCGAAAAGGCGGCAGCGTGCGAAGTTACAGCTTCTGGGCCGCCGATGCGATGTGGGCGAGGTATTTGGTCACAGCGGACAAGCAACACATTACCGACCTTGTTGCGGACCTGGTCAACAACTATAAGGCGTGGGAGAAAACCAGACTTGAGCCGGATGGTTTGTTCTGGCAAATCGATGACCGGGACGGTATGGAGGTCTCCATAGGTGGGAGCGGGAAGCGTGCTACGATCAACTCCTATATGTACGGCGATGCCGTGGCTATCGCCAGGATCGCGGGGCTGTCAGGCAGGGATGACATTGCCGCAAAATATAAGGCTAAAGCAGAAAGAGTCAGGCAACTCGTTCTGGATAAACTCTGGGACGATGAGGCGAGGTTTTTTAAGACGCTTCCTCGCAAAGCAGGTAAGCTTGTTGATGTGCGTGAACTGCTTGGCTATGTGCCATGGTATTTCAATTTGCCGGAGGTGGGCAAGGGATACGAAGAGGCGTGGAAGCAGTTGACAGACCCAAAGGGATTTTATGCACCTTTTGGGCCGACGACCGCTGAGCAGCGGCACCCGAGATTTGCTGTCTCGTATCAGGGTCATGAGTGTCAATGGAACGGACCGAGTTGGCCCTTTGCTACCACCCAAACGCTGGTGGGCTTAGCGAACCTGTTGAATAACTACAGGCAGGACACCGTCAGTAAAAGCGACTACTTTGAAACGCTGAAAATCTATACAAAAAGTCACCAGCTCAAGCGAGAAGACGGGCGAGTTGTGCCCTGGATTGATGAGAACCTTAATCCATACACCGGCGACTGGATATCGCGGACACGATTGAAGAGTTGGAGGAACGGTACGTGGGACAAAGGTAAAGGTGGTAAGGAACGTGGCAAGGATTACAATCACTCCGGCTATTGCGATTTGATAATTTCGGGGCTTGTAGGCCTTCGGCCACGTGCGGATGATATTATCGAGGTAAATCCGCTTGTTGACGCTGATACGTGGGACTGGTTCTGCCTGGATAACGTGCTGTACCATGGGCGGATTATCACAATTCTATGGGATAAGACCGGCAGGAAATATAATAAGGGACAAGGGCTTCAGGTATTTGCAAATGGCAAGGAGATTGCACGATCGGCAACCATCAACCGAGTAAAAGGTCGATTGCCGCTGGTTGAAAAAGAGAAACAGGCCCGAACAAACGAGACCAGTGCCGGCTGGCGCAAGTACGAGAAGAATCCTGTTCTGGGCGGCAAACTCGGCACATGCTTCGATGTGGCTGTATTAGATGAAGAGAACAGTTATCGTATGTATTTTTCATGGCGGACAAAAAGGTCAATTGCTCTTGTCGAAAGCCAGGATGGGATTCACTGGAGTGAGCCGAGAACTGTATTAGGGCCGAGGTCAAGGTCAGGCTGGGAAGAGCGGGTCAACCGCCCTACCGTTATTAAGCACGATAACATTTATCATATGTGGTATACAGGCCAAACGAGAGACCGCTCATGGATTGGATATGCTGCGAGTGTGGATGGGGTTACGTGGAAGCGACCCAGTGACAAGCCGGTACTGTCGCCGGAGGAGTCGTGGGAAGGCGTAGCGGTTATGTGTCCCCACGTTATCTGGGACGACGAAATGCATTCGTACCGAATGTGGTACTCGGCAGGAGAACAATATGAGCCAAACGCTATTGGGTATGCCACGAGCCGCGATGGTTTGAACTGGACCAAACAGGCGGACAATCCGGTGTTTGCAGCCGATAGGAATAGCGAGTGGGAGCAGCATAAGGTGACGGCGTGTCAGGTGGTTCGGCAGGACGATTGGTATTTGATGTTCTACATCGGATTCAGAGATGAAGATCACGCCCAGATTGGGCTGGCCCGGTCACGTGACGGCATGACGAACTGGCAGCGCCATACCGACAATCCGATTATCCGGCCGGGGCAAGGCAAGTGGGATGGGAACGCATGTTATAAGCCCTTTGCTATCTACGAAAAGGAAAGAGACCGCTGGCTGTTGTGGTACAATGGACGGTTAAAGGGTGTCGAACAGATAGGGATGTCAATTCACGAAGGTGAATCTCTGGGATTTTAAACAAACAAATAAATTTATGTGGGGAAGAATGATGACCAATAAGAAATTTAGAAGAAAGAACGTCCTGCTTGAAGTTCTTGGAATGATGAATGTGGTTGCGGTGTTGTTAATAGTGCCATGCTTGGCGGCAGAAAAGCTGACGCTGGATGAAAGGCCGGCTGTTGGTGGGGAATGGGGATATCGGCCTGGCGAAGGTGCGGTGTCTGCGGTGAATCCGCCGAGTTTTAGCTGGCGGCCACAGAAGGGTATGACGTGGGAGATTATGTGCACAGGCAATCAGCCGTATGCAAATATTGGATTTTACTGGAAGGATATTGAGTTCAACGTTTATTGTCCACCACAGATTTTTCCACAGGGGACGTATACATGGAAGTACCGGGGCAAAAACAGCAAAGGTAATTATACAAACTGGAGCCGGGCGCGGACGTTTACCATCGATCGTGATGCCACAGCTATGCCGCTGCCTGTGCGAGAGGAACTGCTTTCCCGAATACCTAAAACGCATCCGCGTTTGTTCGTTCGTCCTGAGAACCTCGGCCAACTACGTAAACTTGCAAAGGGCCAAATGAAGGCGCAACATGACAAGCTTGTGAGAGAAAGTGAGAGGCTGCTGGCAAATCCACCCGCGACCAAGGAACCGCCGAAGTATCCGAAAGATATGGTACGGGGCAGTGAGGAGTGGAGAAAGGTGTGGTGGGGTAACCGGACGTATACGATAAAGGCGCTCAACGGTGCGGCAACGTTGGCATTTACACGGCTGTTAGGTGGGCCGGAAAAATACGGGACCGAAGCCAAAAGAATCCTGCTGGAATGTGCCAAGTGGGACCCCAAGGGCAGTACCGGCTATCGTTATAACGATGAAGCGGGGATGCCGTATGCGTATTACTTCTCGCGCACATATACGTTTGTCAACGACCTGCTGAGTGAGCAGGAGAAGAATATCTGCCGGGATATGATGGAGGTCCGCGGGGAGGAAATGTACAATCACCTTTGTCCCCGTCACCTTTGGCGGCCATATTCGAGCCACTCCAACCGTGCGTGGCACTTCCTCGGAGAGGTCGGCATTGCTTTTCTTGGCGAGGTTGAGGGCGCGGAGGACTGGGTGTGGTTTGCAATGAATGTCTTTTACAATGTATATCCCGTCTGGAGCGATGATGACGGCGGGTGGCACGAGGGTATCAGCTACGGCCACAGTTATCTTGGCCGGTTCACGTGGTGGGCGGACGTAATGCGAGAGGCAATGGGCGTTGATGCTTATGATAAGCCTTTCTTCTCAAAGGCCGGCTACCACACGATGTACCTTATGCCGCCCGGGAAGAAGGGTGGAGGTTTTGGTGACGGTGCGTGGCGGAGGTCGGCTTCGAGCAATATATCCCTAATGAGCCAGTTTGCGGCGCAGGCCGGCAACGGACACTGGCAATGGTACGTCGAACAGATGGGCGGGGCCAGGGAGGTGGGTGGCTATATCGGATTCGTTCGGGGAATGTTGCCGAAGGTGGAGCCGAAGGCACCCGATGGCCTGCCGAACTCACGGCTGTTTAGGGGCACGGGGCAGGCCTATCTGAACAGCGACTTGACTGACGCCAAGAAGAGTGTGCAGGTGATTTTCAAGTCGAGCCCCTTTGGGACGCAGTCTCACGGCAATGAGGCTAATAATTCGTTTGTACTCTGGGCGTATGGCAAACGTCTGATGGTCCGCAGTGGTCACTACGATTCGTATGGAAGCACACACCACAGCAATTGGGTGTGGAGCACCCGGTCGGTGAACAATATTACGGTGAATGGCCGGGGACAACGGAAGCGGACCGCCAATGCGCGGGGTGAGATAGTCGGCTTCAAGACGACACCATCAATGGACATCGTTGTGGGTGAGGCAGGCCAGGCATACGAAGATGACATTCTCGACCGTTTCACACGGTCTATTATTTTCGTCAAGCCGGAACTCGTGGTCGTTTATGACAGGCTGGAGGCAAAAGAACCATCTACATTCGAATACTGGCTGCACGCTATCAATAAAATCGATGTCAAGGATCAGCATAGCATCAGGGTTCAGAATGATGACGTAGTTTGCGATATTGATTTTCTCACGCCGTCGGTTCTTACATTTAAGCAGACCAACGAGTACGATCCCAAACCGCGGCCGCGTATTAAGCTGCACGAATGGCATTTGACAGCGACCACATCAGAAAAAAAGAAGAGAATGGAATTTGTAACAATCTATGTGCCGCGTCGGGCCAAGGAGCGAGTGCTAAAAGAGGCCTGGCTCGAAAAGATAGAGGGAGGTTATGCACTAAAAGTGAAACTGCGCAATAAAGAGTTTGCGGCAGTTCTTCCCACTGACGACCGTGCTACTCTGAAAGCACACGGTCTGACAAGCAAAGGCGCTATCAAATGCCGACTTCAGCGAGCCGGCGGGTCGGCTGAAATACTCGGGCTTGAAGAGTAATCAGGTGAAAAGAAAGCCAGCTTGACGTTTTCACGTGATTTGGGTATGCTTGTATACACTATGGCAGTAAGCTATCATAGTCTATAGTCTGTCTAAAGCCAAGCGAATGCAAAAAGGAGCAGAACAGAATGGCAAAGGATATGGAACAACTGTATGCTGAGCGGCTGAAGCGTTATGTAACAGCGATGCGGAATGAGAAGCCGGACAAGATTCCAATTCGTCCTTTTATGGCGGAATTCACAGCCAAGTACGCCGGTTATACCTGTCAACAGGTAACGCATGATTATGAGATGGCATTTGACGCCGCCCGGAAGTGTGCGGCCGATTTCGACTGGGACGCTATCGTTCCCAATATGGTTTACGTCTGGGCCGGGCTGACACAGGCAATCGGGATGAAGTATTATGCTGTTCCCGGAATCGAGCTGTCACCGGACTTCGGTTTCCAGTACATCGAGCCGTCCGAAGAGGAGGCGTTTATGAAGCCGGACGAGTACGATGCGCTCATTGAGGACCCGACGGGATTTCTGTTCAACGTCTGGCTTCCGCGTGTCTCAAAGGACGTTAACGCTATCGGAGAGCCATCGTCCTTTCGGAACAACCTGTCGTTTTTGAAGGGCGGGATGGCGATGCTGAACTACTTCAATGCGTTTGGAACACAGATTGGGCTGATGAGGACCGAGTCGGGTACTGTTTCTGCCATCTCGGGTATTCTGAAATCACCGCTCGACATTATCGCTGATAAGCTTCGCGGCTATCTTGGACTGGTAACGGACCTGTTCGAGCGGCCGGACAAAGTCCTTGCGGCCTGCGAGGCCCTGATGCCGCACCTATTGCATGTAGCGCTTTCCGGTGCAGACCCCGACAAGAACGTGCCGATTGGCTTCTGGATGCACCGTGGATGCGTGCCGTTTATCTCACAGAAGCACTTCGATAATTTCAACTGGCCGACACTGAAGCCAATAATCGAGGAAATCTGGGCGAACGGACATCAGGTTCTGTTCTATGCCGAGGGTAGTTGGGACGCTCATCTGGATGCATTCGCGGAGCTGCCTGACCAGGCGATCGTTTATCATGTTGATATGGGTGACATATTTGAAGTGCACAGGAAGATTGGGCATAAGTTTTGCATCAGCGGTGGTATCCCCAACTATCTGCTGTCAATGGGCACGCCGGAGGAGGTGCGCGACTGCTGCAAGAAGGTAATCGACGGTGTGGCCGGCGACGGCGGTTATATTATGGACGCCAGCGCCATTGTCCAAAATGATGCCAAGGTTGAGAATATCAAAGCGATGACTGATTTTACCCGTGAATATGGAGTGTACTAATGGCTGAACAAAAACAATCTAAGAGAAAACCCGGTGTTTGTATTCCCTGGGAGGAGAAGGTAAAGGAACTGAAGGAGATACAGGCAGACAAAGAGCTTGTTCAGAAGGTGTGGGAAGATATTGACGGATTAGGGTACGTATACATCTGGCAGTGTCTACTTTCATTCTAAGCAAGCATTGAAGGATTTGGAGTTATTCTATGGATAAAAGAAGGGTCATTACGCGCCGCAGGTTTATGAAAAAAGTTGCTGGAGTATCGGTTGCGGCAATAGGTTTTCCTTATGTTGTTGCCTCATCGGCTTTGGGTAAAGCCAGCAACGTCGCTGCCAGCAACCGTATTACACTGGGCTTCATCGGAGTTGGCAGTCACGGAATTGGGATGAATCTTATGACATTCCTCGGTAACGCCGATGCACAAGCTGTTGCCGTCTGTGATGTCGATACGAATAATCTCAACAAAGCCCGTGATATAGTAAACCAAAAGTACGGGAATAAAGATTGTGCCACTTACAAGGATTTTCGGGAGGTTATTGCGCGGGATGATATCGATGCGGTGATGATATCCACGCCGGACCACTGGCATGTTCCAATATCGATAGCCGCGGCTAAAGCGGGCAAAGATGTAGAGTGTGAGAAACCGACGTTGACTGTAGCGGAAGGCAGGGCTCTGGTTGAGACTATGAAACGTTACGGCCGGGTTTTTCAATGGTCGACGGAAGACAGGTCTGTATACGAGTATCACCGTATGTGTGAGCTGGTTCGCAACGGTCGAATAGGCGAGGTCCATACAGTCCATGTAGAGCTGCCCAGCGGCCCTCATAATCCCAGCGACCCCACCCCCCTGCCGGTGCCTGACGGCCTCGATTACGAGATGTGGCTGGGTCCGGCACGATGGGCGCCGTACACGAAAGACAAGATACATTATCACTGGCGCTGGATTCAGGCTTACTCCGGGGGACAGTTGGCTGACTGGGGAGCGCATCTTCTCGATGGTGCACAATGGGGAAATAATACTGAACATACCGGCCCGGTGGAAGTTGAGGGAAAGGGTGTGTTCTGCAAAGGAGGACTTTACGATACGGCGAAAGAGTACAGAATCGAGTACAAATATGACAACGGCGTTAAGCTGATAGTTACGTCCGGTACGCCCAGCCTTAGATTCGAGGGAAGCGAGGGATGGATTGGCAACCGCGGGTGGAGGGCACCATTGCAGGCGAGTTCTAAATCTATCCTGGATTCTGCAATCGGGCCGAACGAAATCCATCTCTATACGTGCCGGGCCGGTGAGCAACGCAATTTCCTCGATTGTGTGAAATCACGAAAGGACTGCTATTTCCCACCGGAGATTGGCCAGCGATGCTTTACAATAGCACACATCGGCAATATTTCGATGCTATTGGGCAGGAAACTTAGATGGGACCCGATCAAAGAGCAGTTTATCAATGACGACGAAGCCAACAGGATGCTGTCACGACCGATGCGAAGTCCGTGGCATCTGTAAAATAAGTATCGGTGGAGTGGAATGAAAAATACGAAGAAGGGAAGGAAGAGATTATGAAAGTTCATGGCATAACGATTCAGGTGATGTTGGTGTTTGTTGTAGCTTTTTGTTTACTGCCGGTGGGAAGCGCCGGCGCCAAAGTTTATTTAGTAAGTGATGATTTCTCCGCCTGGCAGGGTAATACAGGACAATGGGAAATTGTCGGTGATACCTTTACAAATCCC
>DATLBB010000289.1:0-4204 GCA_035527155.1 Sedimentisphaerales bacterium
AGGAATATGTGGGGGCTCAATAGAGTTCCTGATTGAGACTTTCGATAAGAGAAGCCTGCCGTTGTTTGATGAGCTTGCAGATGTTATCGAAAAGGGAGACAAAGGTGTACTTGCCTCAATTATTTCTACTGAGAAACCACCTGAAAAGTTCTTTTTGCAAAACGCTGAGCGGTTCAATACTGCCACTCATATTAACTTCTCCTCCGAAGCCATTGAATCTATAAAAAAACTGGTTGCGAAGGAACAATCTGCAAAGAAAACATTGAAGGATGGAGCTGAAATATTTATAGAAACCATTCCCGAACAGCCAATGGTAATTATTTTTGGCGCAGGACATATTTCCTATTATATTTCAAGATATGCAAAATCCCTGAATTTTCGAGTTACCGTATGTGATGACCGTGCGGAGTTCGCAAATATAGAGAGATTCCCACAAGCGGACAATATCGTGGTCGAAAATTTTGAAAGTGTTTTCGACAGGATTAAAATCAACAAAAATTCGTATATCGTTATTGTCACCAAAGGGCACAAGTCCGATGAAGTGGTTCTTGAGAGGGCCGCCAAAACAGATGCAAAGTATATCGGAATGATAGGGAGCAAAAGAAAGACATTAACAATCCTGAAAAAACTAAAAGATAAGGGAATCCCAGCCGAAGCCCTGGCGAGGATTTATTCGCCTATCGGCATTTCAATAGGTGCAGTTACCCCTGAAGAGATTGCTTTAAGCATAGTGTGCGAACTTGTAAAAATCAGAAGGCTGGGAGATACATCAGAGGCAAAACACATGACAATAGCTTCTTCGAATAATTGACACCTCTGTTTGGAAAAATCGTAGGGTGGGGCTTGCCCCACCATTATTTCTTATAAAAACCGCGACGTTTCACGTCGCTTCAATATCGGTTAGCCCCGCCACCTGCCTGTCCGCCGAAGCCTCGGCGAAGGCGGATGGCCGGGGTTGTCTTTGTATTTAGCCTGCGGTTTTACCGCAGGTCTATTGGACCGGGCGGAAAAGTAAAAAAAAGGGCTGCAAGCGAGATGCTCACAGCCCCCATATTTTGCTCTTCACAGAGTAACCATCAGCTATAAAGTGTTCACCCTGTTAGAGGCTTACAATCGTATGGCTTTCGAATTTGTTGCCTTTTACGAAAATAACCATCATCGCAAATTACTGCAACTTAATTCGAGCCTCTAACAGGGTAAAAGAGCAAAGGGTTAATTTAAGTCCCTTGGCCCGTTAGAGGCGGCGCCTCTAATCGGGCAGGACAATACGAAATCCTCGGCTGTACTCCCGGTAGTCCGGGGCGGAGTAGTTGGGGCGGCAGGCTACACGACAGCGGATGGCGTAGGCGTACCAGTTGCCGCCGCGAAGAACACGGTAAGTTCCACTCGTTGGACCAGTCGGATTGTTCGTAGGACTGGAACTGTAATACGTGCTCGAAAACCAGTCGTTGCACCACTCCCAGACATTACCAGCCACATCATAAAGACCATAGCCATTAGCGGAAAAACTGCCTGCCGGGGAAGTGTACGGATATATCTCGTCATTCCAGGTAGGATGATAGCCTTCTGTCAGACTCATATCGTAGGGATAAAACGGACTGCCTTCTTCCCACCAACTTATGTAATTCGCCTGACTGTGGGCTATAGTATCGTCCCATGGAAATCGTCTGCCGGATAATCCGCCTCTGGCGGCATATTCCCATTCTGCCTCGGTGGGAAGACGGTAGCCGTTCTTTGAAAAATCACATTCCCAGGTGGAAAGGTTATAGCAACTCTCTTTGCCTTCTTCGCCGCTTCGCCAGTTGCAATAAGCAACAGACCCGTACCAGCTTACTTCGATCATGGGGTCATCCGACATATCACGGCCGCCTACTTCCGGTTTAGTTCTTACACTGAAAACACTACCGCTAAAATCAATCTGACTACCAGCACCAGCACTGTGTGTATTACAATATGGATAACTGTCACTGGAGGCATACACAATACCACCGTCAAACTTTATTTCGCCGCTATCTTCAGCGGAATTGAGATAATCACAATACTGCCGATTAGTTGTCTCGTAACGGCTCATATAGAATGAGTCAACTATGCAGACATTGTGGACTGGAAGTTCGGCTGAATCGCCTTCTGCAAAATGGTCCCCCATATCAAAGCAGCCGGGCGGTATAGATACCATATCATCCGGGATACCACCGCTAAGCCACTGGCTTACCATCACGGCGAAATCCTCAAAATCGACAAAACAGTCCCCGCTAAGGTCAGCCGATGGACATTCAGCAAGGGCAAAGTTACCTGAAATTGTAATCACAACAAAAGAAATAAGAATTTTCCGCCACATGGTTTGTTCCTCCAATTATGGCCTTCATTTCGTGCTTATATCGGCTAAGCAAAGCCGCTGGGCACCTTCTCCCATACAATATCAAATCTGCCTCAAAAATACAAGCTTTTTAGCGTTTCCTTCTCAACATCACCGCACCCAAGCCGAGCCGAGAATGTAAAAAGGCCCCTGTGGAGCGGAGGGAGAGGAGAAAGCGAGATAATCCACAGGGGCTAAAATGCAAGTTTGGATACATTAATAATACAATATTTTGATTGTCATTTCAAGTATTATTTTCGTTTCTTCAAAATCACCGCACCAAAGCCGAGCAGTAAGAGAGTTCAGGCTTAATTCTCTACAATGCTCGATTGAAGCCAGTTTTCGGCAAAGGCAGCGAAATCTGCCATATCGACTATCCCGTCGCCGTTGAAGTCAGACTTGTTAAGAGGCTTATGCTTACCACGAATAATAATACAATCGCTTCCCTCTATAGGTGTTTCGTCCGATAACACCCCGGTAAGCTCCAAAACTAATTCATCGCCATGGTCGACCTCGCCTATCGCCTCCATAATCCTTTGCATTTCGAATTTGAGTGTCAGGTCAAGGAAACCATCAGGGCCTTCTGTAGAACATTCACATTCGTTCGCATCGACCAAAGCTGTTCCTACATCTTCGAAGCTGCTGCGAATTGCAGCAATACCCGCCAGGCGAATAGAAACTGCGTCAATACTGCTTACGTCAAAATCTTCCGAACCTAAGATAGCCACAGGGAGAAGACCGCGGCTTTTTACATTAAGCGGGTTGGAGCAGGAGCCGGGTTTGATGTCTATAGTGACCGGTATCGGTTTCAGAAACGGTCTTAGGAAAGGATATGTTTCATTTTCAACAATATCCCAAACATCAACAAAATCCCAATTAACAAAAGTCGCCTGCTGCATCATTTTTGCTGTGGTCTTGCCGGTCCCACCAGAGCTTGAAGTTTTGCCGGATGTCTGCTTGTCCCAGTAACTATCGTATGTACGGCCACTGTTGTAGTTAAAACCAACTAAACCTCCTCCAATTCCGGTTACTCTTCCAATTGAATAGCATCTCGTAATATATCCTCCCTCAGGATAAGGATTATCACCGACTAATCCACCAACCTTCCAATAACCGGATACATTACCGATTGCATAACAGTCACTCATAATACTGCCATGTCCGTTATATCCCGCCAGCCCCCCCACTTGATGGGCACCACCTGTGGCAGTTACATTAACACTTGAAAAACATTGGTACACATACGAATCCGCACCACTACTTGCCCCTACAAGGCCGCCAAGTCTCATCTGGTAATCGTGAGAACCCTGGATGCTGCCGCTTGACCATGAGTTACAAACCGTGGAGCCGCCGGAATAACCAACCAAGGATCCTGAGTTTTTACGAGCGGTTATATCTACTTCAGCTAAACCTACATTACAAACTACAGCTCCATCGCCGATGTAACCAAACAAACCGACCCCATCAGTAGAAGGTCTGTTTATGAATAGCGAAGTTATCACATGTCTTTGTCCGTCAAAAGTGCCGGTGAATGGATTGAGGGTGGTTCCGAGCGGCAGAAAACCCTCGCCGCCATTCCAGCTTGATGTGGCAGAGGCGTCTATATCACTGCCTAACACATAGCACGCATCCAACTCATTTTGTATTTCCTGGAGTTGCTGGACAGTTGTGATCACGTAAGGGTCTGGCTCTGTTCCTGAACCGATTCCGCTAAAGGCCCATGCTGACCCGCACAGACCCAAAACAACCAGCACCGCCGTTGCCGATACAAGAATTGATTTCGTTCTCATGATTCTACCTCCTAAAAAAATCGTTAATGTTTTCTCAGCCAAAAAGGGCACCGTTATC
>DATLBB010000290.1:0-11220 GCA_035527155.1 Sedimentisphaerales bacterium
GTAACTGTAAGGGGGATCAAATAATACAGCTTCCTTTGGGGTAATCAAAAATAGATTAATTTTCGCCCAACTTTCGCTAATCTCTGAAATACCAGATATCAATAATGGGTAATAAAGGCAGTCGCAATCAAAGCGGTAAATCAATGGCTTGATGCTTTCTTCTCCTGCTTCTGGTTCAATTACATCAAAAACAAAATATTCTATCTGACGCTTTAGATAATTGGCTACTCCATCTATAAACGTTTGAGAGATTTCTTTTACTTGCAATCCTTTGTCTTGAGCGAAATTTTTAATCCAGTTCAGAAAATAATCTATGTTATTGACTTTAACCACAGTTACATCATGGGCTCCTATTTTCTCATGAAAGATGATTTCAATTCCGCCAGGGGGAACCGGAGGTCCGGGGGGAGCCGGAACTCCTGGGGGAATTGGCCTTATTGCTTTTAGTTTCTCATTCATCAGTTCTACCAATTTTTCAAAACAGTTTGGGTCTGCTTCTTTTATTTCGGTTGGATTAGAGGGCAAGGGAACAATTCTTAAAACGGTAGCTTTACTATCACTTTTTATATTGTTTGAAAGAATTATTATTTCCTCCTCTCCATTCCAAGCCACAATAGCATTTTGGGCAGTCTGGTCCAAATGAACGGGAGGAGGCCAAATTACCATTCCACCATCAGCAACTGCTAAAGTAGGAAAAATTAGTATTGAGAAAATGAAGGAAAGATAAAAATATTGCCTTTTTATATTTCCAAAATTTAATTTTACTGACCTTTCCCATTTAACATGCTTAGAAACACTTCTAAGCCTTTTAATTGGATATATGGCGGTCGCTTCGTTCGTTGCCTGGTCTGCATAGGCTGCCGCCGTATTGCCGTCAATTGTAACCATTTTGCGATCCATAGCGTTCTCCTTTTTAAAAGAATGATCATCAAAACATATTCTTAGTGGTTTATGCTTACTAAGTAGCTGCATTTCTGAAATTTGTACCCTCGAGTAGGCTTTGACCGGTATAAATATGCGTCCCTAAGATGCTCTTACCAGCGCTCAGCACAACAAGACTTAAGAGGATTGCCTTTTCATTTTTTCGCCCTTTCAAAAATTTATGATAAATATTATGATAGTACAGGCAGCGCATCTATACCCCATGTGCGCAAACCAAGTGTTTTGCGCATTGATTGATGCAACCTGACTCCCAAATTCCGCATCTTTTGTACCTCGTTTCTCTTTATAACGCCCTGAGCAACGCGCGCAGAACGCCAAAAAAGAAACTACTGATTTTGGAAGGCAGGTTCGGTATGAAATAGAATACAAGTTTATGATGGCAACAAAAAAATTATAATAGTTTTTGACTGCCTTCGCTTCTTAATTTTCTTTATTGTAACACAGGAACAATCGTCTTTGCAAGGTTTTTTTTAAAATTTTAGATGTTTTTTTGCCCTCTGCGCCTTCGTGGCAAAAAATCCGCCTGCCCGAGTCCGAATCCCCGCATGTATTAGCCTGCCCCTACCTGATTGGGGGGGCATGAATCCCAAAAAAATGTCATTGCGAGGCCTGTTTTTTAGGCCGAAGCAATCTCAATCATTTATCACTAATCATTCATCCTTAATCATTTATATGGCAGGGATCCAGCTATTTATGTGCTAAAAAACACTTTTTTGGTCATTTTTTTGTCCCTTTTGTGCATTTTGGGTCATTTTTGCTAAGAAAAACAGAATTATTATGCTTTTTATCCATTAAAACCGCCTTTAATAAACAGCCAGCTTAATAACAAGTGGGCAGCAACAAGCTGCCCGGTGGACGAAGGCAATAACCTGCGACAAAGCTCGCTTTACAAGCAGGTTTTGCCAAGAACACCAAGCTGGCAGAAAACCTCAGTGGTCTCTGCGTTCTCTGCGGTTAAAAAATCAACCAAAAGCGCACATAGTAAACAGCCAAATCTGAAAAAAATAAAAAAATTTTAACTCCTTTGCCCACAACAAGTTAATCCTGTTAATCCTGTCAAAAACAAGCCTTTTTTCGCATCAAACGCGCACATCCGTGCATTTATAGAGGCGCTTCTTTTTTATAGAAGCCCAAAAGGAAGGAAATGGTAAATGGTAATTGGTAAATGGTTATTGCTAATTGGCAGCGTAACGCCCACTGTCAACTGTCTTCTTTCCTCTCCCAAACCGCCTATTTGGCCTAAATTGTCAACCAATTATGACTCAATAATAACAAACAAACCCAATTTACCGGATGACCAAATGAACATAAATAAAGTATTAACAAAGGATTATGGAAATGCACAACTTCACAGCCGCAGGGAAAACAAACCCAAAACGAACCCAACTTGTCGCGGCGTAGCCTCTGGCGAAGCCGGATCAAAACCAAACGAACCATACACATTTTGTTTACGGAATGGTTCAGTATTAGGCAATTTCAGCATTTTCATCGTTGCCACCCGTATATTCCGGTACAAGCTCTCTTATTTTCTGAACTATCCCGTTGTAGTTTTGCGTTTGGGCGGCAGCTACCAGCTCGTTCATACCTGCGTGAAGCTTATCTCGGTCCATCGGGATATTCTTCCATATACTGATTTTGGGATGTCTTGTGTGCTGCATATCTTCGCCTTCTATCGAAAGCTCTTCAAAAAGCTTTTCACCGGGTCTGGGGTTCGTAAAGGTTATTTCAATGTCTTCTCCAGGCTTGAAACCGCTGAGCGTAATAATGTCCCTGGCCAGGTCTATAATTTTTACCGGCTCGCCCATATCGAGCACGAAGATTTCTCCGCCTTTTCCCATTGTCGCTGCCTGCAGCACAAGCTGGCTGGCTTCCGGTATGGTCATAAAATACCGCTTCATCCTCGGATGCGTAACGGTTACGGGGCCGCCCTCAGCTATTTGCTTCTTGAAAATAGGTACAACCGAGCCGTCGGAGTCAAGTACATTGCCAAACCGTACAGTTACAAAATGTGTTTTGCTGGTTCTGCTCAAGCCTTGAATATACATCTCAGCGATCCGCTTGGACGAACCCATTATGCTGGTCGGATTGACGGCTTTGTCCGTGCTAATCATTACAAAATTAGTCGTACCGTAATGATTTGCAGCGTCGGAGACAATTTGTGTGCCTATAATATTGTTCTTAATAGCTTCTCCCGGATTCACCTCCATCAGAGGCACGTGCTTGTGAGCGGCGGCATGAATGACGACCTGAGGTTTGTACGTTTCAAAAATTCCCTCTACACGTATCTTATCGGTAATATTGCAAACGACCGCTTTTATGGAAATATCTGGAAATTCCTTGCGCAATTCCCGCTCCATATAAAACAGCGGATTTTCGGCCATTTCGGCGAGCAAAAGCAGTTTCGGATTAAAATTACACACCTGTCTGCACATTTCCGAACCGATGGAGCCACCGGCACCGGTAACGAGAATGGTTTTATCTTTCAAAAAGGCTTCTATTAAATCCAGGTCAAGCTCGACAGCTTCTCGGCCGAGCAAATCGTTAATATCGACATTTCGAATCTGAGAGACACGTAATTTACCTGAGGCAATATCGGTAATAGATGGCACAGTCCGAAACCGAATTTTAGTACCTTTGTCGAACACCTGAACAACACGCCTTCGCTGGTGATGGGTAGCTTCAGGCATTGCGATAGCAATCTCTTCGATGTTACGGTCCTCGCAGATTTTGGGCAGTTGTTCAACAGTACCAAGTACCGGCATTCCATGGATGTTTGTGCCCTGTTTGCGGGGGTCATCATCGATAAAGCCGACCACCTCATATTGAGCGATTCGCTCGCGGTGGATTTCCCGCAGCAGCGCTTCACCTGCATCGCCTGCGCCGACGATGAGCAGTCGTTTCAATCGGCTGGCTTCGACAGTACGAAACTCCTCATAATATAGCCGAATTACCATTCGCAATCCGGCCAGCAGCAAAACGGTGGCAAACATATCGGCCATACATACACCTTCAGCAGGTATCTGCAAACCTTCCGGTAAGTTTCTACGAATACTCTCGACTTGGCCTATTGCAAACCATAAAGCTACGATAATTAAAGTGCTGACCATAGATGCCCGTAGTATCCCCAGGAGATCGGAAATCCCTACATAGCGCCACCAGCCACGGTATTGCTCGAAAAACCCGAATACAAGCAGCTTGACGATGAGAAAAAACAGTAGCAAAGCAGGGTAAATTACAAGCCAGCTTCGTTTGAACTGCATGTTGTTTACCAGCAGGAAGGAGAGCATCAATGAGGCAGCGAAAACGACTATATGGGCGAGAATTATCAGAGGTTTGCGGTAACGCAACAAAACGGCAGGGACGGGGGACAACTCTGAAGGCTGTTGAATCCTTTGTTTTAGCTGTGTGTTTGTGTTCGAATCAGGCATATTTTATTGGCACCATAATTTCTCCCCTTAATTACTTAACGGCGGAATTATAGCAGCGGTTTAAGAGTATGTCAAGAAAATCGCCCGCGCATTTTGAAGGACCTTGGCTGCAAGGCTGAAGTTTGGAGCCAGTTGTGCTATTCTCCCATAGGTTGTTGATGAGGCAATGTGATTTTTTTTATTTTGATACGGGACCAGGATAATAATGGGACTGTAAGAAGTCGGTGAGAAGGCAGGCGTGAAAAGCAAAAAGGTTCGGGGACGCTTGACTTTTTGGTAACAATGCGGGACAATGAATTTTTCTGTTAGTCATAAAAGTTGAAATCTTTATTACAAGGAGACACAAATGTTTAACGGTATTTTTCACATTCCTCAGCCGGCCAATGAGCCGGGTTTGCAATACGCACCAGGCAGTCCGGAACGTGCGGAATTGACCGCCAAGCTGAAGGATATGCTCGGCCAGGAGGCAGAGGTGCCGATGATAATCGGCGGCCAGGAAGTACGCAACGGCAATCTCGCCGATATCCGCTGTCCGCACGACCATCAGCACGTGTTAGGCAAATATCATCAGGCTGACGCAGAGTTCGCTATTAAAGCGGTTGATGCGGCAGAGAAAGCCAAGCGGCAGTGGGGCGAGATGCCCTGGGAGTCCAGAGCCGTGGTACTACTTAAGGCAGCGGATCTGCTGTCTGGTAAGTACCGCCAGACGCTCAATGCGGCCACGATGCTAAACATGAGCAAAACGCCGCACCAGGCGGAAATCGACTCGGGGTGTGAGCTGATAGATTTCTGGCGTTTCAACCCGTATTTTATGGAGGAGGTATATGGTGACCAGCCGATGTCTACGCCAGGAGTGCTGAACTATATGGAGCACCGCCCGCTGGATGGATTTGTTCTGGCTTTAACCCCCTTCAACTTTACGTCCATCGCAGGCAACCTTCCGACGGCACCGACGTTGATGGGCAATACGGTAGTGTGGAAGCCGGCATCGGCTGCGGTATTGCCGGCTTACTTTATCATGAAAATCCTTGAAGAAGCTGGGATGCCGCCGGGGGTAATCAATATGGTTCCTGGTCCAGGACCGGTTGTCGGGCCGCCAGCGCTAAATGACATCAGGCTCGGCGGCATTCACTTTACCGGAAGCACGTATGTGTTTTCGACAATCTGGCGGGCAGTCGGTTCAGACGTTCGCAAGTACGTCTCGTATCCTCGAATTGTCGGCGAGACAGGTGGTAAGGACTTCATATTCGCCCACGTGAGCGCCGATATCGACGTGCTTGTGACGGCTTTGGTGCGGGGTGCATTCGAATATCAGGGCCAGAAGTGCTCGGCCGCTTCGCGAGCGTATATTCCCGATTCTATCTGGCCACAGGTCAAAGAGCGGATGCTGAGTGATATCAAGGATGTCAAGATGGGAGATGTTACCGACTTTAGGAACTATATGGGTGCGGTTATCGACGAAAAGGCATTTGACACTATCAGCGGTTATATTGAATACGCCAGGAGTTCGCCCGATATGGAAATTATCATCGGAGGGGGATGCGACAAATCGACCGGCTTTTTCATCGAGCCGACCGTCGTGGTAAGTAAAGACCCGAAGTCCAAGCTGATGGCCGAAGAGATTTTCGGCCCGGTGTTGACCATATATGTCTACCCGCAGAACGAATACGACCAGACTCTCGAACTGTGCGACCAGACCTCGCCGTATGCACTAACAGGGGCAATCTTTGCTCTCGACCGCGGCGCAATCGTTAAGGCGATGAATACACTCCGTCACGCGGCTGGTAATTTTTACGTCAATGACAAGCCCACGGGTGCGGTCGTGGGCCAGCAGCCATTCGGTGGTTCACGGGCATCGGGCACGAACGACAAGGCCGGCAGCTGGCTTAACCTGGAGCGATGGGTCTCGCCGCGAGTCATCAAGGAAACGTTCCTGCCGCCGAGGAACTTCCGTTATCCGTATATGGAAGAGGAATGACCGGCGTTCTCGTGTTCGGTCGTCCTTGTTGCGTTTTATCGGCGTGGCATTTGAGAATTTGGATAGATGAAACAAAAGTATGATTTTGATATTGTCGTGATAGGCGGTGGGATTGTAGGCCTGGCTTCGGCTTATAAGATTGTCCGCAATCATCCCGGAATTTCAATTGCCGTATTGGAAAAAGAGGACAAGCTCGCAGCTCATCAGACCGGTCATAATTCCGGCGTTATTCATTCCGGGCTGTACTATAAGCCCGGCTCGAATAAGGCAAAAACCTGCGCCAAGGGACGCAAAGAGCTTGTAGCTTTTGCAAAAGAACATGGAATACGATACGAGATTTGTGGAAAAATAATTATCGCAACGAAGGAAAAAGAGCTGACTAATCTTGAGAAGGTTTTCCGCAATGGCCTGGAAAACGAAATAGAAGGTATCGAAAAAATCGGGACGGACGAAATCAACGAAGTTGAACCATTCTGCCACGGCATAGCGGGTATACGGGTACCATGTACGGGGATTATCGATTTTACTGAAGTGGCAAGAAAATTAGCCGAGCTGATAGAGGCAGAGGGAAAGAACAAAGTTCTGAGTTCGCATAAAGTAGTGGTTTGTGATAAGCATGATTATTTTACTAATGTTGTAACGAATAGTGGGACTCTGGCCACAAGGTATGTTATAAACTGTGGGGGACTTCAGTGCGACAGAATAGCGAAAATGTGCGGAGTTGAGACAAAGATGAGAATTGTCCCTTTCCGCGGGGATTATTACGAGTTAACGGAGCAAGCGAAAGAAAAAGTACAAAGCCTTATATATCCGGTCCCTGACCCGGAGCTTCCTTTTCTCGGTGTACATTTTACCCGCAGGATTGATGGTTCGGTCGAATGTGGCCCAAACGCAGTTTTCTCATTCAAGAGAGAAGGTTATGGCAAAACCGATTTTAGTTTTAGAGACACTTGGGACTCTCTTTCTTATTGGGGGACTTGGAAAATGTTTTTCAGGCATTGGAAATATGGACTCGGTGAATACGCACGGGCCTTTTCCAAGAAGCTGTTCCTTAGACAGTTGCAAAGACTTATTCCCTCGCTTCAGGCTGATGATATAAAGCCCGGCAATACCGGAGTGCGGGCACAGGCGGTCGACCTGAACGGCGAACCAATTGATGATTTCAGGATAGAAAGACGAGAAGGTTCCATCCATGTTTTAAATGCGCCATCACCTGCTGCAACGGCTTCATTGGCCATCGGTGAGCACATCAATCAAATAGCTACTGAGTACTTTAAGCTGCAGAGAAAGTAAAAAGCCAGAACGCAACAGTAAAACTTGGGGCACAATTTACAATTCCGAATTTCCAATTGTTGATCGGTTTTGAGCTTGACGGTTTTGTGGGGGGCTTCAATTCAGAAAAGGCTCCTTGAGACCTTCGATTACAGTGACACTGTCCGGATATACAATCGCTGCGACAAGTGCGGCGGCGTATCGCTGCCACAGCGACTGCCGATTGAGCCGACCGGCACCGCCCGGCAGCTCCAGCGTAATGATTGGAATGCCCTTGCTGAACCCTGCGTACGAACCGAGCGAACCGGGTCTTGCCCCCAGTTTTTTCACAGGCAAATTGCAATACTGGGCCATTCGTATGGCCAATAGATGGGCGGGGCCGTCGTAATCGATGCACGCAAGCGGCTGGTGAATGCTGACAATACGGTCGGGAGCGTACTGCCGGATAAGCCGTTCTATGGCACGGGCTTCCGGCTCAGAGAGGGCCCTATGTCCACTGGTGGGGCTTTTTATGCGGTTGGTGGTTGCGAAATTTCGGTTCAGGTTGATGTCTCTGGCGTTATTGTGGCGGTTATGGGCCATACCATCCGGATTCGCTATGGGCAGCAGCACAACCCTTCTTCCTTGCAATAGTCGTGGGTACAACTGCAGATGCTCTCCCAAACTTTGTACAAGCGGTGTGCCTGCCGGCTCGTTCCCATGTATGCTTGCCAGGATTAAAGTTACATCTTTACCTTCACCAAGCACGAGGCATTCAATAGGCCGATGCTCGACCGACCTGCCGACAATATGCCGCTGCACGAGAAGTTCACCCAGCAGGCTTTTTGGCCCTACAACTATCTCCGGCTCGGGCATTGGCCGGTAGCAGCCGGTAAGAGCCAGAGAAACGAACAGAGTCAATAATACTAACGCAATGGACGACTTGTTGTTTATATCAGACATCCTTTCAATGGTGTTTTACTCGCAACAAAAAATAATATGTCGGCATTATAAAATTTTCCTGGTGTAGTTCAAAGGAAAAAGTGACTATTACAACGAAGTTTATAACAGATTGAATCCGAAATTGAGCTCGCCGGCTGGCCGTGAGATCTTGACATAGTTGCCTGAAACTGGGACAATTGCTGATGATTATGAGTAGATTTGAAACCGACAGTTTGTTCGCGAAGATGGAAATGGATTCCCGCTCCTTCGACTTCGCTCAGAACAAGTTTCGCGGGAATGACAATCGTGTGGTCTGCGGTCATATTATTCGTGTGGCGTTTGGATCGTCTGCCGAGGCTGGGTTTGATTAGTTCGTACCTGATAAATTCCAGCCGGCTAATCCGAAGAGAATGTCAATGAGGACGGATAAGGTGGTGATTAACCGAGATTAGCGAAATGCATAAATATAGGAAGGAAGGTAAGCATGAAGACTGGAAAATTAGCAATTGTCACAGTTGTTTTCGTATGGTTTATGGGCAGCATTTTTTCGTCGTGTGCTGGGCTTGATGCATCGCGTGAAAAAAACACGCAATACGATATCCGCAATACGCAATACAAACTATGGTATCGTGAACCTGCGCGAAAATGGACTGAAGCGCTGCCGGTTGGAAACGGACGGCTGGGCGCTATGGTCTTCGGCGGCACCACACAGGAACGGATTCAACTCAACGAAGATACCATCTGGGCGGGTCCTCCCGTGCCGCAGGACCGTGTGGGAGCATATAAGCATATCGCCGAGGCGCGAAAGCTCATCTTCGAAGGCAAGTATTCCGAAGCGCAGAGGATTATGCAAAGAGAGGTTATGGGCCGTCGGATATCACCACGAAGTCACCAGACGCTGGGCGATTTGCGGATCCAGATGCCGGGCGGGACGGAGACGACATCATTTACCCTTACCAACTGGCACCGGGGTGGTGAGGATGACCCTACAAACAGCAAATATATACAGGCTGATTATGACGATTCGAACTGGGCTCAATTAGAAGTCAAGGCGGGTAAACTCGTCAAAGGTAACGCTTCGGTTGAGCCGGGTAAGAAGGTTGTGTTTCGCAGCAGCTTCGAGCTTACTGCCAAACAAATACAGGAGGATGGCTTCGGTTTTCTGAAACTGGGGCCCATCGATGACCAGGGCGCCATATACGTCAATGGCAAAGAAGTAGGCAGGACGAGAGACTACTCCAAACCGCATAGCTTTAATATCAGCAAATATCTAAAGTCGGGCAAGAATGTTATCGCGGTGATAGTAGGTAACGTGGGCGGGCCCGGAGGGATGACTGCTTCGGTTACTCTCGGACCTTCGACAGGGGTGAGCGAATCTTATAAACGAGAGCTTGACCTCGATATGGCTATTGCGACAACGACATTTACGGTAAACGGGATTACATATCGGCGCGAAGTCTTCGCCAGCGAACCCGACCAGGCCATAGTCGTGCGTCTGACAGCCGACAAGCCGGGCAGCATTTGTATCGATGCAACGCTGGATCGCCCGGCTGATTTCGACCTGAAGCAAGCTGGGTCACGTACATTGGCTATGTTCGGGCAGGCAAGTCAGAACGGCAAGCACAAAGGAGTTAAATACCACACTCAGCTTCGCGCCAGACTTCAGGGCGGGCAGCTTGAGATGAAGGAGGAGGCGATTTCGATAAGAAACGCAGATGCCGTGACGCTCCTGCTGACCGCAGCGACGGACTATAACTTCAACGACCCCTACAAGCCGCTTAAGAGAGATATGGCTCGAGTGTGTGCTAAACAGCTTGCCGCAGTCGAGAAGAACAGTTTTGAGCGAATCAAGGCTGAGCACATTGCCGAACACCAAAGATTGTTCAGACGGGTGAGCCTGGACCTTGGGGAGACACCTGCTGCGGCAAAACCGACGGATGAACGACTGAAACTACTGCGTGGCGGCGCCGATGACCCCGCCTTAGCTGCCTTATACTTTCAGTTCGGCAGATACCTTCTGATTTCCTGCTCGCGGCCGGGTTGTATGCCGAGCAATCTACAAGGCTTGTGGAATGAGCACATCGCGGCACCGTGGAATGCCGACTACCACATCAACATTAACATTCAGATGAACTACTGGCCAGCCGAAGTGTGTAATCTCAGCGAATGTCACGAGCCGTTCTTCAGGCTTACCGATGCGCTGGTGCCTTCCGGGCGAAAGACTGCACGAGACGTGTACAACTGCCGCGGCTTCGTCGCCCACCACACAACCGACGTATGGTGGCACACAAGCCCATTCGGGAGCGTCGGGTATGGGATGTGGCCTATGGGGGCGGCTTGGTGCACGCAGCACTTTATGGAGCATTACCGCTTTACAGGTGATAGGAAGTTTCTTAAAAACAGGGCATATCCTGTATTGAAGGAAGCAACTTTATTCTTTCTTGACTGGCTCGTGGAACATCCTAAGACTGGTAAGCTTGTATCGGGACCGTCAAACTCCCCGGAAAACAGCTTCGTTGCCCCCGATGGAAAGAGGGTAAATCTGTCGATGGGCCCGTCGATGGACCAGGAGATAATCTGGGACACCTTTACCAACCTCATCGAAGCGGCTGAGGTTCTGGGTATCAAGAACGATTTCGTCAGAGAAGTCATCGGCGCCCGTTCAAAACTCGCCCTGCC
>DATLBB010000291.1:0-2798 GCA_035527155.1 Sedimentisphaerales bacterium
CATATTAATCGCGCTCCGTGTAACGCAAAAGTCGAGAGAATTACTTATAAAAAAGGCAAATACAAAAACGCCGCAAATCCACAGTCCGGCCGGGTTAATGAGTCCAACGAACTGGGCCTAATCAGGACTGACAGCCCCAAAGACCGGCTGATTGTAAGGCAAATCAGCGGCAGCATTGCCCGGCGGATTGTCTGCGAGAAAAAAGAGGGCCAGGTTTTGACTGGCGGTGAGAAATTCGGCATGATAAAATTCGGCTCAAGGACAGAATTGTATGTGCCTCATCGTGAAAATGTAAAGTGTCTCGTCCAAATAGGCGACAAAGTCAAAGCCGGATTGACGACGCTTGTAAGGTACGAGGGGTCCCCGATTGGGGGCAGCCAGTTATGCCAAGATTAAAAACCGAAGCTGCCAAAGACAGCCTGCTGCGGCGGGTGCGAAAGCAAAGGTTAAAGTATATCACGGTCCTGCCGTCACTGATAACCATTCTCAATGGCGTATGTGGTTTTGCAGCTATTATCTTTGCCAGCAAGGACAAATTTGCGATAGCGGCTTATATGATTCTGTTGGCAATGATCGCAGACATGCTTGACGGTCGGCTGGCACGAATGAGCCAAAGTACTTCGAGCTTTGGCGGCCAGCTCGACAGTCTCTGTGACATAATCAGCTTCGGCGTGGCACCGGCCTTTCTGATGCTCAAAATCCTCGAATACATATTCGGCTTTGACGAATCGAGCTCTCCAATGGAGGGTTTCCTGCAGGATTTCATCAGGGTCTCCGCGGGAGCATATATCAGCTGTGCCGCCATTAGATTAGCAAGGTTCAATGTAGAAAACGAGGAGGATGAGTCTGCACATATGAGTTTTATAGGCCTGCCGACTCCCGCTGCTGCCGGGGTCGTGGTTAGTTTGGTAATATTCCATCAGGAAATAATACTACCAGAGCTTTCATCCAGTGACGCTCCAGCGTATCTTAGCTTCTGTGAAGGCGCTATTATTTATGCCCTGCCGTTTTTCGCCCTCGGCGCGGCGGTATTGATGGTTAGCAGGATTCGATACCCGCATATCCTGAATCAGTACATAAAGGGCAAAAAACCTTTCGCACATCTCATCAGGACGCTGTTGTTCCTTGCCCTGTGTATCTGGAGCAGACAGGCGGCTTTGGTATTGATTTTCTGTGGTTTTGCGGCAAGCAGCGTTGTGAAATGGTTTTATTACAAAGTAATCCGTAAGAGAAAGCCCATTTTGCAGCATGTCGCAAAATGGGAACCCGAAAAATAATCCCGCATCAAAAAAGGATTTCACTGCCCGGTTAAATCCTTTTTTGGTGCGGGATGCAAAACACAAATCGAGTTTGTCCCTGCTTACGCAGTGCTTCTCGGCTCGGATTCCGAAATGCCCTTTATCCCGTTAGAAATCGTCCCTTTTTGCGGTTTAGCCCGATTTTCTGAATTTCTAACGGGATTTATCGTGTTTCTGGGGGGGCCTTTCATTTCCTGCTGCTTGGCGCCGGATTGGTTTATCTGGAAATAGCGCTCGACAACATTGCACAGTCTTTCCAGAATCTGCCTGCCCTCGGAACTCGCTTCCAATCCGACAATCTGCAAACCAAGGCAGATATTTTGGCTGTCTGCTGTTGGCAGGATGTTTCTAATCTGGGCATCGAATATCAATGGCCTTTCATAAGGCATAGGTGTAAATGTCAGCCCGATAAACTGTCCTTTCCTCAGGTCAGGTTTTTGTGCAGCATCAACTGCAATCTGTGCACCGCCGGCAGAAATATCAATAAGCCTGCCCTGGTAATAATCTCGTGTCTCGTCGTTCGCATCTGCAGTTACACCAGTGCAGGCACTGCTGTCCTGTTGCTTGTCCGGGCTACAGGTCGCGGCTCCCGGGACATAATTCTGTCCACGATGCCACACCAGCACATTTACTTTCAGCGATTTGGGCACATCAACACGGTAATAGCTTCTTCTCTGGACTATCTCAATCCGGTCCGGCACCGCAAGTACTATCGCTCCGCCCTTTGACTCGTTTCCTCGCTCAGGGCGGCCCTGAGCGGAGTCGGACGGGCCATTCTGCCCTCGGTCCCCGCTCTTGCTTTCGCAGGAAGGCGCGGAGGGCGATTGCTCAAGACCTACCACGGTTGTGTCAAAAACAAACTTGCCGTATCCGTACTTGAGCGATACGCCGACCGGCTGATGAATGTGTATATTTACCGGACGCGGTTTGTCCTTTGGCCAGATCTTAACACTTAGTCTACTGGCTCCAAGATTGGTCAGCAGTACCTTTGCGACGTGCCATTTACCTTTGGACAAATAGGACATAATGGCTGGTACTTGTTCTGCAATTGCAGTTTCCAGAATTTCCCTCGGCTCGGCTCCGCGCAGCATCAATACTTCGTTCATATCAACCCCCATTTCTACGTCCAGAAACGAATCTTTGCGCTTTATGTCGCTCAGCAGATATGCTGGCCACACTTAAAATATATGAATAAATCAGCCATAAGCAAAATGCCTTTTGCATTAAAGCCCGTTAAGAATTCCAAAAATTGGGCTAAAACACGGCCGTCCTTGTCCGGAAAACTCCGATGTTGTTACCGGACGTCTGTTTGCCGTGTCATTCGGGAAAGGTCTGAAAAAAAAGCGTCATACCGAAAGCTAAGAGCTTATCCGAATAACCGGGTCGTTATGAGGACGAGCGAAAAGTTCGAGGCCAAGGCGGCAGGCCAAAAATGCTCGGAGGCGTGGTTTTCTCCACGTTGAGAACGTTTTTGGCCGACAACGCAGGCATCGGGCTTTG
>DATLBB010000292.1:0-26477 GCA_035527155.1 Sedimentisphaerales bacterium
GAAAAAGAGAGCTGAGATTTAAGCAAAATGGAGACATTCTGGAGACATGTGCCGAGGTGTTTAAGTTAAGTGAAATATAAGAATATATCTTACAACAATTTACGTGATGTATACATTTCTCTTTCCGCAGACATTGAATCCGAAAATTGCTGAAAATTTCTTGATAATATTCGTTTTTCGGCAAGAATCCAATGTTTGGCTTCTTTATGGGTCACCAGATTCTGCATCTTTGGAGACAAAATGGTGACATGAATTTATCGAATAACAAAGACATTCTGCTGTTCATGAGAAAGGGGAGATTTGTGGACATTTTCAGACTCGGTGACTAAATCAACAGTACCTTAGTGCTCGTCACGATGGCTGTCTTAGTCCAATTTATATTTTCTATATTGCTGTTTCTTTTTATAAACAGCCAGCCCAAGTCACTCCAGGATATTCGCTGCTGTAACAGCAATTGGAGCAGCAAAGCACAAGTCTACGCAACTTTAACTGTCAAGAATTCTTTCAACCTTTCCTTGATCCACATCCATAACATACTGAATTCCACTGACCTCTTTTGCCTCACGCGTCAAAGTTGCTATATCGTCCCTGGCTATATGTTCCAGAGTGAATTTGCGACTACCAGCCATTAGTTGGCGTAAGCCCTGGGCAAGGCGTTCGTAGTAAGTATAAAGCCCAAGGGCACCGGTCGGGAGCTTTTCAAATTTCTTGTCCCCCAGTTCCTTGCGGAGGGTACTGGCGGTCACAAATATTTCATCTTTTGAGCTACCGAAACGTTCGATGTACACCGGAATCTGGAGTTCATCAATCGTGCGTCCGATTGTTTTACCTACCATGGCTGCGGCTATCGGGGCCCGGGCCATGCCAATCAGTTTTACAAACGGTGCGCCAAGGGCAAGTCCTTTGAAGAGTTGGTCTTCAAAAGCAAAGCCACCAGCCAAAGCCAGTGCAGGCAGATGCTGGCCCTTGTCGGCGATACGTTTGGCATACTGATATAATAGCGAGTGCAAATGCACAGAAGGGATACCCCACTCATTCATCATTCGCCAGGGGCTCATACCGGTTCCGCCGCCTGCACCATCGACGGTTAGAAGGTCTATTTTGTACTTTGAAGCAAATGAAACCGCCCTCGCCAGGTCTGCCGGCCGATAGGCCCCTGTCTTGAGAAAGACGTATTTGGCACCGGCATTCCGCAGCTCCTCCACCCGCTTGGCAAATGATTCCTCGGTGACCATTCCCACCCTCGAATGTCTCTCAAACTCTTTGAAAGCACCTCGTTCAAAAGCCTTGATAACATCTGGGTCAGTCGGGTTCGGCAGGACTATGTAACCACGCTCGTACAACAGTTGGGCCTTTTTGATGTCCTTGATTTTCACTTCACCGCCGATATCCTTGGCGCCCTGGCCCCACTTTAGTTCAACGCATTCAACTCCGAGCTTCTCGATGGCATATTCCTGTGTACCCAGCCGTGTATCCTCAACGTTTGCCTGCACGATGATAGCGCCGTAACCATCTCTCTGATGATCCTGATAGAGCTTCACGCGGCGTTTGAGGTCGGCCGTATCGACTACCCGGCCGTTCTTGATAACAGATTCCAGGTCCATTCCAACAACGTTCTCGCCAATAGTCAGACCGGTTCCTGCAAGAGCAGAACCAATAGCCAGACCTTCCCAGTTGTTCCTGGCAATGTTTGTTGAACCTATTCCTGCAATGTGCCATGGATAGCGATACTTTATACCTTTATCCTGACCAAAAGAAACCTCCAGATTGACGGCAGGAAAGATGGCCTTGTCGCTGTCGGCCTCAATTCCATAAGCCCCGACGGCGGTTCCCATGATGTTGAAGTGCGAATAATCTACCGGATAGGTTTTCTCAGCGGCCGTTGTTATCATCCCGAAAGGTTGTGGATAAATAACTTCGTGGCCCCGATAAGCACTCTTGCCTATCTCACACATACCGATACAGCCGTCCACACATGTAACACACATACCCGAGGCCGGTACAATCGAACCTTCTGTCCTGTTCTTCGTTAGAGTTGCAGCAGAAGCATTTATCTTTGAAAGCGTAAGTGACATTTTATCTGGCTCCTTTAAATTTATTAGTCTTTCTTTATCTCGCAGGCTACGCACGGGCTCATGTAGCACATCATATCGTTAAACTGTTCTTTCTCCACGCAGGGCGGGCTTAGATTTGCACAGCCTCCACAGATTGCCTTTTCCGGCTCGGTATATGTGCAGCGGAGCTGACAGGCTGGGCAAACATACATACAGCCGCCACACAACCGGCAAACATCCGACTTGATATCAAAAGGTGTGCCGATACTCCTGTTCTCACCGCGCCCTCTAAAACCGATGGCCTTGGCCATCATCTGTTCTTCACACATACGTACACACAGGCCGCACATGATACAAACCTCATGCTCCTGCCTGAAGCGCTGCCGGCGTATTCCGTGTGCGGAAGCAAGATCCTGGATTATCTTGGACTGAGGACAAGAAGCCAACAGCAGCTCCAATATCATTCTACGTGCCTTTAATACCCGCTCCGATGCTGTTCGCACCTTGAGTCCTTCCTCGACCGGGTAGGTGCACGAGGAGACCAATTTTGCCTTTGGCCCTTCTCCAATCTCCACCACGCACAGCCGGCACGCCCCATAGGGTGACAACCCGTCCATATGACACAGTGTCGGGATAGGAAATCCCAGGAATCTTGCAGCGTCCAGCAGGGTGCTGCCTTTCTCGACCGAAACATCCAAACCGTTTATTTTCAATTTAATCACGCCGACTTTTCCTCCACTGCTGCACACTCGGCCTCTTCATTCTCCGAACGCTGTGTAAACTCCAGGTCGCACCTAAGACACCTGTGGGCTTCGAGGGTTGCCTGTTCAACAGACAATTGTCTCTCTACTTCTGCAAAGTTAGTCTTCCTTGATTCGGCGTCGAGTGTAGCAGGTTCTACTCTTTCCGCATCTTCAAGTTCTTCATCGCCGACCACAGCAGGTTCTATGAAAACCGAAGGTAGTTGTACCTTAGGTGGCTCAATAAGCTCTTTGCCACGAATATAGCGGTCTATAACTCTCGCCGCCTTTCTTCCTGCGGCAATGGCATTAACAACAGTATTCGGACCCGTCACCAGGTCGCCCCCGGCGAACACACCCTTACGATTAGTTTGAAGAGTTTTTGCATCAACTCGCAATCTGCCGCCTTTATCAAGCTCCAGGCCCATAGAAGCAAGGCAATCGCTATCCGGACGTTCGCCGATGGCTACTAACAAGGTATCCA
Source organism: Sedimentisphaerales bacterium (assembly GCA_035527155.1). Taxonomy (GTDB): domain Bacteria; phylum Planctomycetota; class Phycisphaerae; order Sedimentisphaerales; family Anaerobacaceae; genus CS2-K091. The sequence goes on from DATLBB010000292.1 coordinate 3,279, forward strand.
GGGCAATAGTAAACTCAGTACCAGGTATGGGAACAGGTCTGCGTCGGCCGCTTGAGTCAACATCACCCAGTTTGTTTCTGACGCACTTGATATCGGCCAGGTGTCCATTTCTCGCATCTATTTTCACCGGCTGGACGAATGTTTCAACTTTGACTCCCTCTGCCTCTGCTGCTTTGATGTAACGTATACTTGTGGGCGAGACTAATGTTTCAAGCCTTATACCTTCCTCCAGAGCTGCTTCAACTTCTTCGGCGTAAGCAGGCATCTCCTGGGAGGTACGGCGGTAGAGCAGCATTACACTCTTGACTTTCTTCTGACGAATAGCCACTCTTGCGGCGTCCACAGCGGAATTGCCGCCGCCAACGATGGCCACGTGCCCTTTTGCCATTTCCTCGCCTCGCAGGTTAAAGGCCTTAAGGAATTGCATTGATGGATATACCCCTTGAGTGTCTTCTCCTTCAAGACCCAACCGCCAGCATTTATCCGCCCCTATTGCCAAAAATACTGCCTCGAAGCCATCCTTAAATAATTCGTCGATGGTTATGTCCCGCCCCAGGGCGGTCCCGCTTCTGAGGGTGATGTTTTCATCAAGGAGCAGTTCTATTTCCCTGCGTGTCACATCCTGAGGGAGGCGATAAGCAGGTATACAACTAATCAGCATTCCACCCGGCTCATCGGCTGCATCGATGAGCGTCACTTTATAACCGAGCAGAGAAAGAGAATGAGCAGCCGAGAGGCCGGCAGGACCTGCACCCACAACCGCTATCCTGTGAAGACCCTTGCCCCGAGGAACAGTTCCGACAGGTTTATAAACGGAGGGGTCAACGCGGTCCGTTATAAATCTCTTCATTGCCCGGATAGCAATAGCCTGGCCCCCACTGGCAGCAATGTTACATCTCGTTTCGCACTTGCGGCCACAAACCCGGGCACAAACCGACGGGAACGGATTAACCTGCCTGATAACTTTGTAGGCTTCTTCGTATTTACCCTTTTCAATGAGGGCCACATAGCGCCAGACTTCGGTACCAAGGGGGCAACCGGTTTGACATGGTGCACCGACCAAATCTTTGCAAACAAAAGCATCACACTTTTTATCAATGATGTGTCTGCGGTACTCATTTTGGAAGTAACGGAGGGTGCTTAGAACAGGGTTCGACGCCGTCTGCCCCAGGCCGCACATCGTTGTATCTTTCACGGCCTCTGCTAATTCTTTCAGGAGGTCCAAGTGTTCGAGTGTTCCCTTACCTCTTGAGATATCGTCGAGAATCTCGTACATTCGTTGTATACCCTTTCGGCAGGTGAAACATTTGCCGCAGGATTCGTCCTTCAGGAAATTCATAAAGTATTTGGCGATATCTACTATACAGGTGTTTTCATCCATAACGATCATGCCGCCTGAGCCCATAATCGAGCCGGCATCGGCCAGACTTTCGTAATCAACGGGTAAATCAAACATGTCGGAAGGAATACATCCCCCGGAGGGCCCGCCCGTTTGAACCGCTTTTATCTTGGCCTTGCCTGCCGAGCCGCCGCCGATATCGTAGACAATTTCCTTGATAGTCATTCCCATCGGTACTTCGACGAGGCCGGTATTCTTGATTTTGCCGACCAGACTGAAAATCTTCGTGCCGCTGTTGCCCTCAGTGCCTATTTTCGCAAACTTCTTAGCTCCAAGTCTGAAGATAAGCGGAATGTTCGCCCAGGTCTCAACATTGTTAATTGCTGTAGGTTTGCCCTCAATACCTTTTTGTATAGGAAATGGTGGCCGTTGGCGAGGCTCACCCATCTTCCCTTCGACAGAGCGTATCAGCGCCGTCTCCTCACCGCACACAAATGCGCCGGCTCCCTTGACCAGTTTGATATCAAATGAGAAACCGGTTCCGAGGATGTCTTCACCCAAAAGCCCAAGCTCTCGTGCTTGTTTTATCGCGATATTCAAATGCTTGATCGCAATTGGGTATTCGTTGCGGACATAGACTATACCCTCTGCAGCGCCGGTCCCATAGGCACCGATTATCATTCCTTCGATGATGCTGTGTGGGTTGCCCTCAAGGACGCTGCGGTCCATATAGGCACCGGGGTCACCCTCGTCAGCGTTGCAGATGAGGAACTTGCCGCCGTTGTTGGATTGCTTAGCCAGTAATTCCCATTTCAACCCTGTGGGAAAGCCGCCCCCGCCGCGGCCGCGTAATCCCGAACGTCTAACTTCTTCTACCACCCAGACGGGGCTGCCTTTGGCGAGTACTTTTGCCAACAGCGAATATCCACCAGCTTTGATGTAATCATAAATGCGGATAGGATCCACCTTCTCGTTCCAGGAAAGAAGCCTGCGCACCTGTTTGCTAAAGAACGGTATATCATCCTGCCGTTCGATGGCCTTGCCCGTTTCCTGGTCTGCGAAAAGAATATCTGTGAGCACTTTGTCCCTTGCTGCGGCCTCTACAATACGTTCCATCTCTTTGAGGCCGACCCTCGGGTAAAACACCCGGCGGGGTTCGACAAGTACAGAGGGCTCCATCTGGCAGAACCCATGGCATCCGCTGATGCGGAGACGAACCTTCTTTGTCAGGCCCTTTGCCAGAATCTCGCGTTTGGCCACACGAATAAGGTCATTGGCGCCGCTGGCTTGTCCGCACGTCCCTGTGGGAATAACTATGCAAGGAATGCTTTCGTCAGTGGTGTCAAAAAGCACACTCTGTAATTCTTTTAGCTCATTTATAGAAGATAATCTCAGCATTTCGGCACCGCGCGGCGACCTCACGTCAAACGCGCGGGTTCCCTTTCTATTAACCTTAACTTATACCAAATCCAACATATGGTTCTTACATCCACGGCGCGAACAAATCTGTACTATGCCGCCGCCATCGACGAGCATCGGCACCATCGGCGCGGTGCACATCGAACAGTCCAATGTGCTGGGAAATTCCACGACACAATGCGGGCAAAGAAAGCTCACCACCGAGCCTGCGGAGACGTCAAACTCGGAAGCAAAATTGTAACTACCATACAAGCAGGAAAGCCTGAGCCAGCCTTGCTTGTGGTCACAGGATATGGTCACCCGGATTGATGGGTGGCCGTCAATTTCAAAGGTCTCGTCATTTAGGCTGTGATTACAATGGGGACAGTTTACATTGATTGGGAAGATCCCTTTATCCTTTCGTATATCAAGTTTGCCAAATCCATTCCGAGCTTGCTCTAATAGTTGGCTAATCCTTGATTTTCTGACCTTTGAGAAGTAGCGCCCGTCGATCACAACAACCGGCCCGAGAGCACAGGCACCTAAGCAGTTCACCGTCTCTAACGTAAATTCCTTGTCGGGAGTCGTTTCTCCTGCCTTGATTCCGAGCTGATGCTTCAGCTCTTCGACAATTCTTGGCGCGCCTCGGACGTGGCAGGCCGTACCAACACACGCATAGACAAGATGTTTGCCCCTTGGTTTCAGACTGAACGAACGGTAGAACGTGGCAACACTATATACATCGACCAAAGGTCGGCCCGTTTTCTCACTTGCTATTCTAAGCGACTTTTCGGGAAGATACCCATATTCAGCCTGGATTTCTTCGAGAATGGCAATTAGCCCGCCTCTGTCCTCATTATGCTTTTCCAGGATTCTTAAAACATCTTTCAAATCTACCTCTTCTTCCGCACAGATATTCTCTTTATTCGAGATAGCAGTCTGTTCCATCCTATTGGTACTCCTCGCAATGCCAGATACCGCCTTCCGGTTTCGGAAAGACACAGGTTTGGCGGCTTTCACAGTCGCTGCACAGCCCAATTAATCCGGATGAGTCTTCAGCAACGGCGATGGAAGATGTCGTCGACTGCGATGTGCCGTCTTCGGAAGTTTTCCTTGCAGGGGAGATCTCAATTTCAAATTCTTCACAATAAAACGCAGGCCTTTGAAGATCCCCTGGAAACGTGCAAGTCGGAGCATGCTTGCAAGTTGAGCATAAACCGCGATATATAATATTGTCTGACATGACTTATTCCTTAATCTATTTTCCTACCGTCCACACAAGAGCAAAAGCCGTGCCAGTCGTCTCAAAATGTAAACAAACAGAGGTTTACAGGCAGCCGGCTGTTCGAGGCTAAAAGAGAATTGCGCACCTAATTGGAAAAAAAGCAGGATTTTCACGAAACCGCTCTTTTTGTGAGGTTACGCTTGCAACGATGCTGCATCTGAGTAGGATGGAAGGAATCGGCGGGGCATTTTGAACCGGTGGGGAGGATTTGGCCGGCACTCAAAACTTCAGGAAGAGGGTTTTTCAATTCTCCTGAGCTTCTCTCGCAGGGTTTTGCGATCGATGCCTAAGAGTTCTGCGGCACGGGTCTTGTTGCCGTCCACGCTTGCAAGAACGTTGCTAATGTATTCGGCCTCCACTTCCGCGAGGGTTCTTGTGAATCCCGTTTTTCGCAGGGCTGAGAAACGCATAAGAGAAGGCAAATCAGGAACCTCAATGAGGTCTTCCTCAGTCATTACCACAAGGCGCTGGATTACGTTCTCAAGCTCTCTAACATTACCCGGCCAATTGTAGTTTCTGAGACTTTGCAGGGCCTTATCGGAAAAGCGAGGAGCCGACTTACCCAATTCGGCTGAAAACTTAGTTACAAAATGACGGGCCAGTAACAGGATATCCTCGCCCCTTTCCCTGAGAGGCGGGATCAATATGGTTATGACATGGAGCCGGTAGAACAAATCTTCGCGGAAAACTCCCTTTTTGACCAAACCGCGCAGGTCTTTGTTGGTCGCGGCCAAAATCCTTACATCCACTTTTCGTGCCTTGTTAGACCCGACCATACAGACTTGCTTGTCTTGCAGTACCCGAAGGAGTTTGACCTGCATGGCCAGGCTCATATCGCTCACTTCGTCGAGAAATATCGTGCCGCCGTCCGCGGCATGAAAGAAGCCCGCCCGGGATTCATCTGCGCCGGTAAAGGCTCCTTTTACGTGCCCGAACAATTCGTTTTCAAGCAGCCCTTCGGGGATCCCGCCGCAGTTCACAGGTACGAAAGGCGCAGAAGACCGGGCGCTGCCGTAGTGGATGGCCCGGGCCGCCAATTCCTTTCCTGTACCGCTCTCGCCGCTAATAAGAACAGTGGCCGAAGTGGACGCCGCCTTGCCTATGGCGACAAAAACTTCGTGCATTACTTTTGAGTCCCCGATAAAATCCCTGTACACAGGAACCACCTGGTCCGGACCGGTCTGCCCGGACCTGCGAACCTTTAGTTTATCAAGCACTCGCTGAACCGCGGACAGAAGCTCTTCGTCGGTGAAGGGTTTGGGTAAAAACTCTTCAGCACCGGTCTTGACCGCCTCGACTGCTCCTTCAATTGATGGATAGCCGGTAATCATCACTACTTCAGTGTTCTTAAAGTTTTCCCTGATATGCCGCACGAGGTCGAGGCCGCTGACCTTGGGCATCTTGAGGTCAGTGATGACCAGATCCAATCGCGTTGCCCCAAGAGTTTCAATTGCTTCAGCCACGCAGGTTGCCGTGAAAACCTGATAGCCCGCCGCCGTGAGATTTCGTTGCAACACTTCCAATGTCGTGGTGGAGTCATCCACTATCAAAATGCGTTCTTTCTTGGGAGAAGACGACATATTAAGCACTTTCCTCCGTATCTTCCGGCTCTGCCACCGGCAATTGAATTTCGAACCGAGTACCACAGCCGGTTTTACTGTTAACATTAATCGAACCGCCGTGGGAAGTTACTATTCCATATACAACAGGCAAACCCAAACCCGTTCCATGACCGATATCCTTGGTCGTGAAGAATGGAACAAATATTTTGTCCTGAACGTCCTTGCTCATACCAGCTCCGGTATCCTCAACAATCAGATAAACGTTATGGTCGCAAAATCGTGTCTGAACCGTGATCTTGCCTGCTCCAGGCATTGACTGCAGGGCATTGACAACCAAATTGACCAGAAGCTGGTTCATTTGCGCCGGATCAGCTGTGATGTCAGGCAGATTTGCCGAAAGCAGGTGAACAAGTTCTATACCTTCCTTGACACACCGAGCTTCGAAAAAATAAAGCCCATCTTCCACCACCTGATTCAGGTTTATCCGTGTCTTCTTAGGTTGGGCTTGTCGGGCAAAAACCAGGAGTTTTTGGATAATCTCCCGCGCATGTAAAGAAGCGGCTTCGATTTTTCCAATGTCCTGCTCGGCTGAGGCCGGAACCCCCGGGCACTTCTTTGCCAACTGTGCAAATCCGAGAATATTTCCCAGCGGTTCGTTTAGTTCATGAGCTACTCCCGCGGCAAGCATCCCGATTGTCGCCAGCCGATCAGCATGCAGAAGTTGATTGTGTAACTTCAATCTGTCCTCCTCTGCTTGTCTTCGTTCGACAACTAACGCTACCTGTCCGGCTACGGCGTCAATTAGATTGCGTTCTTCCTTAAGAAACGGACCCTCATCAAGGTCGGGCTTTTCCTCTGCATAAACCATCTCAACAAAACCTCTTGGAACTCCACCCGCAATAATCTCAGCTACCTGCTTCTGACGGCATTCACGGAAGCCTTTGGTCGTGTACGAAATTCCATCCAAAATTATTCTCGCGAAAGCGGTCTCGGGATATTGCCAGGCAGGAGGAAGAAACTCAACAATGCGTTGGATAATTTCTTCCAGCGATATATCTGGCTGGCCGGCTATCTGAGCAATCCCGTAAAGACACGTTAGCTCCTTGACTCGCTCGGTCAAAGCCGCTTTTGCGGAGTGTGATAATTGGTCACCTGCCATCGGTATCCTAACATTTTAAGAAGCTACAAAGCAAGGATTCTTCCCTGATGCTCTTTATTTGGCCATTATAATTGTATTTCTGAATGTTTGTCAAGATTCGCAGAGGTATATCAGCATCAGAAACAGATCTTCATTGATAATAAAACCGTCGATAACCCTCGAAACCAGCATTATAGGAGAAAACGTGGCAACTGAATTCCACCTTCTCCTCCGGTCCCGTACTGTACCCTGAGAAGTGACTGATAAGAAGACTCGATATATCTCAGCGGATTGTTTTGTAGATGTTTGTGAAAGACTGCATACTCTTGAGTGTTGGAATGGCAAGTAAGTCAAACTGCCAGACGGTATCGGTCGGTTGGCCGTAGGGTAATCCGCAAAAGCATGGGCAATGGGGATTGTAAGCCTATGTATGCTTGATTGATGGAACTGGGAGAAGACTCACCTTGCGCTATTTGTTTTCTGAGAGGCGATACGTCTTACATCTTCAATTTCGAATCCATATTGCCGCTTGAGTTGGCCTAATCGTTCACTGGGATTGATATTCGATGGCAGTTGCAGCTCGCTGATCAACTGTTCTACTGAAATACCAGCCATCTCGGCGGCTTGAGACAGAGTCGTGCGGCCGGTGATGTAAGGCAACTCATTTGCTTCGAAAGCCTCATATCCATGCCGTCCCTGATCTTCTCCATAAGTATACTTTACTTGCGTCTCAACCCATAACAGGCTGCCTGGGGTTACTATGCCGATAACCAGCAAAAGGATCGTACCATATAGGGCACACTTGATTCGCTCTGGCTGCGAGGTACCTATTAGCTTGCTGAATACTGAACAGATCCAAGACCAGTGGAGCCAGATGTGCACGATAATCAGGGCAACCATAGCCAAGGCCAGATAAAAATGTACGTTGCCATAATCGTGTCTGTTCATGCCCCAGAGCGTCAAAGCATGACCGCGACCGCCGCTTGGAGGCAAAACGTAGTGAATCAGGAGGCCAATCCAAAACATTGCGAAAAATACTAAGAAGGTAAGGACATCTATCAAAAAGTTCACAGTATTTCGCTTCAGGGTAAATTCCTTTAACTGTTCGAGATTTCTTTTTTCAAAATATCCAGGTTCTAACCAAAGTCCATGTCCCTAAGACTAACGTTAGTAATCCTAAAATAATTTTTAATATTTTCTCTGATTTAAATTTAGATGTTAACAAAGCTCCAAGGGGAGCCCCCAATAAAGCCCCTATACTTAGGAAGATTACCAGGTTCCAATCTGATATCCCTTTTGTTAATAAAAAGGTTAAAAATCCGGCAATGCAAATTGGCGCTTCAGCAAAAGTGGTGGCTCCTATTGAGCTTTTACCCTCTCTGCCGGCTATAACCTGGCCACTTGTAACGACAGGCCCAAAACCACCTCCAGATAATCCTTTATTAAAAGAACTCAATAAGCCTACTGCCACCATTCTCTTCCAGGAAAATTTAAACTTTGGACCCAAAAGTAATATTAATCCCATAACAAGAACCAATATTCCGATATAAGTTTTGAGAAGTGCTTTTGGAATACTAATAGCTATTATTGCCGCAAAAACAGTGGCTACAATCCCCAAGCTTGCTACACAAAAAGAGACTTTAAAATCCTTGGTTGTGCCTATCTTAAAAGATTCAATAAATCCCAGTTCAGATAATTTTTTTGCGATAATCTTTGGATTTATGGTTTTTAGTGCGAGATTAACATTCCTAAATCGCTGATGAAATATGCTTGCTGTGAATCCTCCAAGAGCCTGGGAAAGCAAGATGGATGGCACTACCAGTACAGGTTCAAACCCAGCAATAATCAGAACCGGTGAAAGAATCGTCCCGTACATCATCCCCATGGAGGCGTCAATAAATTCACAAAGAAATGCTCCTAAGACTAATAAAATGGCAATTTCTAAGCCCATTTTTTTCTCCTAAGATAAGCTTCTTAAATTGCAGTACGCTATCTTGAGCTTGCTTCTCGATCTTTGGCCATTGCTTTTGACACACGGGACAATATAGCGTATCGGATTCAGCAGAACATTCAAGAGTAGTCCGTTTACGAATTTTGTTTTCTTGTGTCGTTTTAAATTATTATTCGGATCTTAGGAACAGCTGGAACAGCCGCCATAAGAAGCGTTTTACTGCTGCTAAGATTCTTTTACGTTTACTCATAAATTCCAATCACCTCACAAGGCTTCGTTACAATCTGCACGCTAACTGGTCAAGTTCTGACTATGGATTCGTACGATCAACCGGCGTTCTGTTTGGCAAGCAGCTGCTCAATCTTTTCGAGAAGGGCATGGGATTCGATTGGCTTCTCAACGTATTCGTCAACGGGCAGGAATTTGGGGTGTATGCGTTCACCGGGGAAATCAAATCCTGTCTGTTCCCGCATAGATGTCAGCATCAGTATGGGTATCCTGGCAAAACGCGGGTTTTTCCTCAACTTTCTGGCAAAAATGAATCCCTCAGCGCCCCTTCCCATCATGATGTCGAGGATGATGGCATCCGGAGCCCCTTCCTCCAGCTTGGCGAATCCCTCGTCGGCATTGTACGCGCAGCTTACTATGTACTGCTTTGTCTCCAGAATCGTTTTTGTGATCTGCACAAAGTCCGGGTCATCATCGATGATCAGTATGCCTTCCTCGCTCATGTTTCCCCCTTTTGTAATGAAAGTTTTAAGGGTGTCTTATTTGCTATTTAACTTTCGAGCACGATCTTTTTGAAATTCAGTTCATAATGACATTACAACTCCAATGTGGAGCTGATCTCTCCTTATTAGTGGAGACTTCTATTCATATTAGACCGGTTTGTAGTCAATATTGGCCAGGTCCCAGTCGCAGGTAAGAGCTGCCGGTCTGAAGCCGACGATAGCGACTCGCTAACCGGAGCCTCTTGTGGAAATTTAGCATTACACTTTTCCTGCATCTGTGTGCTTAGTTCCGGGACCTGGCCTTTACGAGGAGTGGTGCTCTCGTTGTCGGCAAGAAACCGACGCAAATCGCGAATCGCTGGCGCTTCGTCCCTTTTCCTGCCAAAATGACGATTGTGGGATATATCTTCAACTACTAACCTCGTTACATCGGCAATACTTTCTCTTACTTCTTTTGAGAGGTCCCTACTCAGTTCTAATGTCTCCGGCTCTACACAAACAAGTGATGTGTTTGTAATTTCTTCCATAATGATACTGCTAAATTTAGTTGATCTTTAATAAATGAACGGCACAGGATATGCAGGGATCATAGGCTCGTACTACCATCTCCAGCTTCGAGCCCAAATATTCCTTTGGCTCATTGATCAGATTCTCGACCGAGACACGAAGGTCTTTTTCAATGTTAGCCAAATTTTGAGCTGTCGGAGTGATAACGTCAGCTTTCGTAAGTCTCCCCGTCTTATCGAAGCTATAGCTGTGATACAATGTACCCCTTGGTGCTTCAACAGCACCGGTTCCTGTACCCTCCCGTACCCTGATTTCCACCGGCCTTTCTTCACGGATTCCAACGCTGAGCAGCTCGTCAATAATTTCCATCGATCTCTCTATGGAATAAATAATTTCAACGGCCTGGGCAGCGTTATTATAGAGCATGTTTTCTGAAAGTAGGCTCATACCCAACTTATCTTTAGCTTTTTTTGCTTGGCCGGATAGCTTTTCCCCATTTAATGCTATTCTTGCCAAAGCTCCGACTGCAAAAGGCTTGCCTTTGAACAAACTCTGTTTCGCATGAGAATGTGCAACAAACCCCTCGTTACAGATTTCCTTGTATTTATTGATTGCCTTACTGTCTCCTGTGGATAAGTATATTCTATCTCCGAATAAGCTGTATCTCGGTCCGTCGGAGAATAGGGCGGCAAATACATTGGGTGAGGTGCAGAAATCCGGTATTTGCAGGCTGGAGACCAAATCAAAACCTGCCAGGCTTTGCTCCAACCCCTTTTTCAATTGCTCCTTCAAATCCGACAATCCTTCTGGGGCCGGTAGTTTTCCAAAACCACCAACTACGGCATTGACAGGGTGAATAATCCGGCCACCGATTGCTTCCTGGATGGTATTGCCTAACTTCTTCAACTCCAAACCCATCTTCACTTCCTGGGGATGGTCGGAGGCTAAAGCGATAACGCTTGGATAGTTCAGGAAATCAGGTATACTTAGGCAAAATAAATGCAGGGCGTGGCTTTCAATGTTACCTCCCTGTACCAAAAGCTCTCTCAATAAACGCGTCTGGGTAGTAACCTCGATGCCAAAAGCATTCTCAACAGCCATCAAGGAAGCTGCCGTATGTGTCGGAGAGCATATGGCACAGATCCGCATCAATATCGGCGCAACTTCATCGTAAGACCTGCCAACTACCAGAGGCTCAAAGAAGCGAGGTCCTTCGAAGATATCCATATTTACGTCGGCAACCTCACCATCCTTAATTTTTACGGTTATGCCACCGTGCCCTTCGATACGAGAAATGTGATCAATAACTATTGACTTATGCATTCGCAGCTTCCTTAAGAGATTCTATGTTCAAGGAGTCCGCTGCACCGGCAAAGGTACGCAGTCGGTTCTGGATATCAGCTTGCGTAAATCCTTTTTCTTTAAGCACCCTCACCTCAGAAGAAACATTTGCCTCTTCAACGGGTCCCCGGCATCCGATGCAGGGCTGACCACAGCCTGGGCAGCGGGCCTTACAGCCAGCTACAGTTATCGGTCCAAGACAGAGCTGTCCCTTTTCAACCAATAGACAGAGATGCTCTGCCATTTTGCATTCTGTGCAGACAGCATAATTAGGCAGACGAGGCAAGTCCCCATGTAACAAGGAGGCTACTGCCCGTAATAATTGCTCCTTCTCTATCGGACAACCCGATATAGAAAGGTCAACCTTGACAATGCTGCTTAGTGGTTGTGGAACAACAGTCTTAAATATCTCACCAGCCGTGCCGTATACATTCCTTTTCAACTCTTCATGATTGTTCTCATTCTGCATTGCCGGTATACCACCCCAGACAGCACAGGTACCAATAGCAATGAGCAATCCTGCCCTTTCTCTTAGCTTTTTTAGCATTTCCTCGTCTTCAGGCTGCACCACGGTCCCCTCGACGAAGACGATGTCTAAAGGGCAATCGTCATCGCCGCCCGACATGGCCATCGGAAAAGATTTTATGTCCAGAGCACTGACGATATCGAGGAGTTCATCCTCACAATTGAGGATGACCAACTGGTCCCCTGCACAGCTCGTTAATCCATATATTCCCACCTTAGGCTTGCTCATTATCCTATCCCCTTAGATCATCTCCGGTAAATTTATAGCATCCCAGTAATTGAATATCGGCCCGTCAAGACATGTGTATTTGTAACCGACCATACAGTGTCCACATTTCCCCACACCGCACTGCATGTTCCTTTCCAGGGACATAAGTATCCTGTCCTTTGGGAAATTTCTTTGCAGAAGTTCATTGAGTACAAACTTGAACATCACCCCCGGGCCGCAGATGGCAGCGTATGTTTCATCAGCGTTGATCTCCACATGTTCGAATAATTTGGTAACGACGCCAATGTGGGCTTTCCATATCCCCGATTCATCTTTGTCTACGGTCAGAAGACATTTCACATCCGGCTGGTCGATAAGGCCTAAGAGTTCATACTTGAAAAGCATATCATCCGGATTCTTTGCTCCATACATCAGGATGATATCCTTAAACTTTGACCGATTATCCAAAGCGTACCTTAGAAGAGACCTTAAAGGTGCCATGCCTAAACCGCCGGCGATGAGAAGAAGATTGTTACCTTCCAGTCTCTCAAGAGGAAAACCATTTCCATAAGGCCCCCTGATACCCACCGGTGCATTAAGAGGTAGCTTAAATAGAGCGTTGGTAACCTGGCCGATGCGCCTCACGCATAGCTCAATAATGCCCGGGCGAGTGGGAGAAGATGATATAGAGAACGGAGCCTCGCCGGTACCAACGACACTAAGCATGACGAACTGGCCAGGTCGGTAGGCGAAATCCTCCGCCATCTCTTTGTCTTCGAATCTTATTTGGTAGAGCCGATGATCTGCTATCTGCGGCAATGTCCGGATAATCCTGGCCGGCTTGGGCAGATATACATTCTCGTGTTTTGGGAGTTTCTGATGATCAGACACAGGTTTCGCTCCTCAACTTGCTAACAACCTCGACAATATCAACACCGGCGGGGCAGAAGGCTTTGCACCGTCCACACCCCACACAGCTTGGTCTTCCATACTGGCTTACAAAACCTCTCTGTTTATGAAAATATCTGTTCTTAACCCTCGACGAACGCTGGGCCCTAAAGTTATGGCCTCCAGCTACCAGAGCGTAGTCTTTGAAGAGACAAGAGTCCCATCTCCTCTTCCTTTGGCCGGTATTGACATCCAAATTGAGCTCGTCAAAGACACTGTAACAATAACAAGTTGGGCAAACCATTGAACACGTACCGCAACTCAGACATTCCTTTCCCACATCCTGCCAGATCTGGCTTTCGTATTCCAAATCCATTATCTCAGGCAAGTCCTGAAGTTGGATTTCTGTTTTGAAGCTCTCCCTTCTCCGGACGGATTTCCTCTTGTAGGCCTCTCGATCATTTTTTTCAACCTCGCGAAACAGCGAATCTGCCGCCCTGACCATATCGTCCCCTAAGCTTGTCCCTACCCGGACAAGATATGAGTCGTCAATATCAGATAAGAATAGATCAAAGCCTGTGTCGACAAAATCGCTTCCGGTAGAGCGACAGAAACAGAGGTCATCAGGAACACAATCTAAGCCAATAATAGCGGCCTTACTCCTTCGAGCAAGATAGTAGGTATCTACATATCTGCCGTTAAAGACCATGTCGAGTATCTTCAGGCCATGGATCTCACACGGATGAGCGCCGAAAACGACAATTCTTTTGTCCGTAACCTCACTGGGTATCTCATAACCCTCTTCAGAACAAAAATTGAACATAACTTCCATCGGCCTAAAAAAGTATTTCTTCAGCGGTAAAATGGTTCTAATACAATCCAGCTCAATCTCAGATGCCTCCTTTATCGGCGCGAAGACAAAGCTTCCGTCGCCTCTCTTGATGGGGGCATGAATTTCTCCAAACGCACCCAGATTACAAATGAATTCCGCAAGATTTTCCTTCGGTAGTTTCACTATCTTCATTGTTCTGCCTTTGGTAAAAGAATCCTGAAGGTAGTCCCTTCGCCCAACTGGCTGACTACCATTATGCAGCCGTTATGTGCTTCGATTATTCTTTTCACTATCGTCAGCCCCAACCCGCTACCGGCGACCCCACAGGTATCCTTGGTCTTGACCCTGAAAAAATCGTCGAATATAAAAGGCAAGTTCTCTTGAGAAATGCCTATCCCCGTATCTGAAATCTCCACCAGGACATTATTGTTTTCCGACCCTGTGAGTATACCCACCGTTCCTCCGTCCCGATTGTAGTTTATCGCGTTAGTGACCAGGTTTGTAAATGCCTGCTTCAGGCTTTCCTGATCGCCTTGAACCAAACGACCAGCATCACAGAAATCCGTCTTTAGCGTGACTTTTTTGGTCTCTGCCAAGGGTTTCAAGGTGTCTATGGTGTCCAAAAGAACATTAACGATATCCAGCGGTTTGAACTCTTCTGTGAGGTTGCCGGCTTCGATACGAGACATATCGAGCCAGTCGTTAATGAGCTGTATAAGACCGTCAATACGCTTGCCAACTATTTCTATCATCTCCTTTTGCTTGCTGGCCACCTCACCAGTGAATCCCTCCTGGATTACACCAAAACACTGCTTCACACACGTAAGTGGTGCCCGAAGCTGGTGCGAGACAAGGGTAATGAAGTTCTTTTTCATCATCTCTTTTTCCTGCTGTAATCGTGCAGACTCAAGAGCAAGTCTCCTCCTTTCCAAGCCTCGTCTTGTGACTATCCTTAACTGATCGGGAGAAAAGGGCTTGGGAAGATAGTCATAGGCGTTCCGCTTCATTGCCTCTACGGCCGACTCGACAGTCGCATAGCCTGTGATGACAACAGAAACCACATTGGGGTCAATATCTGCCACCTTTTCCAAGAGCTCCATTCCACTTATACCGGGCATCTTGATGTCGACCAAGATAAGATCAGGATGTGTCTCCTTTATCTTTCTCAATCCGCTACTGCCGTCCTCAGCGGTCTCTGTCCGGTATCCATCTTTGGCCAGTACCTGACAGCAAGAATCCCGCATAGACTCCTCATCATCAATGACCAGTATGGTCGCCTGCTCCGGCACCTTGTGCCGCTCCCGTGATTTTGTATGGGCGTCTTTCACCAACACCATCTATCCTTTCAGCAGCTTCTCAATCCGCTCCAGAAGTTCTGACGGCTTGACCGGCTTCTCCATATAGTCGTCCGCTTCAAAGTATTCTCCGTCCGTGGCAGGTGAGACCTTGAATCCGGTCTCTTTGGTGATAGCAGAGACGGCAAGCACGGGAATCTTTTTCATTTCAGGATCATGTTTCAGCTTGTAACACAGATTGAAACCATCAGTTATCCTCT
This sequence comes from Sedimentisphaerales bacterium, assembly GCA_035527155.1. GTDB lineage: Bacteria > Planctomycetota > Phycisphaerae > Sedimentisphaerales > Anaerobacaceae > CS2-K091. The sequence continues at coordinate 18,539 of DATLBB010000292.1, forward strand.
CCATCATAATATCCAAAAGAATCAGATCGGGCTTATGCTTCCCAATCTCCTCCATTGCCTCCTCCTTGTTATGGGCAGTTGCAAGCTGGTAGCCCCTGCTTTCGAGCACAAGTGTTATTGCTGTGACAAAACTTTGGTCATCATCAACAATCAAAACCTTTTGCGGTTTATCCATTTTTTTTGCCTCCTTAGACTTTCCCAGTTTTTTGAACACATCTCTAACTGCCTCCTTCAGCTCTTCGCGGTCGAACGACTTTATATAGTAGAAGAAAATATTCTGCTTCCGTACTTCCGCTTCCAATTCGGGAGTATTGTCGGCTGAGGTCATTATTATCTGGACTTTAGGATCAATCGCTTTCAGAATTGAGACTGCCTCATAACCCATCATCTCAGGCAGATTAACATCCATAATCACGCAATCAAACTTTACATTCCCGATTCTTTCGGCAGCCTTCGTAATACCTGTACTTATTTCCACATCATAACCTTCTTTCATAAACAGCGATGACAACTCCCATGCTGCTTCAGCATCGGAATCTACTACCAGAATTTTCCTAAGTCCAACCTTCATTCACTGCTTTCTTTCTCATGTGTGGCCTTTTACTATTTGTTCTTATGTGTTAATTCTTCCAACCTGTATTCTCTGAAGTCTTCCCAGGGTGGCATCACATCGTAGAAAAAACGCTTTTCTAATTCAGGCTGCACTCTTTGAACTAAATCCAGGTATTCGTCCAGGATCTTTTCCTCTAATCTTTTCAGTCCATTCTCCATTTGATGTCCGCCCTAAAATCAAATCCCAACTGGATTTTCCAAGCCTCCACCGTGTTTTTTAGAAGCATGGTAGTTGTTACCGGTCCCACACCTCCGGGAACAGGTGTAATTAGAGAAGCTTTCTCTTTCGCTTCGTCAAAGATAACATCGCCAACGATCTTGCCGTCAACTCGATTTATTCCCACGTCAATGACTATTGCGCCTTCTCTGATCATGTCTCCTTTGATTAAACCCGGCTTGCCGACAGCCACGATCAGTATCTCTGCTCTCTTTGTATGTGCAGCTAAATCCTGAGTAGCAATGTGACAAACAGTCGTAGTGGCCGAGTCAAATTCGGAAGATAAAAGAAGAAGAGCTAAAGGTTTTCCAACAAGCGCACTGTGACCTACAAGAGTTACCTGTTTACCTTTGATCGAAGTCCCGGTACTCTTAATTAATTCCATCACCGCTAAGGCGGTACAGGGAACAAGTCCCGGCCAGCCGTAAAATAATAAGCCCATATTTTGCGGGTTCACACCTTCCACATCTTTTGAAGGGTCGATTGCTTCCTGCACCTTTTCAGCATCTATTTGTTGAGGTAAAGGCATCTGAAGGATAATTCCGGTTGTCCTTCCATCCTGATTTTTTTCCTGGATAAACTGAATCAACTCGCTCTCACTAATCTCCCGAGGTAGTTGTTGAACTTGATAGTTGATGCCAACTTCTTCACAACCTCTCTTCTGACTTTTCAAATAAGACGCCGACGCAGGATTCTCTCCCACCTGAACCGCCAAAAGAAGAGGAGAAGATTGATGTTTCGCTTCCAGCTCGACTATTTCTTTCTTTAATTCTTCTTTAACCCTTTGTGCTACTGCTTTGCCATCGATTAACTTGGCTGTCCTCTTTTTCTCATCGATTAATTCTGTTTCCATTTTTTTCCCTTTAATGAATTGTGCCAATCCTCTTTTAACAATAATTCTTAATTGGTCCGGGGTAAACGGCTTGGGTAGAAAGTCATAAGCATTACGCTTCCTTGCCTCCACAGCCGATTCTCTTGTTGGATAGCCAGTGATGACTACAGAAACGATGTTGGGATCGACATCTCTAATCTTCTCTAAAAGCTCCATACCGTTCATTCCCGGCATCTTGAGGTCAACTAAGACTAAATCAGGCTTTATCTCTCTTAGCTTCTGCAAACCACTATCCCCATCCTCAGCTGTTTCTGTACGGTATCCATCCACGGCCAATGCCTGACAACAGGAATCCCGCATAGCCTCCTCATCATCAACGACTAAGATAGTAGCCTGGCCCGGCATCTCATGCCCTTGCCCTGATGATCTGCTAAACGCATCTTTCACTTCTCGATTTCTCTCATTGATTGATCGTGTTGCCATTTTTTTTCTCCTTGTATTTATCTCTTCTCCCATTTTAATAGTTCAGTTACTTTTCCTAATGTGCCCCCTCCTTCAATCTCCCTTCTTATACGGTTTTCCCTCTCCAACACATCCATTGCACGGTTAGTAAACTCTACTGCTTTTTTATTTTGTATAATTATTACTCCATCATCATCACCGATAACCCAATCCCCGGGGAAAATTCTTGTTCCACTAATATTCACCGGTACACCTATTTCTCCAAATCCTTTAGGTTCACCTGCGGCGGGTGTAATCATTTTTACGAAGGCAGGAAACTTCATTCGACGAATTTCCGTTATGTCCCGAACCGCTCCATCTATCACAACGCCAGCCAAATTTTTCTGTTGTGCACTATGACTGGCCAATTCTCCCCATACCGCCGGACCCACCCCGCCGGCATCAACTACGATTACATCTCCTTCTTCAGCTTGATCTATTGCTTCCACTGGCTTGGCCCAGTCACCCGGATAAGTTCTCACAGTAACCGCTCGGCCAACCATTTTTGTTCCCGATGTAATAGAAAAAATTCCTCTTAAAGCTTCTTGACGGTGTATGGCATCAGATATATTTGCTGTTGAAACCTTCTCCAAAATCTCACTAATATTTTCATAAGTAATCCTTTTGAAGAGTTCTGTCTTTATACTGATTTTTTGGTCTATAGCCTTTTTTATTTCTTGAGTTGCCCTCTGTGCATCTTCAGACTTGGTTATTGCCCCGCCAACGATAAGTATAGTTGCTCCTGCTTCTACCGCCTGGCACGCATTTTCCGAATGTATTCCACCAGCTACGGCAACAGGAATATTTACTTCTTGAGCAACCCGGCTTACCTTCTCAAAAGATATTTTACCTCGCATTTGCTCATCAATTGAAGCGTGCAGGCCTAAATAATCAGCTCCCATCTGTTCGATTTTTTTAGCTCTTGTGAGGTATTCAGACACTTCTAAAAGATCTACCATTATTTTGGCACCATAGTGCCCCCCGGCCTGAATACACTCTTTAATAGTTGAGTCGGAAGCTACACCTAATACAGCAACAATATCTGCTCCTGCTTTGGCAGCTGATTCCACTTCCATCCGTCCCACATCCATTGTCTTCATATCAGCTACAATCGTACGACGAGGGAATTTTTTTCTTAAGGCCCGTACGCAATCCAGGCCAACGCTCTTGATTAAAGGGGTGCCCGCCTCCAGCCAGTCTGCTCCCCCTTCGACGGCTTCTTCAGCAAGCTTGAGCGCACGTAACAAATCAACAAAATCTAAAGCTACTTGTAATATGGGTGTCATCTTTCACCAAGTATCTGTAAGATCACTTCCCTTTTCCGCGGGCGATTATCAAAATCGATAAAAACGATGTCCTGCCACTTGCCCAAATGTAATCTGGCGTTTTCAAATGGGATACTTAAAGAAGGACCTATTAAGGAAGCACGGATATGGGAATGGGCGTTCCTGTCATTATGAGTTGAATTATGGCAATAGTCTGCTTCCTCGGGAGCTATGCGTTCGAAGCTCTGTCGGAGATCATCAACCAAACCGGGTTCGTATTCCATGGTGGTTAATCCACCGGTAGCTCCCGCTATAAATAAATGGACCAAACCTGACTTCGAATTAGTATCTCCGAGATGTACCTTCACCAAATCAGTCAGGTTAATAATTTCACTGTTGCCTTGAGTGGAAAATTGAATTTTCTTGGTAACAAGTTCCATACTCTCTGTCTTCTAACCGGCTTTCCTTGCGTTCTTCTGTTATTAATCCATTGTCACCACAAATGTCGCAATGACGTCGAATACTGCGAAGGGTAACCTTCGCTCCGGAAGGTAACGTTGCAAGCACTGTGCCAGATAATAAAAAAACCACTTGGAATTTCTCCTAAGTGGCTGATTAAAAAGAAGTTATCTATGCTTCTATAGGTATTGCCGGCTCTCTATTTACCTTTCAGGACAGGCCCCAACATAGGGCATTTCGCCCCAACGATGGGGAGGATTGCACCATTGAACTCTATTCTATTCCATACTTATTCAGCTTTGAGCGGAGAGTTTTACGGTCTATTCCCAACCGTTCCGCCGTCTTGCCTTTGTGTCCGTTGAACATCTTAAGGGTCTTGGCGATATGCTCTTTTTCTACGTCAACAAGACGCTGGGATTTACCGGCATCTGACCTTGAAGGTGTCTCATCACTTAGCCCATAATATAGTAGTTCGGAGGGGCTAATTACATCGTCCTCGGCTAATACAACCGCCCGCTCAACGGCATTCTCCAGCTCCCTGACGTTTCCGGGCCAATCGTATTCAACCAGCGCCTTCATCGCTCGATCAGAAATAGCCCTTATATTCTTCTTTCGCTTTTTATTATACTTCCGCAAGAAATAGTGGGCCAGCAAAGGAATATCGTCTCTTCTTTCACATAAAGCAGGAAGAGTAATGGGAACGACGCTCAAGCGATAAAACAGGTCCTCGCGAAATGTTCCTGCTTTTACAGCTTTGTGCAAATCCTTATTGGTGGCGGCAACGATTCGAACATCTACTTTGACAACCTGTGAACTTCCAACTTTCGTGATCTCCCTTTCCTGCAGCACACGAAGTAATTTTGTTTGAATATTTATGCTGATATTTCCAATCTCATCGAAGAAAAGTGTTCCGCCGTTTGCCAGCTCAAATCGGCCGTATTTAGTGGCCGTCGCGCCCGTAAAGGACCCTTTAACGTGTCCGAATAATTCACTTTCAAACAAATTTTCGACTAAACTGCCACAGTCCACCGCCACAAACGGCTTGTCCTTCCTGCTGCTGAAGCGATGGATCGCTCGGGCTACAAGTTCCTTGCCCGTCCCGCTTTCACCGGAAATGAGAACAGTAGTATCGGTTGGACCCACTTTCTGCACCAATTGTTCAACCTCTTTCATCGATTTGCTCTGACCGATGATTACGCCAGGCTCAAAGCCAGCCTGTAACTCATCTCGCAGCAGGACATTCTCAAGGGCAAGTTCTCTCCTGTCTAACGCTCGCTTGACTATTACTCTAAGGCTGTCGGGTGTAAAAGGTTTGGGAATAAAATCATAAGCTCCTCTTTTCATGGCTTCGACTGCGGACTCGACAGTTGCATACCCGGTAATAACAATAACCATAGCCTCAGGATCGTTCTGTTTTATCTTCTTCAACACTTCCATGCCGCTCAAGCCTGGCATCTTCAGATCAAGGATTACTAAGTCGAAGGATTCTGCCTCCAGTAAAGATAGGCCCTTCGAACCGCTCTCAGCTACTTCGATTCCATGACCATCACGGGATAGCGTCTGCCGGCACGAATCCCGCATGGTTTCCTCATCATCAATGATCAAGATATTAGTCTGACTGTGCATTTAGCTCTCGATTTTTAGAGGTAATCGGATAATGAAAGTGGATCCTTTCCCCGGTCTACTTCTTATGTCGATGGTTCCTTTATGTCTGGCAATGATGCCGTAACTAATAGCTAAGCCAAGCCCCGTTCCTCTGCCTACTTCTTTTGTTGTGAAGAACGGGTCAAAAATCTTTTCATGATTCTCTGGTGGGATCCCGCAACCTGTATCAGTGAACTCGATTTCGATATGTTCATTATCAGGTGCCCTTCTTGTAACAACAATCAACTCTCCTTCTCCCTCAATGGCCTCAGCCGCATTCAAAATGATATTGGTGAAAACCTGTTGTATCTGATTGCTATCCATCATCACTTTTGGCAGAGAGGAAGAAAGCAGTCTGTTTATTCTAACATTTTGGAATAATGCCTGATTTTCAACCAGAGATAACGTACGATTCAAGATTTCGTTTACATCTGACTCCTCGACCTTGGGCTCGGTTTGACGGGCAAAGTCTAGCAAACCTTTTACAATGTCTCTGCATCGTGTGGCTTCGCCCACTACTTTCTCCAGGTTCTTCCGGCGAGTGTCCTCTGCTTCCATTTCCTCTAAGGATAGATGAGTATACATCAAGACCGCACCGAGCGGATTATTTATCTCGTGGGCCACTCCTGCAGCCAGTTGCCCCAGAGTAGCCAGCCGTTCTGATTTCATTATCTGCTGTTGAGCATATTCTTTTAAGCGTTCGTCTCTCTCTTTTAATGAAGAAGCCATAAGGTTGAATGTTTCTGCCAGTTCCGCTATCTCGTCATCTCGAGTAGTTGTGACCCTATAATCAAGGTCACCTGTTGCCCATTGCTGGGATGCGGATACTAAATATCCAACAGGCTTCAACACGCCTTTGGCCAGAAAGCTTGAAACAATTAGAGCCATAATCATCCCGGCAAGCGTTATCCCCAAAAAGATTGTAACAGCTCTCTTTCGCATATCCATGAATTTCTCTTCAAGAATCCCGACATAGAGAATACCGATTATTTCATCTTTAAAGTCTTTTATGGGCTCATAGGCTGCGATATACCAGCTATTCACTACATAGGCTCTATCTATCCAGGGCAGCCCTTTTACCAGCACTTGCTCGTATACCTCTTCGGATACACGCGTCCCAATTGCGCGGCTTCCATCCTCTCCCTTAACATTGGTTGAGATACGCAAGTCCCCTTGAAAGATAGTGGCTGTACCGATATCCTTGCCCTTGTATTTCACTCCCTGATATACTGTCTCTTTGACCTCATCAACAATCTTGTAGTTTCGATTAAGTAAATTGCCGCCATATAACACACCAACCAGGCTGCCATCAGAACCGAAAACGGGTGCAGCCGCTTTTATCATCATCCCTGAAGTCAACTCAGTTTTCGGGCTCGGTTTTTCCTTTTGAGTATGAATGAATTTTATATACGCCTGCTCAGCCAAGTTTGGGTCTTCTTTTAAGAGTTCCTCTCTTGCCACTATTACTGTTGCACCAATTACTTCCCTGCTTGACAGTGCTCGGCTCACAAGCTCTTCGTGTTCTTGGCTTTCATCGTTGATAAACGGATTCTGTGCCCTTACAATGACACGACCGGTTTCGTCAGTAAGGGTTAATATATCTAAGGATTCCCTTTTTCGTATCTTCTTTAATTCAATTTTTAGTGTTTCAGTGTCCCCTTCTAAAATAGCATTCTTTATAAAAAATCTCTGGGCAGTTAGCCGCAATGTGGCTTTAACTCCACGGATCTCATCTTGATATATGTGCCTGGCAGAGTTCAGGTCGGTTCTCACTCTGTCCTGAGCTTGACTGATTATAGTATCGCCAATTAGATGTATACCCACCACTGTGGCGGCCAAGCCGCAAATGATAATCACTGCCAAAAAACTTACAACCAGTTTTGACCTTAACGACATTTTCATAGCTTTCCCTGAAAAACTGCAGAATTCGTCAAAAATTCACGCCTTCTTGAACAAGTTTCAGGCACCTAAGTCGTGTTTATTCTGTTTACGCTATATCTTAATAATACTCCGACTAATAAGCAAGCTTCGCTCAAAGGCCGGTGAGCTCTCTACAAAAGATTTCAACCTGGAATTAAGTGAAAACAATCCAAATAGTTGTCGATATAGCCGTATAGTTCTACCTCGGTCCTTATTCTTTGAATCGAAATGGGCTGATCTTCTGATGCCAAACATGGCTAATCTTGAAACCCAATACAATATCTCACGCCGGATATTGCAAAAAAGACGGGCCAAACTTACAAAGCTGGGATTACAGCCAGTCGCCAACCGGTATTTGATCTACTGCATGGCGCAGGACAGGATCAACATTCGTATATACCTTGTTCGTCAGATCTGGCGAAGAATGTTCCAACAATCTCTGCGTGACAGCAGTGGATACGCCGTTCTGAGCGAGAATGGAACCAAAGG
>DATLBB010000293.1:0-7821 GCA_035527155.1 Sedimentisphaerales bacterium
ACGCTTAAGAAGTGACGATGCGAAATAGATGGATGACGTTTATCGGTGAAGTAACACTTCCTCGGAAAGTTAAGGGCGTAATGAAGGCGAACATATGAAACAAATGAAAAAACAACAATCCGCAAAGCCGAACCGTATCGATCTTATGACGATGAGAAGTTCTGTTGTGATTCTTGCCCTGATCCTGCCGGCCTGTCGGATTTCGCCAGCTTGGGGAGCGACGTCGGTGATGGTGGAGAATTTCGAGAAGGTTCCTTCGCCGCCTACTGTGTGGGTAGTCAATATCCCCAACGAGAATGCTTCGGTCCAGTTGTCTGGCGATCAGCCACACGAGGGCGAGCAGTGTCTGAAGTTGCATTACCACTTTGTCGGCGCAGGGAGCTTTCAATATCTCGGCATCCCGAACAAGGTCAGGATCCTCGGCCCCGTCCATAACCTGCATTTCTGGCTCAAGGGGGACAACTCGAAGTCTTCCTATGGGCTGCAAGTAGCCGGCGCCATGGGCGAGACACACCAGTATCGGTCGCTGTCCACAGGCAAGGGTCAAGGTGGGATCATTGACTTTACGGGCTGGAAAGAAGTCGTTTTCGACCTGGACGCACTCCATGAGACATGGGGAGGGGACAAGAACGGTAAGATCGATTATCCGATCAGTATGATTACACTCACTATCGGTCAGCCCACGGATAAGGAGACATTGTTATCCGTCGAGAGCGATTTGTACTTCGATGCCCTCAGTGTTGACTCTGAAAAGAGTGCTGAGGAGACCTTGGGCTGCCGGGTGTCCGTAGTCTCGCCCGACTATGGCTGCGACATACAAGGCGACACACTTGTCACTCTCGAGGCAGCAGGCTTCAAAAGCGTGACCGTGAAATGCTGGAAACAGGGCGGCGTCTTTGGTTCTGATTCCACGGTTGCTACCGTCGCCCTTGATGCGAAAGGTAACGGTTCGTTTGTCTTCCCGGCCAATGCCTACCCACATGGCCCCATCACGGTGAGAATCAGCGGCGAAAACGGTGATGTCAAAGACAATTGCTACCTCCAACTCTACAACAAGGGCGGCGTTTCCTGGAACGAAGGAATGCCCAAAGATCCACCTCCAGCGGCGAAAGGCATGTCGCTGGTCTTTGCCGATGACTTTAACAGCCCCCTCTCCATTTCCAGCACAGATCCCAAGGCCACCTACTACGATCACAAACCGCCGGGCGGCTGGCAGGATTTCAGTACGATTCGATTCACGAGTTTTGATCGACCCAATAATCCCTTCAGCCAGGTCGATTCCTATCTGCGGATCAGGGCGAGTGAGAAGGCTAAGAGCTCCGGCCTGATTTCCTCCATGAAGAACGATGCCAGCGGCATCACGGCCAAGGCGCCCTGCTACTTTGAATGCCGGTTTATCGGCCCCAACGCCACTGGAACGTGGCCGGCCTTCTGGCTCCTGACGGATTACATGACGGATCACGTCAAAGGCATCAAAGTGCCGTGCGATGAGTTGGACATCATCGAAGCTTACGGCGGGGAAGGCCCTCGTCAACCGAACGCTTTCGACACCTACATGGTTTGCCCCCATTGCTGGGAGCAGGGTGAGACCGGCAAGGCCATCGAGAAAAAGGCCTTCGACGGGCTACACAATCCCATTCGCATGCGCAAGTTCGGAATCCCCTCCACCTGGTTTGAGGCACTCCATACCTACGGGTGCAAGATTACCGAGACGTACACGATCTACTATTGCGACAACATCGAGGTGGGACGGCACGAGACGCTTCCGCTCTCCAAAAAAAGCCCATTTTTCTTTTTGATCAATCTGGCCACCGGCGGCGGCTGGCCCGTCGATTTGTCCCGGTATGACGGTTTGGCCGACATGTATGTCGATTACGTGCGGGTGTATTCGAAGTAAAAGCCTCAGTACAATAAGAGAAGAGAACCCCTGAGGCTCAGTTTGGAGGAGCAAATGTCCGACTCGAAGTCACAGAAGGTCATAAACCGGCTCGGCATTCTTTGCAGGCAAGAAACTCACCACGCGGGTCGCCCCGGCGGTCTTGTCATTGCGCACAACATTAACCCCAGGATGGCTGATCTAAAATATATGGAAGCGATAACAACAAATCCCAATCTGGAAACGATTGTTCGAAGCGGAGTTAGTGTAACGCTTAAAAAAAGATGATACCGGATAAATCCCTTATTAGGACAAACCGCCTGACAATCAACCTAACATCTTAGCAGGCATAACGACCTTTAGTTGCTTCGTACGTATATTTTTATCTTGTTCTTTGCAGCAGGGCGATAGTGAGTTTTCGTAGGGTGTCGGCTTTTTGGCCGAAGGGGGCCAGGAGTGCTGCCGCTTCGTCGGCGAGTTTCTTTGCCAACTGCTGTGATTTTTCGATTCCCACGACCGCGGGGTAAGTGCACTTGTCTGCCTTGGCATCTTTGCCGGCCGTTTTACCCAAATGCTCGCTCGAAGCACATACATCGAGAACATCGTCGGCTATCTGGAAGCCCAACCCAATCTTCAGACCATATTCGGACAAGGACTCAAGCCGATTTTTTTTTGCGCCGCCACAGATAGCCCCCATCGCAGCGGCGCATTGGAAGATCTTAGCGGTTTTGTTGATATGTATAATTCGCAGGTCCTGCTCGGTTGCCTGTGTATTTTTTAGAGGGGCTTTGAGGTCGGCCATCTGGCCTGCAATCATACCGGCCGGCCCCGCGGCTGAAGCCAGTTGCCCAACCAGTTTGACTGCAATGGCTGCGTCATCAATCTCTTCGGCCAAAATCTCGAAGGCCAGCGTCAAAAGTGCATCGCCGGTGAGAATAGCTGTTGCTTCATCAAAGGCCTTGTGGCAGGTAGCTAATCCCCGCCGAAGGTCATCATTATCCATCGCCGGCAAATCATCGTGGACAAGTGAATATGTGTGCACCATTTCGACGGCAGCGGCGGCAATTTCAGCGTTATGGTTTATTTTGCCGCTAACAAGCTCACAGCACCACAGAAGCAACGCCGAACGCACCCGCTTACCCGGTGCATCGAGGGTGTACTTCATCGCATCCTTCAAATCGCTGTTAATCTCGGTGTGCCTGGCCAGGAGCTGCTGCAGAGTAAGGTTGACGAACTCTGCCTTGTTGCGTAATAACGTGTCGAAATCAGTATTGGAGGTCTTTGCCGGTGACATATACAGTTCCATTACCCTTATTGATTATTGGTAAATGATAATTGATAGATGACAAATGATAAATGATAATTTATATAATTATCGGTAATCAATGATGAATCAGTATATTCTTATTCTTGGCGTAACCGCCTCGGGCAAGGGGCAATTGTCTTTTAGTCTGGCTGAAAGTCTGGGTGCTGAAATAATAAGCGTGGACTCTATGAAGGTCTACCGGCGGATGGACATCGGCACGGGCAAGCCGCCCAAAGAGGCCCGCGAGCAGCTTGCCTATCATTTAATTGACGTAGTTGAGCCGAGCGAACCGTTTAGCGTTGGCACATTTCTTGAGCTGGCAAATGAGGCTATAGAGCAGATAAAGAGGCGAAAAAGACCAGTCATCGCGGTTGGGGGGACCGCTCTGTATATAAAGGCCCTTTTGTATGGCCTATTTGAAGGCCCGGGAACCGATGAGCAAATACGCGCGGAATTGCGAGCGCGAGCAGAAGCCGGCGGCGCCGAACTCTACCGCGAATTAGCAAAAATCGACCCCGCAGCCGCCGAGCGTATCAGCCCCAACGACACTAAACGTATAATCCGGGCCCTGGAGGTTTACAAAATCAGCGGCAAGCCCATCTCAAGTCTGCAGAAGCAATTCAGCGCGGAAGAGCCTTTGCAGGACTGGAGGATAATAGGGCTGCGGAGAGAAAAAACCGAAGAGAACAAGAGGATCAACGCCCGGGTCAAAAAGATGATTGCCGCCGGTCTTGTCGATGAGGTCAAATCTTTGTTAGCTGAAGACAAACCTTTAAGCAAGCAGGCCCGCTGTGCAATCGGCTACGCCGAGATAATCGATCACCTCTCAGGCCGGATGACATTGGAAGATGCGATAGAACTTATAAAGAAGAACACCCGGCGGTTAGCCAAGAACCAAAGGACCTGGTTTAAGACGTTCCAGAACGTTAAGTGGCTTGACATTGAGCCGGAAGAATCATACGAAAAAATCCTCGACCTTACGAAAATACTGTTGAGCGATATCGAATAAGTATCCTTGGCCGAGCAGGGTGTGTGGAATACAAGGTTTTTCATTTTTCAGTAGTTTCAAGATATGTACCCGGCTGCTTAATCCCCGGCATTTGGCAAAGAAATGGCTGGGGGACTTGCTTTTTTAAGGGAAATTTGGTATTATAGTATAGTGGATATGGAGGAAGGAAGTGATATTGGTGGCAAAAGGTAAATTCCCACCTAAATTTTATTTGTCAGGGCAAAGACCCAAAAAGGAAGGATGCATCCCGTGAGTAGAAGAGGTTTTTTTCTAAGTTTTTTTGTGCTTTTGTTTTTTGCGTTTTTAGCAGAGAGAGCATTCGAGTCGGCTGTAGCGGCAGGCGGAAAGGCAAAGGTTGTTAAAGACGAGGAGTGGCAATGGGAGTATGTTCCGAATCAGCTTCTGGTGAAATTTCGGCCTGAAGCAGCAGGGCATTCGGAAGCTGCGGAGCATCTGGAGACAACGAAGCATCTGGAAGAGACGGGGCGTCCGAAAGCGAGTCTGGATGGGGATGAGGCGGGGGCAGGAGTCACAAAGTCACTTGAGCGGCTGAATCAGCGGTTTCGGGTGCGAAGAAGTGAGAAGCTTTTTCGGGAATTTGCGAAACATCAGCGGAAGATGGAAGTATTACGGAAGAAGTCACCGGGGCAATTGACGAAGCTGGAAAAGCGGCTGCTGCAGAGAAGTCGGCGGGCGGGTGCCTGGAGACAAGTACCGGTGCTGGACAGGATTTATCTTCTGGAGCTTGAGGAGGGACAGGACCTGGCAGCGGCGCTGGCGGCTTGTCGGCAGGACCCTGCCGTGGAATATGCAGAGTTAAATTATCTGCTCTATGAGCACAGGACCCCGAGCGACACCTATTTTTCGATTCAGTGGCCGTTGGAAAATACGGGGCAGATGTATCCGGAGAGCGGCAGTTATAATCATCCGCCCGGGAAGTTCGATGCGGACATTGATGCGCCGGAGGCGTGGGATATTTTCACGGGCAGTGCGGACGTGGTAGTGGCCGTCATTGATACGGGTGTGGATTATGCCCATCGAGATATCGACGACAATATGTGGGTGAATGAGGCAGAGCTGAATGGAACGGCGGGGGTGGATGATGATTACAACGGGTATGTTGATGACATCTACGGGTATGATTTTTACAATCGCGACGGTGACCCAATGGATGATCGCGGCCACGGAACGCACTGTGCAGGTACCATCTCGGCCGAGACGGACAACGTACAGGACATCGCCGGCGTATGCTGGCAGACGCGGATTATGGCGGTCAAATTTCTGGGATCGGGCGGCAGCGGTACCACGTCGAATGCGGTGAAATCATTTTACTATGCCGTGGCGAACGGGGCGGATATATGTTCAAACAGTTGGGGCGGCGGCCCGTATTCGGAAACGTTAGAGGAAGCGCTTGATTATGCAGCCGGCCAGGGTGTAATCCTGGCGGCGTCAGCGGGCAATGATAATACGAGCAATCCTGAGTATCCGGCGTATTACGGGCCGATGATTTCGGTGGCGGCGACGGATTCTAATGATGATAAGGCGTCGTTTTCAAATTACGGTGATTGGGTTGATTTGGCGGCGCCCGGGGTTGATATTTTATCTTTGCGAGCGAGCCTTGCGAGTTCGTATTACGGGACGCCTTATGATGATTATACACTGATTCTGTCAGGTACTTCAATGGCGTGTCCGCACGTGGCGGGAGCGTGTGCGCTGCTCATTGGGGCCAATCCCACACTGACACGGGATGAGGTGTATGAGGTTTTGATGACGACGGGAGACCCGATTGCAACCGGGATTTGTTTATCGGACAGTCGGTTGAATGTATGGAACCTGCTGCGGGAAGCGGTGCCGGCGCGGGGGCGAGTAGAGTTTACGCAGGATGAGTATTCGTGTTCGGATGATATCTCGGTGATATTGGCGGACGGCGACCTGGCCGGACATGGAAGTCATCTTGTAATCGTCGAAACGGCGGGCGGCGATACGGAAATTTTAGGACTGATTGAGCGTTCATCGAGGATTGGAGTGTATGATGGTACAATAGCAACGGAATACGGCACGGCAATCGGCGGAGACGGCATAGTACAGGTAACGAACGGAGAGACGATTACGGTTACGTACAGCGATGCGAACGACGGGACAGGCGGCGTTGCGGTAAGCGAAGATACGGCTACGGCGGATTGTGAGGGCCCCCTTATCTTAAATGTTCAGGCCGCGCAGGTGGGAGCTTACTGGGCGCGGATATACTTTGAGACGGATGAGCCGAGCCGGGCATTAGTGAACTATGGCAGGAATTGTAATAACCTCAAGGGCGGGACAGGAGAGGACCCTGCACTGTCATTGAGCCATAATGTGTACCTCTATAATCTGAGGAGTGAAACGACCTATCGTTTTGAGATTGTCGCAACGGATGAATTCGGAAACGAGACAACGGACGATAACGGGGGTCAATGTTATAGTTTTACGACGCTGGCGGAGGTGCCGGGACTGCATGTGCCGATTGAATATTCGACCATTCAGGCGGCCATCGACACGGCACTGCCGGGAGAAACGGTGTGGGTGGCGGACGGAGTTTATCAGGGCGAGGGGAATCGGGACCTGGATTTTTGGGGCAAGGCAATAACGGTACGCAGCGAATTCGGACCGGAGCATTGTGTGATTGATTGCCAGGGCAGTGTGGAAGAGCCTCGGTATGGATTCTACTTTCACAGCGGTGAGGGGGCCGGTTCAATTTTGGATGGTTTTACAATAACAGGGGGATATGCAGAATATAGAGAATATATCGGCGGGGGTATTATCTGCGTTGACAGCAGTCCGACGATTGAGAACTGCATATTGTCAAATAACGTGGGTGTATTCGGTGGGGGGATGACAGATACGAACAGCAGTCCCACGGTAACGAATTGTCAGTTTATCGGTAATGCGGCGCATTTGTTCGGTGGGGCGATGGATAATTATAACAATAGTCATCCCATCGTGACGAACTGTACCTTTATCAATAACATGACGGATTCGTATTATTCGGACGAGTGGGGCGGGGGAGCGGTGGGCAATGACGACGGCTGTAACCCGAGGTTTTCAGGCTGTCGATTTGAGAATAACTTTACGTATGGACTGGGTGCGGGGATGTACAATGAGGGCAGTTGTGACCCAATCCTGAAAGATTGTGTTTTTATAAATAATGAAGCGGAATGGGGCGGTGCAGGTCTGGCCAGTGATTACGGGGAATGTGATCCTTATCTGGTGAATTGTCAGTTTATCAATAACACGGCCGACCAGGGCGGGGGGATTTATTGCGGCTGGAGCAACACCCTGAAGGTTGCGAATTGTATCTTTAATAACAACCTGGCAACCAATACGGGGGGTGGAATCTGGATTTATAACAGCACTATTCAAGTGGCCAACTGCACCTTTTACAATAATGAAGCGCGGAGCTGGGGTGGGGGGATTCATATACAAAGTTCAGTAGTTGGCAACGTATCAAACAGTATCTTCAGGCGGAATCGTGATGCCGATGGTTATACGTTGGATGCCCAGATTAGCGGCTGGATGGATTTGGACTTGTATTACAACTGTATCGAGCAGTGGGAACCGCTCACCCAAACGACCATCCAGGGCAATGTGAATACG
>DATLBB010000294.1:0-8852 GCA_035527155.1 Sedimentisphaerales bacterium
TAGAAAACCGCTACCGCCGCCAGCACCAGACCACCTGCCAGTTTCACTTCAGGCATTGTCGTTATTTCGATGTCCTCACGCACCGGCAGTTCCTTTGGTTTGTCTAATGGTTTAAAGAAGGTGATTAATCCCATAATCATCAGTACAAGCAGGAAAGTAATCGCGACCTGAATCAGGAAATGCACCTCCCCTACAAATGCCTGAAATAGCCCATAGATAATCGGCCCTGAAATCAGCGCTGCCACTCCGGCTGCACCGGGCGCGGTTGGAACTATCATACCGAACAGAAAAGCCGCTACCACACCAGGCCAGATGTACCCCTGAAACTGCTGAATATACTGAAAAACTCCACCGAACTTCGGATTGACAAGCCTGGGCGCGAGCAGGCAGCCTGCAACCACAAAAACCAGCGTCATAATTCGACCCAGAAGCAATAACCGTTTCTGCGAAGCATTGCGGTCGAACATCCGGTTATATACATCCATCGTGAAAATCGTGGAGGCTGAGTTCAACATCGAAGCCAGAGAGCTGATGACCGCGCCGGCAATGGCTGCAAACATAAATCCGCGTAATCCTGCCGGAACAAGGTTGCGAATCAGCATTGGAAACGCTTCATCAGGCGATTCCATCCGGCTGCCGTAGAGCTGGTAAGACATAATCCCCGGCATTACAATTGCGAACGGGATCAACAACCAAAGAGCGCCGGCGAAGATAACACCCAGTTGGCCGTCACGAAGCGTTTTAGCTGCCAGGTTGCGCTGAACAATAAACTGGTTCAAACCGCAGTAATAAACTATCACAATCCACATACCGGAGAACACTCCGGTCCAGGGCAGTCCCTCATGGTCGGCGGCAAGGACCATGTGCAGTTTGGCTGTGTTGACAGTCGAAAACTGCTCCCACCCTCCGCAGGCGTGCAGACCCAGAAAAAAAGTAATTACACCGCCAAGAAGCAGCGCTCCTCCCTGGAACAAATCAGCCCAGGCCACAGCTTTGAGTCCGCCCCAGGCAGTGTAGGCCGCGGCAATCAATCCGATAAGCCAGACGCTCACAGTCAAGTCCATATCGAATATCTTATGCAGGGTCAAACCTCCGGAATAAAGTACGGCGGTCAGCAGAACCGCCACATAAATTACAACTGTGGTCAACGCCATAAGCGCACGAGCTGCGGAATTATAGCGATATTCGAGGTATTCCGGCATCGTATAAATGCCCGCTTTAAGGAAGCGGGGCAATAAGGTAAAGGCAATCACAACAATGCCGATACTCCCAACCAATTGCCAGTTGCTCACTGCCAGTCCCACACTGCCGGCACCCTGGCCGGCCATCCCCACAAACTGCTCGGTTGAGATATTGGCGGCCACAATCGAAAAACCGATTAACCACCACTTTAAGCCGCGACTCGCCAGGAAGTAATCTTCGCTGGTCTTTTCCTTGCGGCTTTTGAGCATACTGAAACCAACGACAGCCCCGATAAATGCTAAGAACACGCCGATGTCAAAAAAGTTCAAATCCATAAAACATACCCGCCATCAACTATTCTGCCGTCATTAAAATCGGCCCGTTATTATAACCGTTTCTCTGCCGACTACAACAGCAATCAACGCATCTTTTCAGCATACGCACCGAAGTCGCAAACCTTTGAATATAAATAGCGCAAGCAGATTTTCTGTTGTAACGAGCAAATATTTTGTTAACCTAACTAACATGCGGATAGCGTTAGGACAATTTAACGCCATCGTAGGCGATTTAGCCGGCAATGCCGAGAAGATGCGCAATATCTACGCAGACGCGCTTCGGTCCGATGTCGATTTGTTGGTCTTTCCGGAACTTGCTGTCTGCGGTTATCCACCGGAAGACTTGCTCCACAAAAAGCATTTTTTGCAGGAGAATCGTTCGACCGTTGATAAGCTCGCCGCCGACTGCCCGGACAAAACAATAATAGTCGGCTTTGCCGAGAGCTATCAGGGCGATACTTACAATTCTGCCGCTGTGCTGCAAGCCGGCCGGATAAACAAAATTTATCGAAAGGGCATGCTTGTTGATTACGGTGTATTCGATGAGCGGAGGTATTTTCAGCCTGGCACCGGGCCAGTGGTAATCAATGTGGCCGACCTGAACATCGCTGTCACTATTTGCGCTGATATCTGGGACATCGAATGGCTGGCAAATCTCCTCGGCTCTCCCACACAAATACAAATGATTATAAATATCTCAGCCTCGCCCTTCCATTTGGGCAAAATTGAGAAGAGACAGGAAATAGTCAGCCGGTGCGCAAAGAAATTTGATTGCGCTGTTGCATATTGCAATCTTGTTGGCGGCCAGGACGAATTGGTTTTTGATGGCCGAAGCATTCTCGCCGGTTCGACCGGCAACATAGTTGCCAAAGGCAGGGCGTTTGATGAGGATTTAATAATTGCCGATGTTACTCCTGCAAGTGATGGAACTGTGCAGGTCAAGCCGGTGCAGCCTCCGGCTCCGCAGCCGGCCGACTTTCTTGATGAAGTCTATCAGGCGCTTGTGCTCGGAACCAGAGATTACACCTGGAAAAACGGCTTCAAAAAAGTCTTGCTTGGCCTCAGCGGTGGCATCGATTCTGCCATCACCGCTGCAATTGCTGCTGCTGCTTTAGGCCCGGAGAATGTCGTCGGTATCACAATGCCCTCGAAATTCAACAGTCCCGAGACAATAAGCGATGCAGAAAAAATGGCAAAGAACCTGGGTATCGAATTACTGACCATTCCGATTGAGCCGATACTCAAGCACTTTGACCAGGCGTTAAAGAAGGTGCCCGGCTGGGACAGCGGAGGTATTGCTTACGAGAACCTGCAGGCCAGAATACGCGGCGGCATTTTGATGTCACTGAGCAACCAATTTGGCTCACTGGTGTTAACAACCGGCAACAAAAGTGAAACCGCGGTCGGCTATACCACACTTTACGGCGACACTGCCGGCGGCTTTGCTGTGATTAAAGATGTACCCAAAACGATGGTCTACAAATTAGCTGAGCACATAAATAAAACAGCCGGGCGACAAATTATACCTGCCGACGTCATAAACCGCCCGCCCACTGCGGAGCTAAGGCCCGGACAGAAAGATGCCGACACCCTCCCCGATTATGATTTGCTTGATAAAATCCTCAAAGGCTACGTTGAAGAGGACAAATCCGCACAGCAGCTTGTTGAATTCGGTCTGCCGAAGGATGTTGTCCTGCGCGTTATTCGAATGGTGGATAGAAATGAATACAAAAGAAGACAATCTCCGCCGGGCGTAAAAATTACGCTAAAGGCCTTTGGAAAAGACCGCCGTCTGCCTATCACAAATCGCTACAGCCCTTGCAGCGATACGGTGTAACTCCGCGGTGCCAGCCACCCTGATACTCCGGTCTCCTGATTTCCTGTTACCCTGCTCTCCTACAACTGCTATCTTCCTGCGAGGGCATCTGCAATAGCTCTGCCGAATTGGATTGCAGCCATTGGGCCGCTGCCCGTTATTATAAGCCCGTCTCGTTCAACAGGAACGCCTGTATAGAGAGCGCCGGCTCTTTGGAGTCTCTCTCGTTCGGATGGGAAGCTTGTGGCCCGGACACCGGTGAGAACACCCGCATTCGCCAGGACAGCAGGTGCGATACAAATTGCCCCAAGCACTTTTCTCTTGGCCACTGCCTCGCGGGCAATATTCCACGCAGCCCGGCTGTGGAAATACTCCATCGCACCGGCGCCACCTACAAAGATTATCGCATCGTAGTCATCAACGGCAATCTCGTTCACAAGAATCGCTGCCTCGGCTACGCGTCCAAGCATACCCTTTGCAGCTCCCCTCTTGCTGCTTGCTACTACAGTATTCACTCCTGCCTCGGTCAGCACACGCCTTGTTTCAAAAAGCTCCTCATCGCGAAAATTCTCCCTGGCGATAATCAATACCGCTCTTTTTGTCTTAGGACGCTCTGTCGTACTGGTTTTTTCTTCTGTTGTTGTTGGCGCAGCCGGGTAGCCAACGGAAATTATATAAAGTGGCTCGATATTCCTCGACAGTTTGCAAACTCTGTTGATTCCCCTTGCATCGAAACCGCCGATTGAGACGGACCCCAGACCTAAGCACACTGCCTGCAGTTGAATATTCTGAGCGATGTGCCCGGCTTCCAATAACATATATTTGTTTGCTTCACCGCGGAATTTGGCCGCAAGCTTCCTCTCAGAGCCTGCGATAAGAATATTACACGGTGCATTGGTCGCCGCCAAACTGCCTCGCACATCCAGGTTTGAAGTTTGTTCTAAGCTGTGTTCCCCGGCGTTGTATACAAACAGCCCATCTTGTGTTGCAAAATACAATGTTATCGGATAAATTGCCCCCGCTGACGGTGCCGTTCGAAGACCTCTTGCCGGCTCTGTTATGCCCTGGCCGGCCCAGGCCAGTTGCCCAATCTGTGCAAGCTTGAGCGGCTGGCCGGTAAACTGACGAACACTTCGGCGCTTGGCCAACGCCTCCTCGAAACTGACCGAACCCGTTGACTTCGGCTCAGAAAGTTGAATTACTTTTACGGGGGAAACACGAGGCCTGCGCTGGCCGAGGCAAAGGGCTGCAAAACCGCCTAAAATTAGTGCAAGAATCACAAAACGTTTCATTTGTTGGTCCTCCAGATAAATTTTTCAAGTAGTGAGCGACAATTACTGCATATTATACATTCGGAATAAAACACAGAAAACCTTTCTGAAAAATTCAAAAACAACACCGAATTTATTTGGCCTGCCGGCGCCAATTACTGCCTCAGTCCTCGGTCTTTTCGATGACTGTTACCACACTTTTTTTGGCGTGCTTATAAATCAAATGAATATTTCGCATATATATGAGGGTATTGAGCGAAAAACCAAGCATAAAAACCGGATTTTTTATGTGGACAGAGTAGCTTAGCAGAATCAGACTTCCCGCCAGTGACATAAACCAAAAAGCCGTTGGCACATGAGACCTTTTTTTATATTCACTGACTATCCATTGAAGGATAAACCGCCCGCCGAATACCACCTGACCAACTAAGGCCGCCATTGCCCAGACAGGATCTTCTACTATCTGTTCCGTTATCGCACTTTTGAAAAATTCAATTATTGAATCGAACATAATTTTTCTCCAGTTTTTCATCCATTTGGCAAACTACCTGTTACATCATAAACAAATCTCTGGTAAAATCAAAGCGCCGCATCTAAACAATTAAGATTTATTGTTTTGGCAATTTCTTATAAAACTCTTGGTTGCCGTAGGCGAACTCAATGGCTTTATCGCATCGACAAAAGCTGATTATAATATCATTGCTGATTTATTGGCCTGTCATCTTCGTGCTTGCGCATGTACCCATTCCGCAATTGGTGCGCAAAGCCGGAGTGTCCGATAAAATCCTTCACTTCATTGCCTATCTGGTTTTGGTTTTTCTCCTGTGGTTTACAGTCAGTCCTGATATGAAGGTAAACTGGCGCAGGGCCGCCGCTTGGTGGGTACTCTTGATAACGGTTTGGTATGGGGTCGTTGACGAAGTGCTTCAGAGCTTTGTGGCCGGGCGCAGCTGTGATGTTATGGATTTTTTCGCCGACCTGGCAGGTGTAGTAACAGGCTTAATTCTATTCACTTTATTTACATTTTGGCCCGCATTCCTTGTCGTAACGGGTATTACCATCTTTGCTATGACAAATTTGGCCAGGACAAGTCTGGCGGATCTTCTGCCCGCGGCTAACGTGGCATTTCATCTATTTGCCTATGCATTTTTTGCAACGCTGTGGATTCATAATATGCATCTTTTTTTACCGATAAAAGCCCGGAAACTTAAATGGCTAATAGTGGCATCAGCCCTGCCAATAGGTTTTCTGTTGGCAGTAACATCATTTTCTATAATTTCCGGCAGGGTATTCAGACTGCAGGATACAATCATCGCCGCTGTAGGAATCACAGCCGTCGTTATTACAATTTACCTGACATCATTATTTCACCGGCGTTCTACTCAAAAATTGTCACCCAAGTGACTTAGTCATTCTGAGCGAAGCGAAGAATCTCATTGTTTTGGGCAAGAGACCCTTCGCAGAGTTTATCCTGAGCAAAGCGAAGGACTCAGGGTGACATACACGGTTTTTTTGGACACCGTTAAGGTTTTTTGAATGGTTTATACAGCGGGTCGCCCATCAAGACCAGTTGCCACGAATTAAACGGCTTTGTGCGGTAGTATGCCTCAACAAGACAGCGGCCGTCGAATAGCTCTAAGAAAAATGCCCTCGGCTCCGGAAATGAATGAAGATATGGCTCAGCCACGGCCCCTAAAGTCGCGGTTATCCCATCCTTGAGCATAGCCGGACACCACTGACTGCTCTCTGGATTGCGAAGCTCCACTGCTTCCAGGCTCGAAATATGATACCCTATCGCACCGTCGACAAAATCGAAGGCGTCGATATATTTTCTCAAGCTGTACCAGCCGCAGTAGATGGCCGTTCGGGGGCAGGCGCCGGGTGAGAAAAGTTTTTCTGTTCGTTCCTCTCTGGCAACCATTTTGGTTCGCAATCTTGTAAACGCCGCCAGCTCCCGCAAAGATCGGTCAAAATAACCGGGTGAATAGGGCTTGTTGTCCTCTGCGATACCTCGCGAATCGATGTAAGCGATTCCTTTTAAGCTCGCTTTCTCTGCCGCTATTGCCTTATCGACAAGACTTTTGATTGTTCCTTCGCCGGGGCCATCAAGCCGGCAAACCATAAGCGTGCTAAAACTCAAATCCAGCACATTGCCCTTTAATATATTCGGCTGCCACCGGTATAGCTCATAATCTCCGAATAACACCATTGATAATTCACTATCTACCGAAGCTCCCGTCTCTCTGCCCATGATATTATCAATTTCCGATTGCAACTGCACAAGTTTAACATTAACCTGTTCTTTTTGTTTGGCCGAGCTGTTTTTCTTTAACTGTTGAATCTTGCTTTTCTCCTGCTCAGCCAATTTCTTCAATTGTTGTAGTTTATCTTCCCGGCCTTTCAGTGGCCCTCGCCCTCCAACCTTTATAGGCACCCCATACGTTGTTAGCAGGCATCTGATCTTACCGGCGAATTCAAGAGTGGACAATTTCTCACGAATCGGCGAAGCCACCTGTTTTTCATAGTCCAATCTGCTGATTGTATAGTTAAGTTCGGCCCCTAACCGTAGAGTCAGAATGTTATCTGCCAGCACACCTCGTTTCCTGCAGTAGTATTGAGCAATCCGTACAGATGCCGCAGCATCCCCGTTTGCTATTACCAGAATCTCATGTGGTTCCAGCGCAAACCCCACCCCACACCATACTAAAATCAGCAAGATAACTACACCGGTTCTAACTATCATTTTAGATACGACTTCTAATTTCGAAAAACAAATAGCTCCCGATATTATCGGCGTCATACAAGCGGCTACAAAATTGAATACTCAAAATTAGCAGCGCCGGTTCTATTCCGGCCCGTATAACCTGTAAGGTAGATTGATGGAGTAATCTTGGATCACTTCATCATATTCGTCAAACCAGCAGGCGTCCGGATTACTCTTGAAAGACAGAAAACGTCCGCTATCGCCATCGTTAGCCGCTCGATGATACTTAAAATAGACATAATCTTTCGTCTTACCGACGATTTCTATTTTACCGCTCGAATGCGATATTACGAACCGGACCCGCTTTGCCAATCCGGAAACCCGTGATTTAGCCTGCTCTAAAATCTCATACCCTTGTTCGATCGGCATCGTGTAGGCCTTGTTCCCAAGTGCCGGACGGCACTGGAAAATATAATAAGGAACAGCACCAATAAAGGATAGTTTCGAAAGCAATTCCGACAGCACCTTGGGGTCATCATTGACTCCTCTGATAAGTGGTGTCTGATTAGCTATCATCGTACCAGCTTTTTGTAGCAGATGAATTGATTCACTGGACAATTCCGTCAGTTCACGCGGGTGAACAAAGTGGGTCATCACATATATCTTCTTCCGCTCGGTGCTGTACTTTTCTAACATCTCCAGCAATGCCGGGTCTCCGACAATCCGATATGGATTGAATGCCGGTATCTTTGTACCAATTCGAATTATCTCGATATGTTCGATTTCCCTCAATTGCCGGATAATATTCTCAAGTTCCGAGGTCGTCAGTACAAACGGATCTCCGCCTGTTAGCAGCACTTGGGTTATTTTGTGATGTTCCTTTAGGTATTGCAGCGCTGCTGGCAGATTTTGCAGAAAATCCTTGTGTGGTTCCACGAAAATACGCTTGCGGAAGCAATATCGGCATACACCGGCGCAAACATTGCTCACTAAAAGAAGTGCGGTGGAATTATACTTGTGCTCAAGCCCGGGAATAATCGTATATTCGCTTTCATCAGAGGGATCAAGTCGGCCCCACTCATCAAGCTCCCGAACGTCAGGGATTATCACCTTTCGTATTGGGTCCTCAGGATCATCCCAGTCAATAAGCGACAAATAATAATCGGTGCAGCGAAAATCAAACTTGTCGGTGACCTTCTGCAGCTCGGCTACCTCCTGCTCGCTCAATCGCCCCAACTGCTCTATACTTGTGACATATTCGTGCTTAACAGCCATTCTCGTTCCTGCTCGCCGTAGAAACTTCAATTACTTACTCATTATTTGTTAGTTCGCTTGTTGTCTCGCGTCTCCTCAGTTTGCGAATACCTTCTTTCATAGATACTCTTCCGCCCAAACACCTGGGCGACAGTCCCCAGGATTATTCTTAAATCCGCCCGGAGGTTCGCCGTTTCTACATACTTAACATCGAGTTCGAGTTTTTCCTCACGTGTTAGACCTCCCCGTCCTGATATTTGTGCCAATCCAGTTAGCCCCGGCTTAACAAG
>DATLBB010000295.1:0-5150 GCA_035527155.1 Sedimentisphaerales bacterium
AACCAAACAGAAGCCGGTTAAGGCAGCAAAGTAAGGGCGGTTCCCGAACCGCCCCTACAAAGCTCAAAATGAATACTGTCGCCGACTCACAGTGGGGAGGCCAAGTCAGTAAGTCCAAAATCGGATTAATTTGAATTTTTCAGACAGGAGTGAAACATGAGTACAATGAAATGTTTAGTCGTGATGGTCGTTATTTCATTAGTAATGTTGGTATCGCCCGTGAGTGCAGCGGATGACGACGCCGAATGGCCCTGTTGGCAGGGACCTAACCGTGATGGCAAGTCCCCCGACACCGGCTTGCTGAAAGAATGGCCTCCCGAAGGACCCAAACTACTGTGGCAAGTGGACGGCATTGGCAGTGGTTATTCAACTGTTGCGGTCAGCGGCGGCCTCGTCTACACAACAGGCGATGTTGACGACAAGCTGTTGCTGTTTGCCTTCGATATGAACGGAAAACCCAAGTGGAAAGTTCCTGTTGACAAGGCCTGGACAAGAAGCCAGCCGGGCTCGCGGTCAACCCCTACGATCGATGGCGAGAGGCTTTACCTTCTGTCCGGCAACGGTGTCTTGGCATGCTTCAATGCCAAAACCGGCAAGCAGAACTGGTCCAAAGACCTGCGAAGCTTTGGCGGACAACCCGGCGGGTGGGGATACGCCGAATCAGTTCTTATCTACAAGGACCTTGCCATTGTCAAACCCGGCGGAGACAACTGTATTATGGCCTTCGATAAGAGCACCGGCGAGACAATATGGCAAAGCAAGGGCTTCCGGGCCGGACCGGAATACAGTTCCTGCGTTCCGTTTACATACAATCGGACGCCCTTGATCACAACCGGCACCCATGCAGGCGTTGTGTGCGTCTCAGCAAAGACCGGCGAACCTCTTTGGTCCAACGGCTGGTCCACGGGCAACACTGCAAATTGTCCCGATCCGGTTTACGCCGATGGTTTCGTTTTCTGGGCCAACGGGTACGGTAAGGGCGGCATCTGCATGAAGCTGAGCACTTCCGACGGCCGGGTATCAGCCAAGGAAGCCTGGACAACCAAGGACATGGATTGCCATCATGGCGGTTATATCGTGCATGAAGGCCACATCTATGGCAATCACAGCGGTGGCTGGTCGTGCCTTGAACTCAAGACAGGTCAGCAAAAGTGGTATGAAAAAGCGGTGGGCAAGGGCTCATTGTGCTTTGCAGATGGAATGCTGTACCTCTTCGGGGAAAATGGCGGCAGAGCGGCCCTGGCAACGTGTTCGCCTGATGGTATGGAGGTCAAAGGAACTGTGACCGTCCAAGGCAGCGGACCAAGCTGGGCCCATCCCGTTGTCATAGGCGGCCGGCTGTACCTGCGATATGCCGACAACCTTTACTGCTTTGACGTAAAGGCCAAGAAGTCGTGATGATTGCCACCTTTTAGGGAAAAGCACTTTCGTTAAGCTGGTGGGTGTCGGTTCCGATTCATCAGGGCGAAAAAGAAAGCGACTACACACAGAGCAGCCGTTCCCAACCCGCCGATGGTAATCTTGTCGAGGTCACACTGAATCCAGTGCCAGGATTGCGGCAGATGTTCGGTTACAAAATCATGCCGTATAAAGAGCGCCCAACTGATTACGGCGATACTTACCCCGATTGACACAAGACCCTGCCACAAACGCAGCCGAACCCGCATTAACGACAAAAGGAACAGGCCCAGCGTACCCCCGCCAAAGATTGCCGACATCTGCCACCAAACGTCCAGCGCGCTCTTTGCATTAATCATCAAAAGTGCAAAACCGATTCCTAACACACCCCATACTATCGTCATCGAACGCAGAAACAGCACGCTGGCCTTGTCTGCGATATTCGGATTAAAATACCGCTTATAAAAATCCAGCAGCAGGACCGTCGCTGAGCAATTCAACGCTGAGTCCACAGTACTCATTGCAGCCGCAAGAATCGCGGCGATGATTAATCCCTTCAAACCTGCGGGCAACTCTGTGGCGATGAAATACGGGAAAACCTGGTCGCCCTTCGTTATATCGGCGCCGAGCGTATGTTCCGCAGAAGAATAAAAGGCAAAAAGAGTCGTCCCGATGTAGAGGAAAACCGCCGTCAGGGGAATGTATATCAGCATTGCAATCCAGACAGACCGCTTTGCCTGGCGCTCGGTGGCAACGGAACAGTATTTTTGCACATAATTCTGGTCCGCCAATAGGTTCCGCAGGTTTTCTACAACGCCAAAAATAATCATCACCCATATCGTTCGGCTGGCCAGGTGTTCCTGAGTGTTAAGAGATAATTTCAAACTGCCAAAGCTAAACTTGCCCTGCTCAATAGCTGTTTGAATCAAGGGCTCCGGCCCCGAGAAAACGTGAAGCGACAAACTGATCGCGCAGAACAGAACGCCTATAATCATAATCAGTGATTGCATGACGTCCGTCCAAATCACCGCCTCCATCCCGCCAAGCAGTGTATAAATGATGGTTACCACACCGATGACCACAATCACTACACGGATGTCCCAGTGAACGAATGTGCTCAGCAAGAGGCTGGCCAGGTAAAGAATTACAGCAACACGGCAGACCATATACAGCACAAACGCCAGTGCTGCATAAACTCGTCCCCAGGCTCCAAGCCGCTCCTCCAGAAACGCATAAACAGAAATCAGCCGCTTTCGGCGATAATAGGGCACCGCGTATTTGCAAACCAGCCAGGCCACCGGCAGGATACAGAGCGAGAAAATGATAGGATGCCAGTTAGCATCAAAGGCCTTGCCCGGCGTAGCGATATACGAAATACTGCTGGTGTAGGCGCTCATCACGGCCAGCCCGGCCGCCCACGCGGGAATCGAACGGCCGGCAACCATAAATTGCTCTGCGGTGCGGCACTTACGCCTGTAGTACACACCCATAGCAACCAGTACGCAGCAGTAAGCCAACAAAATCCCGATATCGACTGTGCCAAGGCCTCCATTCATAATCTTTTACCTTGCAAAGTACGGGCGGTTCGCTCGTCTGGGCGAAGCCCGCCGTAGCCCGGTGAACCGCCCCTACAAAGCCCTATCCATCAGCCCCAGCTCTTTTAGGTGCCGGCGAATCATGTTACGTTCGGCTCGGCGGAAACGGTGAAATGGCTCAGCTAAAAAATCACTGCAAATACCCATACACGAAAGCGCACACTTTAGCCCTTTCAGATAACTCGATTCATACTTTCCCACACTGTATATGCTCGTACTGATTTGCATCACCTTTTTGTGAAGGGCTTCAACCGCTGAAAGGTCTTTTGAGCACGCCGCTTTATACAGCTCGACATAAAGCTGCGGAACAAGATTGGCGCCTCCGCACACGCCGCCGTGTGCACCCACCAAAACTGCCTCAGCAAGTAATTCCTCCTGCCCCATCAGAAGGGAAAAGTCAGGCCGTTCGTTCAGCAGCGACTGCAACTGATGGAAATAGACCATGTCTCCAGAGCTTTCCTTTATACCAGCAATGCCGGTAATGTCAGCCGCCGCCCGCACGGTCTCAGGCTCGAAAACCAGCTTCGTGTAGCTTGGCATGTTATAAAGGAACAACGGCAGCGGCAGTTCAGGCGTTAGATGCTTGAGGTACTCGAGCAGCTCCCCCTGCCCCGCCGGGAAATAATATGGCGGCGCCAGCACTACAGCCTGAGCGCCGGCATCTTTTGCCTTGCACGCAATCTTCACAGACTCCACAAAGCACGTGTCCGTTATTCCGACCAGTACCGGCACACGCCCTTTAACCTGCTCACAGACACGTTCAGTGAGCTCACACCGCAAACGGTAACTAAGACTTGGCGCTTCACCGGTTGTCCCTAAGATAAACAACCCATGCACACCGCCGGTGAGAATATGCTCAATCAGCCGCTCCAGGCCGGCCACATCGAGAGTATCTCGCTCCAGAAGTGGTGTAACCATCGGCGGAATAATGCCGCGCAGCGGCTTCGGTAATACGTTCGAGTTCGATTCCATCTTTATTGGCTCTCCATTCTGCGATTGACTTCGCCACACAACTTAAGAAATGCCATAATCCGCTCATCCGGTGTGCCGGCCTCGATGTCTCCAACAACAACGTCACACGGAGCATATTCGCGCGCGACCCTTTCCAGGTCCGCCCGTATCGCCTCCAGTGATTTGTTTGCCTGGTCCATAGGTGTGTACATAAGCGCACGCCGCGCATGGGCAATTGCCTCTCGCGCACGCGCAAGGTCCGAATCCAGTCCCATATCGATATAGCCCAAGTGTGGAACCGTGGCATAATCGTCAATATAAGGGTCGGCATTCCAGGCACAGTTGTGGATGCCGATACAGCCAAAGGTTTCTCCAAAGCGACGGTCGAAAGGCAGCAGCATATCACGGTAATGCTCAGGTGACACCATATTGACAAGGCAGTTGCTGACCGTGAAGAAACCGACCTCCACACCGCTTTCTAATTGCCGCTTATGGAGCAGTTTTGCCGCCTCGACCATTGTCGTACAGATGCAATCGAAGAGGTGCCGGCAGCGCCGCGGCGAGTCTATAATATCGTAGAAAACTTTTTCGCCGCGCAGGCGATAAGCGTTGTTGAGCACACCCTGGAAGTTGATGAATCCTTCGACCCTGCCCTCGTGTGCCGCAATCCAGTCCACCTGCGCCATAATGTCCCGGAAAAAAGGATTCGTATCAAGAGCAGGGGCTGCAAGCTCGTCAACCTCTTTGTCGCTGAGATACCGATGTTCACAGTTCGGCCAGTTGTCATCGGCGTATATGATTGGAATTCCGTATATCGCAGCCACAACACTACAGCCGTAGGTGCCTGTCAGCAGGTCCAGCGGCTTATCGGAACGGTCGATACCTCCGATTCTCGTGCCGCCGAATCGACGCTTTAGCTCACCGCGCATAGCGAGGACCGTTTCACGTCGGTATGCAGGGTCGGTATGCCACCGCCGGCCGAAGTCAATCCCAAGCGTGCTGCGATACCAATTTGGCGTAAAGCCGATTTCCGGACGCAGAAACGGTTCGTTGCCCGTCGCTGGCCGACGAGTAGCAGACGCCGCCGGGGCGATATAGCTAATCAGTTGGCGGGTTTCCTGTAACATTGCACCATTCTTTAGCCCACGTAACATCTTCAAACTCATTTTATCCCTTAAACCCAACGATTAACAGCACATTTTCAGT
>DATLBB010000296.1:0-4975 GCA_035527155.1 Sedimentisphaerales bacterium
CATACGAATTGGTGGTCCCAAAATCGACTCCCAGCACATACGATTGAGGTGTCATTGCCTTGTTCTCCGGAATTTGCGTACGAGTCCTCTTTCCAAAACCTCTCCGCTCAGGATAACCGGCTCTCGCTCAATGATAACTTGATCACCTTCTTCAATAAGGCCGAAAGTGTTATATTTATCTCGCATTTCTGGAGACCATACCGGTGGGCTTCCTGAGCCACTTGCATCAGGTTCTAGACCCTCGAAGCCCAACTTTTGCGCCTCTTGAATTAACTCAGACACAGCGAGTGGAAGCTGATCAGCAGGGCAACTTTGAATTTCATAGACATGCTTAGCAAGCCCTCGAATAATCTCCTCCGGGTCAGCCTTTATCGTGGGGGACCTCACGGAACTGGCCGAAAGACAAGCCAATAGCGTGACCGCTCCATTCAACCACTGTTCCACTGCTAACTCAACGGCTTCTTTGTGGGTCTCTCGGTCATACTTTGGCTGCGGCGTAATATGCCTCAAGAGAAAGAATGTGGCAACGTAGGAAAAGATGCGTTTTACGAGACCCCGAAATCCTTTGCCTCGGAAAACCGCTGCTGCAGTGTCAACAACAACAGCTACCCCCAGTGATGCCTGTAGTGCTTTGCGGAGCCGTGGAACCCGTGAGACTTGCCTCACCAACCAAACCATGCCAAATGCGCCCAATGGGGCACCCAAAAACATGCCCACGGTATTCTGCAATCCGAGAGCTAACCGAAGCAGCGGCGTAACGATCAACATCCCAACAAGTGCCCCTACCAAAGCCGCCAAAGCGACGCTGGTGGCCCTAAGTTCCTCAAATTTGCTGGAGAGCGGTATTTTCAAGGGAGGAGCTATCGATTTGAAAGCCAATGGCAAAGCCTCAAGATGTTCATCACCTGTTTTCTTTTCGCCGGTGATAGCTGAAAGCAAAGGCGGACTCAGAAGACCAGTCTTTAAGACCGATTCGGCTTTCCTCTGAGCGCCTTCAAACTCGGTTTCATCAGGATAAAGGTCGTTGTTGGGCAGACAACTGAAATAGGAAGCAATAGCCTCGTTTACGAGGTTCTGGTGTAGATCTTTGGTTTCTTGCAACGCTTTTGAAATTGCTGTTTCCACGCTCAGCATTGTGCTGTCCTCAACATCAAAGGTTAAGAAATAAGACGCTGGCTTCCATTCCTCAAAATAATTATAATTGGTGGACGCTGGGAAAACAACCGAAGAATCCGCCCTTATATAAGTTTATTTTTGTTTGTGCCATCCTTCCGTTAAGAAAGCATTCGCTAATTTAACAAACTTGTTAGAAGACTTTCAAACGCAAGCCCTTTTTCGCAGCGGTACTAATGCACCGTGACACCTTCGTAAACGAATGCGTAGTTTCCTGAGCCGACCTCGTACACCGCCTTGCCGGCTTCCATCCGCAGAAACTTAACGCCCTCGGAACCTGCTGCCGGCTTACCACTTTCAGTAACACTCTCAGCGTCTTTAGCCGGAACGTACACCGTTGCCGTTGTGTTGGCTGGGATAGTGACATTCAGCGTAAACGTGCTATCTTCTATTTTCCAGTCGCTGACGATTTTGCCGTGAATGGATTCGTAGCCTGCCTTTGCATAGCTAAAGCCGCCGCCCGGCTGCGGACGAATAATGATGCGTTTGTAGCCGGGGGTTTCGGTATCGATACCGGCAACGACTCCAAAGAGCCACCGTCCCACCGAGCCGAAGGCGTAGTGGTTGAACGAGTTCATACCCGGGTCCTGGAAGCC
Organism: Sedimentisphaerales bacterium; assembly: GCA_035527155.1. Lineage (GTDB taxonomy): Bacteria > Planctomycetota > Phycisphaerae > Sedimentisphaerales > Anaerobacaceae > CS2-K091. The sequence continues at coordinate 1,770 of DATLBB010000296.1, forward strand.
CTTGTCCTCGGTCCAGCCATCCCAGCGCTCCCAGATGGTCGTTGCGCCGTTTTTGATACTGTAACCCCAACTGGGGAAGGTATCGTTATTAAGCAGGCGGTAAGCGATATCGAGATTTCCCGTCTGTGTAAGTGCCGGCAATAGATAGCTCAGGCCGACGAACCCCGTCGAGAGGTGCCAGCTCTTTTTCCTGACAGCTTCGACCAGGTGGTTGGCGGCAAGTTCGCGTTTGTCCGCCGGCAGTAAATCAAAGTACAGTCCCATCGCATAGCAGGTCTGCGTCTCGCCCTTGATGCGGCCATCGTCGGAAACATACGCCTTATTGAAGGCCTCCCTAATTCGCTGGAAAAGTGCCTCGTATTTTTTCGCATCTTCATTTTTACCTATAGTGGCTGCTACTTTCGAGACCAGCCGTGTGCTGTAGGCAAAATATGCCGTCGCTATTACGTCCTTCGGCGTGTTGGAGCCGACAGCAACCCAGTCACCGTAACCATAAGCCGGACGGAGCAGGTCTTTGCTGTTCTTCTGCAGGTAATCAATCCACTTTTTCATAGATTCGTAGTGTTTTTCGATGACACGCTTATCGTCATAAACCTTGTAAATCGTCCACGGACATATAACACCGGCGTCACCCCACGCAGGCACGCCACTGCCCATAGCGACCTTATGCGGCGCGACATCAGGAAATGCCCCTTCTTTAGTTTGGGCATCTTCCAGGTCGACCAGCCACTTTGTGAAGAACGCCCCCACGTCCATATTATACGTCGCCGTCCGGATGAAGATTTGCGCATCACCGGTCCAGCCTAATCGCTCATCACGCTGCGGACAGTCGGTCGGCACCTCGATAAAGTTGCCCCGCTGGCCCCAGACTATGTTGCGCTGGAGCTGATTGACCATAGGATTCGAACACTCGAATGACGCCGCCGCCGGCATGTCTGAGTGTACGACAATCCCGGTAATCGTATCAGGTGTAGGTATGCCGGGATAACCTGTAACCTCCACGTATCGAAAACCGTGGAATGTGAAGGCCGGCTGCCAGACTTCTTCACCTTTGCCCTTGAGTATATACGTATCCGTGCAGCGTGCCTCACGAAGGTTCTTGGTGTAAATGGTGCCATCGGGGTTGAGCATTTCCGCGAACCGCAGAACTACCTTTGTCCCCGCCTTTCCTTTTACTTTTAGCCTTACCCAGCCGGCAAAATTCTGCCCCATATCAAAAACGTAGGCACCCTTCTTTGGTTCGGTGAGTTTTGCCGGCTTGATTTGTTGCGTTTCTCGAACCGTTACGCCAGGATAGCTCTGGACCTGGGGCTTCAACTTGGTGCCGATCACTACCGGCTGCCACGCCGAATCATCGAAGCCGGGCCTGTCCCAGCCGGTCATCTCTCGGCGGGCATCATAGATTTCACCCATCAGAAAATCCGCCTCAAGATGCGGGCCGTATCTTGTTTTCCACGATTTGTCTGTAACAACCGTTTGTCTACTGCCGTTGCTGTGTTCTATCTCCAGTTGCACAAACAGCCGCGGCTCGCTGCCGTAGTGTTCTCTCTTTTTGCCGAAGCCCAGATAGCCGGCGTACCAGCCATCGGCAAGGATGGCACCGATGGCATTATCGCCTGCCTGAAGCAGGTTAGTAACGTCATAAGTTTGATAATACACCCGCTTGGTATAATCGGTCCAGCCCGGAGTGAAGTAGTCCTCGCCTACACGTTTGCCGTTGATACGCAGCTCATAGAGCCCCAAAGCCGATGCGTAAACGGTTGCACACTTGATAGATTTGTCAACCGAAAAGGCCCTTCGCAGATACGGCGGCGGAGGTAAGAGAAGTCCCCCATCCTCCACCTTTCCCCACGGCTGGGCTCCCACTTCGACCATCTCCTCGGCATCGGCCCAGGCCGAATCATCAAAATCGGGTCCCTGCCAGCCTTCCTGCTCAGAATTAGATACCTTCCAGAAATGGTCAATCAAAATCGCCACGGCATCGCCACTTTCAAACTCAACCAGCAGCTTACCCGCAAGTCCCGCCGGATTGGGCTCATCACCAACATTTGCAGCAGCGATAGCAAGCGTGTTTACACCTGCCTCCAGCCTGACGGTTACGTCCAGTGTGTAAGCAGGTTTCCAGCTCCTAAATTTTCCCGATTCCTGACCGTTTACATAAAGCACAGCTTCGTTATCCACGACCAACAGGAATCGTGCCCGTTTGATTTTATTATCGGGATTGATTTTGAATTTCCGCCGGAAGAACCGCGTGCCAATCGCAGCGCTCTTCTGTGGCTTGCCTTCGGGGAACCATACCCACCTGCATCCTTCGAAATTAAGCAGGTCGGGTTCGCCCTTTTCTCTGTAGGATGGCGGTGCCGGTGCATCGTAACCTATCCATTTGGCCTGCCGGTCTTTGTCTTGAAGCAAACCCATTGTCCAGAGTGCCGGCCCGCTCCAGGCCGACGCCCTGCCGTCCTTGTCCCACACCCTCACCTTCCAATAGCAGCGCATACGCGACGTTAGCTCCTTGCCTTCGTATTCAATGTGAATGCTCTGGTCGGACTTCACCTTCCCGCTGTTCCAAAGGTCGGCTTTATTGCGTTTCAGCCTTTCTTCACTACTGGCCACCAGAATCTGGTAGGCACTTTGCTTCTGGCCCCGCTGGTTTGATTCCAGAATCCAGCACAGCCGCGGCTTGACCACGTCAATCCCCAGAGGATTAACACGGTATTCACAGCGTAACTTTTTTACTGTAACACTACTGTCTGCTGAAACAGCGCAGCCACTGAAAACCAACATTATTGTCGCCGATAGAATTGTAACCAACCGTCTCATTCTTATTACCTCCACATTCTCAAAGACCAATAACAAGTAACTAAATTAACACCTGCTTTAAAATTGTTTCACCAAACTAATACCGGCTGTCGGGCCATCGCCGTTTCCCATGTAGGGCAGCACCGTAAAGCCCGCAATCTCGAGCTTCTTATGTTTTCCCGCTATGGTGTGGCCGACTACCCAGCCGAGAGTTGCACCAAACACAACGTCACTGGCCCAATGGTCGCCCGTATCCATCATCCTATAGGCAACAACAGATGCCACTGCATATGCAGGAATACCCACCTTCGGCCCGTAAAACTCGTCAAGTACAGCAGCAACTGTAAAGGAGCTCGAAGTATGGCCGCTCGGCCAGGCCCATCTCTTGCCGTTCGGAGTCTCGTTGT
>DATLBB010000297.1:0-4050 GCA_035527155.1 Sedimentisphaerales bacterium
AGTGGCATAGCGATTATGCGAATTCATTAAAAACTTGGCGCATCTGATATGTCAATCGACTGTTTAGTCTGATGCACTACTATGGGCATAAACCCACACCAGGGTTAATCACACAGGATGAGTTATTTACTTACATTTTTGAATTTCAATAATTATTATCATTTGATACTACCTGTAACTAGCCATGGTACCCCAATTTTCGACCTTATCGAACCGACTAACAGTAGATTTAAAGCGCATAAGTACCGGGGCGTTGTCGAGCTTCGGGTTCTGTTCAAATAGAGTCCTATCACTGTACCTGATGGCTTCTAAAACAAGCGGTAATTCAGAGTGAAAAATATTGTATCGCCATCAGGCTAGTATACCCTTCTTCTCATTATTTGGACGATTATTCCAGCCGATATCAGAACCAGGCCAACAATAGTGGTGATTATCACATTTTGATCAGGTACGATTTCAACGGCAAGTCGTTTTATTAGTATGCCAAGTAATGCCCAGTCGACAACGAGACAATAGAATATGTCTTTTCGTGTAAATAATATACTCAGTGCAATTGCTATACCAACAACAATAACAGCTACAGCCCAGAATTGCTCCCCAAGTCCAAAGGTGTTCCAGTTGATATCGACCAGCAAAGCGGTAACATTAGCAATTGTAGCTATAGTAATCCAGCCAAGATATACGCTAAAAGGTAGATGGACCAGGTACTTTTCGGTTTTCGTGGAAGCTGATTTTCCAATATGTAGCCGTAAGTAGATCGCAATAAGGCATCCTAGCAGCAGAAGCATTAAAACTAGAGACAGAGGAACGATTTCGTAATGCCACGCGAATATCCAACCGATATTTGCAACAGAGGAACCAAAGAAAAGCAGGCCGATTCTTTCGATAAAGGATGACTGTTGAGCATCTCTTCTGATGACGATGATCAACTGATATATGGCAAAAATCGCAAGCAGGATATAGATTAATCCCCAAATTGAAAAGGTGAGCCCCGCTGGAACGAATAGATTGGGGTATAGGTCCGACAACTCGTTAGTTGTTTTGTTGTTTATAGGAAGAGCAATAGCGAGTCCATTCACGATAACAGTGCCCAGAAATCCAAGCAGGTTCAGAATGGATATGAACAATTTCTGTCTCATAATAGCTTCCTCCTTTACTACCGTGTTTTTCCTCCAGTTTCATTACTGTAATTATCTCAACTTTATAAGTTATTATATACTGCTGAAATCAATTAAACGAGGTTGGGAATCTCCTTGTCCGTATGCATTTCAGGAGTCAGTAGCTGACAAAAAGTATCAGTTAAGGTAGGATGCTTGAAAGAGAACCCACTGTCTAGAAGTCTTTTCAGACTTGGATTCTGGTGGGCTTTCGGTTTGATTTAGAGATGTTTCTTTGCGTACTTGTCCGCATCAAATTTTCGTCTTAGTCCATCAGCACTCATATATCGAATGTTTCCGAAGATATGCCTTCTGGCCCAGGCACGATTATGTTTGCCAAAGCACTAAGTTAACGGCAGACCGCACTTCTCCTGTAAGTAATGCCTGATTAACCACCGTATACCCGATACCCTGCTTTTTTGCCCTCTTACGTAGCTCAGCGATAAGGTCATCAGGTAACTGTCACGGGGCTATCAAAACCGGCCACCCAGGGGCGACCACATCTGCTAAAAGTCGAAGTGTCCCTTAAAGGACTACATGCCCTATCATCAGGGGGTGGATAATATATGTTTCGAGATGAACAATTCGTCATTTCGTGTCTCTCTATAACCTTGCTAAGGGTGTCTATAACTGTCTTACTTTTGTATGTGGTATTATAAAACATACAATAGTGTTATGAGTAAATTCTCTGCTGCAAAGAAACAACCTTGAGGTTAGCTTAGTCATCATATTATTTAAGGCAGCAAGTCTATGGCTGATAAGCGAGACCTGGGTGAACTAGGCATCTTGAATTGGTCAGAACTGGCCAAGCAATTTAACGGGGCAGACATTCTCCTCGGTAATGGATTCTCTGTCAACATCACTCCGCGCCTACGGTATGATTCCCTATTTGATAAATTCCTTACGGAATGTCAACCAAAGGGCAAACGTATCTTCAGAAGTTTTGGCACGACGAACTTCGAAATTATTCTGCAGAAACTCTCTAATGCAAAAGATGTCAACAGAATCTTTGGGATTGAAACTTCAGAAATTGAAGATTCGGTTGAAGGTCTGAAAGATGGTTTGGTTAGAACAATTGGAGCTGTTCATCCAAGGTGGGCTGAGACTGACCAAGTGCAGCTTGAACGGATAGCTTTAGAGTTAAATAGGTTCCACAACGTTTATACATTGAACTACGACCTCTATCTTTATCGAATTATCCTAATCCTCAAAGATAAGCGCCGAACCGATGCAAATATCGGGCAGTACAGTGACTACTTTTGGGAAGATTATGACGACAACTTCTTGTATTTCGATACCTCCAAACAATTTGAAGGTTATCGACATCCATATTATTTACATGGAGCCCTTTTTCTTTTCAAAGAATCGTCATATGACCTCAAATTGAGAAAGGCTAATTCTAACGAAGAGCTTATGGAGGTAATTGAGAACAATATTAGAGAAGGCAGAATGCCTCTTTTCGTGAGCGAAGGTACACATTCACAAAAGATGGAGGCAATAGGGCAGAGTACCTACTTAAGGTTTGCTTTAGACAAATTAAAAGAGTCTGAGAGTAGCCTTGTTATTTTCGGCACTTCTCTTTCTGACCCGGATAAACATATTGTTGATGCAATTAACAGAAATGATAGAGACCTAGCTATATCAATTCACATCGGCACAAAGTCGAAGGACCAATTAAAAAGCATCGAGTATTACATCAAGAACAAGTTTCCAAGCCATAAAGTCAGGTTTTTTAACTCAGACACGCTTTTCCATTTTTTGAATATAGGTGACAGCCCATGATTTTTCAACGCTCTAGGCAGATATCGAGGTAAAAACCAGCGCATCACCCCTTTGTGAGACTGAACAAAAAGCCATATTGTGCAACAGATGGCAGTACAAGGCTGTGGAGGGCACACTATAACGGCACAATATGTGGTCAGCGGTTTGTGACAAAAAGAAAGGTGAGCAGGGCGGCGATACTCTTGGCATCGCAGATTTCGCCTGAGGCGATAAGCTGAGGTATCTCGCTTTGGGGCACCCTGACAATCTCAATACCTTCGGTATCCTCAGCCACCAGGCGGCTGGGCACGAGGTCTATAGCCAGGTAGCAATGCAGATATTCTGTGCCATAGCCAGGAATAGAGTAAAACCCGCCCAGTTTCTCTATTTTCTTGGGCAGGTAGCCGATTTCCTCCTGTAGTTCGCGGCGGACGCAATCGGCAGGTTCTTCACCGGGGTCAATGCCGCCAGCGGGTATTTCCAGAAGGTATTTGCCCACTGGATAGCGAAACTGGCGTTCCAGCAGAACATTATTCTGGTCATCGAGGACTACTACAGCAACGCAATCGCTGTGTTCCACCACCTCTCTGATGGCTTTATTGCCGCTGGGTTTCTCTACAGTGTCAACATGTAAATTTACTGCCCGACCGCGATAAATGTGCCGGGTAGATAGTTCTTTCTCTGGTGGCATAATTTCCTCCTTTCAATATTGGCTCGCTTTGTGGACTTTACCATGAGCGAGATTCTTCGGTCGCTTCGCTCCCTCAGAATGACAGGGAACGAAGAGTTCGGGGCTTCGGCTCGCAATGACATCAGGCATTTGAGATTGCTTCGCTCGCAACGACATCAAATGTGGAGGATGAGGGCCATTTCGTTACAGTCGGGAAACTTGGGGCAGCGATAGCACTCTATCCATACCTTGCGTGGCAGTTCCATTTTGTCAACCAAATGGAAGCCATGCTTCTCAAACAGGGCTGGTTTATAAGTGAGGCAAAAAACGGTGGGGATGGCTAAATTTTTAGCATCATCAAGGCAAGCTTGAATCAGCAGGGAGCCAACCCCCTTTTTCTGCATACTTTCGTCGACGGCCAAAGACCTGATTTCGGCCAAATCAAGCCAGTTGACATGCAGG
>DATLBB010000298.1:0-4954 GCA_035527155.1 Sedimentisphaerales bacterium
ACTAATAGCGCTGTTCCGCTTAACAACGGAATGAAGGCTTTTTGCTTTTTCCCATACACAAAGAATCCAAGTCCTATAGATCCAAAGATCACGCCCCACATTAATGTTGATGTATTCATTTGTAATTTTTCTTTACATAACGTTCGCCACAACCGGCGTGAAAAAGCAGAGCGAAGCGGCGCTTTTGCACGTCCGAATTTATGGCGTTGTAAGCATTATTGAAATAAACTCTGAATAATGAATCCAAAGTGAGGGGTCGGATTGCTGACAATGATTTGCTCCCCCGTCGGCTTCTCGATAACATACCCGTCAAATACCTTTCCCTGGCCGCCTTGTAGATTGCCGTATACTTTGACGTTCTCATCAACAGAGACATTCAGCTTCTTGTTGCCCGGCAACTCAGCTCTAACAAAGATGGCGCCGGAATTGTCCGCTAGCGTAAAGCCGCTTTCATCAAGTTGCGTAATCGTTCCCTCGATGGCGGTCACCGGCGGCAGCCCCAAATCCTTGATCAATGTAGTGCCGGCGCACCCACTAACCAACAGCACAGCCACAGCAACTATAGACAGAAGGATAGTTTTCATTGCGTTTCTCCTTGTCGCTGAAATGCCTAACATTGCTAATCAGCCGCGCGGATTTTTGCGTGATCTTCCCCTCACAAAGCGGATCATAGGCTTGTGCGGTGACTTGCCTGTATTTTCTTAACCTGTTTTTCGTTAACTCCGGCTTCTCCGGCGAAGTCGGGCCAACGGCGCACGGCTTCAATGACGCGTTGAACCATCTGTTCTGCGCGTGCCTTCTTGATGTCAGCCGCCTTGGCGAGGGCGAGCAAGTCCTCACGCTCAAACCCATCTCGCTTACCGTTCACGCTCATTTGGTGCCGACTCGTCCACTCTCCACTGGGGTTCCAGGCGTAGGAGATGTCGAACGCAGGTGACAGGCGCCATTCACCCCGTCGATTCATGAGAAAGGCTATGTTCTTGACGTGATCATCACAATTGCGACCGACTACATTGAAGATGGCGCGCAGCACCTGCTGATCCATGTCCTTTCGAGGGAGTCCCATCCGCCGAATGACTTGGATCGCCTGCTCGTACGAATAGCTCGCAGGTTGCCTGTAGTCATAGTGAGCAATAGCCCCCAAGGACTGCATGTGCAATTTCCCACCGTTCGCAGACCTATCAAACCTCTTCGTCATGAAATGACTGCGGCCACCTTCATGATGAAGGCGGCACGTCGTCATCTCAATGCCGGCCTCGACGGCCATTAGATGGTAGGCATACTCAATCTTACCGTAGCCCTTCGGGGTGGCGATTTCTGTATCGCCACTGCTGGTGATTCCATCAAACTTCATTAGCCAATACTCAAAGCCCGCTCCAACATCGACTTGGCCTGACCGAAATTCGTTGGTTTTTTGATTCCAGGCGAGAATCGCCTTGGCCCTGGCTCCGCCAGCTGAGGTCCCGACTCGGAGAATATCATTGATTGCTTCTCGGTCGTCGTCACCGGAGAAGACGCCGCCGAATCCGGCACGTTCGTCAAGGATCTGGTTTGCCAGATCGACGAGGCTTGCGACCTCAACTGCGCGCTTGCTGGTTGGCGGTCCGAGTGTGGCTGGCTGAAACTCGAGAGCCCCCATGCCGCGACTTCCGACATAGCAGAGGCGCTCCACTGAATGGAAACTCGCTGCGGTTCGTCCCTGTGAAGCAAGCCAGGCGTCAATGATCGCATTACCGTATTTGTCTGGAAGTGAGTCTGCAACCAATCCCGGCAACCCTTTGAAGGTGTTCCGTGCAAGCGCCGGGAACTCATAGGGGAACTCGCCAAGCGGCATCATGAGCGGTGCCAACTGAATACCGCTACGCAGGAAGTCGGGCGCGTATTGGAAGACCCCGACCTCCCTGTCTTCAAGCCAAGTGACGGCACCGATTACACTACCCCAGAGAACGGCACGTGCATCATTATTCATCATCGTCCTCGCCGTCACCCCACGACCACGTTGGGCGTTCATTACTAGATTTAGTAGGACGTGCGCGCTTACGCTCTCCGGCGCCCATGCCGACCCGTTCGATTGGTCTCACAGTCGGATCCGGCAGTAGGGCTTCAAGGCTTTGTTGTATGCTAAGCGCCATCATAATCCGAATGAATGTATCCATGGAAACACCTTGGCCTTTTTCAAGCCGGCCGATGGTTCTTGGCGAAACGCCGGCTTCCTCAGCGAGTTGTGCTTGGGTTATGTTACGGGAAAGCCTTATGCTTTCCAAGCGCTTGCAGAGGGCGGCTTCGATCTGATCACTCGTTGCTAGTGAGAATTCGATGTTATAAGACATTTTTTACTGATTAACCTCCATTTTTGGTGTCAAGCAGTAATATATTGCTAATTAAATGACGAGTCAAGTGCTATGTTATAAATGGTAATATATTGCCAACTATGACATTAATAGGGCATTTATCGGTAAGATGTTACTGGTTATTCCATGTCAATCCTTAGAGGTTAGAGCACTTTTTGCATCCAAACTGTATCGAATAGCTGTCCCTTTTTCCTTCCCACGCTTCTGAAACGCCCGCATTCGATAAAGCCGTTCTTTTTATGAAAATCGATACTTTTGGGATTGAGGGAAGAGATATTGGCTAAAATATTCGTGATCCCCTTTTTTATTCCTTCTTCTTCGAGGAGACTTAGCAGCTTTGCCCCGATACCTTTCCCCGTATGATCCGGGTGAATGAAGTAGGTTATTTCTGTGGTTCCAGCAAAGGTTGGCATGGGATTATGTGACCGCAGCAGTCCAAAACCAATTACCCGGCCGTTTTTATCGGTTACTTTTGCGGTTGGATAACCCTGGGACATTTGTAAAAACATATCGAATGCTTCATAGGGGAGTTTGGTCTCAGGATACGCTGCAAAAGATTTTTCAACGTAATGGTTGAATATATCGATGATCGATCTGCGATCTTCATTTGAAATTGGAGACATTGAATATTCCATTGTCTTCACCTTTGTGCGGCTAATGGTTCATATCATTCTTTGCAAGATCTATTCGAAGTTTCGATTCGTTTTAATCACCGAGCAAGGTTTGACCCAGTGTCTATTTACGTTAAACCGGGATTTTCCCGCCAACTGCTCCAGGCGAATGTTATACAAGTTGCTACTCTCTCCTATTATATTTGGACCTAAAACTTGGAAAAAACATCGGTGTCATTTTCCGATATTCAATATACTCTTGACCCAACCGTTTCACGAGTTCCGGTTCCTCAATAGCTTTTAGTTCCCAGTAGTTAATAACAATGAAAAGTGGCGTGAAAACAAAAAGAAGAAAAACAGATTCAAAAAATATCCCAATTCCAAAGAGCAATGCAAATACTCCGGTGAGCATCGGATTCCTGGTATAAGCGTATGGCCCGGATGTGACTAATTGGGGTGGGGGATTGAAAGGAACAGGGGTGCCCTTTGCTTTAAGAAAGTTTTGAACCGACCACCCGATTAAAAGAAAAGCGACTGAAAACAAAGGTAAAGATAAAATGATGTTGAGCTGCCCTGGAAATATATCGGTAAGGCCCAATAGACAGTCTAAATGCAAGGCGATAACAACAAAACCAAGTATCAATAGACCAAAGAAGATTGCCCCTATGGGTGTAAAAAAGTTGCGAACCCGTCTACTGCCTGTTGCAACATTATACAAGAAATCAATCCATTTGGTTTTAAGGGACATGATTTAAATCCCGTTAACAGTCTAAATTCATGTCGTATAACTACGCTGCGGCGGGGCGCGCAGTATTTGGTGCCCTCGATCAGAACTATAGCTTAAAGAGTCCAGATGCCGTAGAAGTATTTATTCAGAAGGCTGCTCCAATACCTTAATAATTTGGGTTACGGTTTGATTCACCGGTGTTGGCACACCATGAATTTTGCCCAATTCAACAACTTTTTCCCAAAAATTTTCAACTTCGGTTTTGCGTCCTGCCTCAATATCTTGCAGCATCGACGTTTTTCCTTGCGGCGATAAGCCATTAAGAAATTTATACCATTCTTCTATATCCCGGTTTGTCAAATTTACATCCATAACATTTGCCAATGCAATTACTTCTTTCATCAACGCTTCCATCAAGTCTTTGGCCTCTGGAGATATTTGGAAAACGCCATATGGTGCCTGCATTACAGCCGATGCCTGATTCATCCCGACATTGATCATAAACTTCCACCACATCATGCGAATCATATCTTCCGGTGTTTCATAAACGATGCCTGCTCTATCAAATGCTTCTTGTACACGGAGGACTCGCTGGTTTAGATCGATATTACGCGCTTCACCAAAATAGTGCCTCCCTGGTTTGGTATAGGTTATATGATTCCCCTGACGTACCGCATCTATAGCTACAGAAACGGCGTAAAGGACCTTATCCATTCCGTAGATTGAACCAATATATTTTTCACTATCAAGACCATTCATAACAGAGATAATGGTGGTTAAATCTCCGACAAGTTTTTCTAAACCATGAACCCCTTCCTCGAGATGATGATGTTTCAAAGCCACGATAATGAGATCCGCCGGCGAAGTAGCTTCATCAGGATGAATGACCGGGATTGCATAAGATTTTCCGTTGACGACCAATCCTTCGCTCTTGAGTTTGTCTAAACGGCTACCTTTTGCAATCAATTCCGTCGAAAAAATAGCTGTGTCGAAAAATCTGCTGGCGAAATAAGCACCCATTGCCCCGGCGCCAAGGACGCCTATTTTTTGGATTTCCTCCATTAATTATTCCTATTTGCAATTTCAAAGATAAGCCTTTAGAGCCTTTAGGGGACGTTGGGGCCATGTTTCATCCGGATTTCAGATTTACAAGAAAACGGATTGCTCAAGGCTTATCGAGGACCGTCGGTGCCGGCGGTGGATGACTGCTGTCGTCGTCCATTTTACCCCAATGCGGGCTTCCCCCCGGAGGAATCGCGATGATG
>DATLBB010000299.1:0-28060 GCA_035527155.1 Sedimentisphaerales bacterium
TGCACAGCCCCCCACCGCTTCCGCCAAGGGCTTCGGCGCGGATTGTAACGCTGTTTTGTTCCAACAGCGATAAAAGTTCTTCTAAAATCCTCTGCTCGTTCATTTCAAATCTATCTCTGGTTCCTTCACTTCCAACACCCATGGTACCTTATCATAAGAAAAATCAAGTTGAACCAGCGATTGATCAGCGAATGCCTTGTCGGCGGGAAGATAGAGTCTTGGGCAAAAGTACCATGAAAAATATTCATTCACAGGGACATAGTCTATCGTCTTTCCGTTTGCATCGACAGGTTTTAAGTCATCGATAATTTCTTCAATAACACCCACAAAATGAAACGAGCCCGAATAGAAATGCCAACCTGGACTTATTCTCCAAACATGGCTGACCTCAACCTCTTTTTTGTAATCAATACCAAGTTTATTGAATATTTCTATCGCTTCTTTAGGGTAGACTTTTTCCCGGACTGCTGCAAAATTTTGGCACGGTTCACACTTGCATCTTTCAGCGGCACCAATCTCGATTTGACTATACGCCTGACAAGTTGCTTCCTTGTCGTATTTCACAATCCATGGTCCAATCTGTATAGTTTCCATATTCCTCTTTGTTCAAGAAAAACGGCGTTAAAGGTCGATATAGATACTTGTAAGCCAATAGTTTCCGGTATTGTTAGACAGGGTTTACAGGATAAAACAAAAGCAAACAAAGACAAATCCTGTTAATCCTGTCCGTAGATAATTTTATAGCAGGAGATGACCGTTGACAAGTATTATCGACAAACGCATTTCTTTGCACAAACGTCTGGCCAATCAGCAGCAGGAAACCGAGGCGTTACAATCCCATATTTCCCATCTGCAGGCGCTTGCCAATATTGGGACCGTTACCCATATGATAGCCCACGAAATCAATAATTTGCTCACGCCGCTTGGTAATTATGCGAACCTTGCGCTGAAGAACACCGACGATAAGCTGCTGGTCGAAAAGGCACTTGAAAAGACGGTCCAGGGTTGTGAGCGTGCCTCGAAAATTATGGAAAGTATGCTGGGTATGGCAGACGGTAAGACACAAGAAAAGAAAAATACTCAGTTGATTAGTCTGGTCGAAGAGATTTTTACGTGTCTTTGCCGGGATTTTGCGAAGGACGGGATAACCGTAAAAATCGAGATTCCTGAAGAGCTGACAGTATGGGCTGTGCCCGTGCAGGTTCAACAGGTCTTGATGAATTTGATTCTTAATGCGCGTGACGCGATGCTGCCGCGTGGAGGTATTCTAAGTATCAAAGCCGAGGAGAGCAACGACGCGGTTCAGATAGAAGTGGCCGATACCGGCTGCGGAATTGAACCAGGCGACTCAAAAAATATCTTTGAGTCGTTTTTTACGACGAAAAAAGATGGGAACTCGCCAATGGAGTATTCAGGCTCCGGACTTGGTCTTGCCTTTTGCAAAAAAATAATAGACGCTCACGGAGGCTGTATTTCGGTGGAGTCCATACCTTCCCAGGGAAGCACATTCGAAATAACGCTACCCAAACCGTAGTTCAAATGCAATAATATTTGTATGGTCATTCAGATAGTTTTGATGTTGCTGCTGCTTGCCGGTTCAGCTTTTTTTTCAGGAGTGGAAACCGCCTTTTTTAATCTGTCACGCAGACAAGTCAACCTGCTTTCGCAATCCAAACACAAACTGCAAAAGCTGGTCGCAAGGCTCCTGAACAAACCCAAGCAATTACTTAGCTGCCTGTTGTTCGGTAATATGACGGTCAACGTTCTCTTTTACGCTGTCGCCAGCGTCCTTGCAATCAGGATGGGTGAGCAAATTGGCGCAGGCGCCGCGGCAATTACAGCCTTCATCAGCTTTGCTGTGCTGGTGCTCTTCGGTGAAATACTGCCCAAATCGCTTGCATACGCGAATTCAAAATCTATCAGTGTTGCAGCCGCCCTGCCATTAGTTTTATGCCTGCAAATTTATGCCCCTCTGCAATTTGTCTTCCGAGTCTTTATGGTAGAGCCGGCTCTGCGGCTGCTTCTGGGGCCGGCACAGCGTACCAAGCCAATAAGTACGGGCGAATTCAAATCGTTAATTAAACAAGTACAAAAACGTGGACTAATCAGCGCAGATGAAAATAAACTTTTGGCTGAGATTGTCGAGTTTGGTTTTCTGAAAGTCCGCCACGTTATGCGGCCACGGGTGGATATGGTTGCCTGCGACGTTAGTGACTCTGCCGAATTAGCGAGTGAGAAGATGTTGAAAAACCATCTGACGAAGCTGCCTGTTTATGTTCGGACGATAGATAATGTAGTCGGGCTGGTATACCTGCGACAGCTCCTGCTTGAAGGTGATACGACCCTCGATAAGATTGTCCAGCCGGTAGATTTTGTGCCGGAACAAAAGACGGTCGAATCTCTACTGGAATTTTTCCGCAAGATGGGTATGGACACGGCCATAGTTGTTGATGAATACGGCGGGATTGCAGGTTTGGTGCGTCTGGAGGATATAGCCGAAGAGCTGTTAGGGCCAATTGAAATTACAGAGGGGATGGAACCTGTCGAATCGATAGGACCTTTTGAATATCGGCTGGCAGGTGATATTTCTATTCACGACTGGGCTGAAGCATTTGGCATCGACCCTGAGGAAGCGAAGATTTCCACAATCGGCGGTTTGGTAACCGTCCTTTTAGGCAAGATACCGAAAAGCGGCGATGTCGCGTATCTGAAGAACCTGAAGTTTACTGTCGAGCGTGTGCAAAAGCACAGAATCGAAACGATAATACTAACGCTTGAGGCGGCTGGAACTAATGGTCAATAGCACAGTCTTAATATTGGTAGCTGCCTTTGTAGTTGTTATCTCCGGTCTTTTCGCCGGTGCTGAGACAGGTATGTACCAGCTCAGCCGGCTTCGCCTACGGCTCGGCATTGAGCGAAAGCTGTTATCGTTTGTCATCCTCGGTAAGTGTTTGCGCGACAGTCCCGCCCTGCTTCTTTCGATGCTGATTGGTACAAACCTCGCACACTATCTTATTACGAGTATTGTTACATATCTATTGTTGAGCAAGGTCGAGGCTGCATACTTTGCAGAATTGTCCGCAACATTCATAGCGGCTCCGATACTATTCGTATTTGGGGAGTTGATACCGAAAAATCTTTTTTTCTATCGAGCCGATTATCTAATGCCCTTCTTTGCACCTGTGCTATTCGTATCCCACAAGCTTTTTAGCTGGTGTGGAGCAGTGCCGCTGCTCAAATTTATGTCCGGTATTTTCGGCCGATTAACAGGCTCGGATGCTGCCTCGAAGACGGTGACAACTGCTGTGCAAAGACCTCGTATCAGAGCAATCTTCGCGGACATTCGAGAAGAAGGCGTCCTGAGTCCTGTGCAGACCGGTATCATAAACCGCCTGGTTAATATCTCAAACACTCCTCTAAGGGCCGTGATGACACCAATTAACAAAGTTGAGGCGGTGGATGCAAGCTCTGATTATTCGGCCCTGTTGAAGAAATTAAAGGAGTGTGCCTTTACTCGTCTGCCAGTTACAGACAAGCAGCCTGCGAATATCGTCGGCTTTATAAATATTTACGAGGCTTTAACCTCGCCGGAGAAGTTCACTGAGCTGTATAATTTTATAAAGCCAATCCGAAAGCTTCAGGCTAATACTACTGTCGTCGATGCGATAAATATTATGCAGAGAGAAAATCAAAAAATCGTTCTGGTTACGAAAACCGGTCGTGGGGAACGAGAAAAGCCTATCGGTATCGTAACAATGAAAGATTTGGTCGAGGAGCTTTTAGGCGAGTTGGCGGAATGGTAATGATATCCAGAATATAAAGTTGGATGAATAGATGTCACCGAGAATTATTAATGCCGTTGTAATTTTAATACTGGTAGGCCTTTCGCTTGCAATTTTTGCAAACAGTATGACCAAGCCGCTCGGTCGTGACGAACAAATGTACTGTACCGGCGGCGTGCTGCTGGCGCAAGGCAAAATGATTTACAGGGATTTTTCATACGCGGCCCAACTGCCCTACCACCCATTGCTCTACGCGGCTCTTTTCCGGATATTGAACACAAATCACTACCTGCTCGTGGGCAGGATGGTTTCCGTGGTCTGTGATATTCTTGTGCTGCTCTGTATTGTCGGCATATATCGGCACATCTTCGGGAAATTTACAATTAGTGGAACGCTTCTGGGGCTTGCTGGTGCCCTGCTGTATGTGTTTAATCCTCTCGTCGATTATGCCAACGGCTTTGCGTGGAATCACGACATCGTGAGCTTATGCGTGGTGCTGTCGTTCTGGCTATATGTATCGACGGATTTTACACAGAAATCAAGATACTGGCGAATTGCGGCCATCGGCGGGCTGCTTACATTGGCAACGTGTATGAGGATAACGACAGCTTTAGTGCAATTGCTGTTTTTCGCTGCTTTGGTGAGCCAGCCGGCTGAGTCGATAAAACAAAGAATCAAGACCGCCCTGCCGTTTTTGATTGCGACGGCTGTTGTTTTGATTTGGCCTGTCCGGGTTATAGCTTCGGCGTGGCGGGCATTCTTCCTGAACCTTTTCTGGATACCCAGGATGTACGGGAAATGGCTGCATGAAGTGGGTATGTTTCACGGCAAACTTGGACTAACATTAAGTTCCATCAAAACGCCGGGCTACTTCGTGCTTATCTTGATGGCGACTTATCTTTGCGTGATAGTTTTGTGGGGACGTCGGAAGTTAACTGTATCAGAGAAGAGAAATGTATTGTTTGCCGCTCTGCTGGTCCTGATGTTTTTTGTAATCGCTCTGATACCGCCGACAATGTGGAAACAATACCTTGCGATGCCGGTGCCTTTTTTGATAATCAGCTTCGCCTATCCGCTGCTGTATTTGAGGGAACTTGCCGACAAGGACGGTCGCATGAAGCATTTTAAGATAACCACTGCTGTAATAGCTGTCTGCGTGGTTGTGGCGGTGGTCTCATATCGTGTTGTGCTGTATAGAAATGTGATGCTCTTTTATCCTGAAGGGTGGACGCCGATCCAGGTGCATAAAATATCGCAGGATATCTCCGAAAAAACTAAAGAGCCAAAACTAATACTTACCTTGGCCCCCCTATTCGCTCTTGAAGGCGGCTGTGAGATTTATACTGAGCTTTCGTGCGGCTCGATTATCTACCGGATTGGGGACAGGCTGTCTGCCTGGAACCGTGACATCACGCACACGGTGGGGCCAAGAAGCCTCGCGAAACTTGTGGAAAAAGAGCCGCCCTCAGCAATTATAATTAACGTCGAAATGGAATTCCTCGAAGAAGACCTGATTAAGACGGCTGTCAAGGCTGATTGGGAAAGGAAAGTGTACGAGAACGGCCCTGTAGTGTATTTCAGACGCTAACCTTGCGTTTTAACCCCCCTGCCCTGCCGTTACCATCTTGTGTTTAGGTCGCTAATTTTCTGATTTTTCTTGTCTTTTTGTCCGGTTTGTGTTATTATAGGACATTATAGAACGGAGCATCTTTAGATTACGCCTCAGCAGAAGAGTAAGTACCTGCTATCAAAGTGAGATCTTTGCTTTTTTCAATATTGGGGAATTTTAGGTTGAGAAAAAGAAGCTAAATTCGAAAGGAGAAAAAAATGAAAAAGGAAACTATACTACTAATAGTTCTTATTTTAACAACAATAGTTAGGGCACAAGTTCCAACCTACCGGTTGGATTGTGTATTACCAGCACCGCATTGCACAAGTGTTGACCTTTCTCCTGATGGAACTAAGTTGTGCGCACGCATGCAGTATGGAAGTTGGAATGAAGGATATCGTGTGTTTGATGCTGACACAAGCGACATTTGCAATCACGCTATTTTGAACGATTGCGGTGGATATGCAGCGCCTTGGATTGGTCGAGTATCCACTGATAGCAAATATCTTTATACCACTTTATATTACAACGGATGCGTAGCGAAGATAGAGCTTAGCACATGCGCTGAACTCCTCCGCACTCCTGTTGGCTCTTGGCCCTACGGATTGGCATTCGATAGTCAACGACGCTATTTATACGTTGGAGTAAACGTTCCGGGAACAGGTACGACAGGTTCTTTGTCAGTTATTGATACCCTTATTGACCAGGTGATTTGCAATGTGTCGCTTGGGGGTGAGCCAGGTAGATGTATTGTTGTAGGGCCAAAAGATGAGTTTGTTTACCTTGTCACGCAGAACCTTGGAAGTGAGATACTGTACAAATTTGCTGCTGCTCCAGGCTGCGGTGTATCAGGTACATTGACGTTGCCAGGCGTAGGTCGTGGAGGGATATCAGTCAATCCGGACGGCAAAACTGTTTATGTACCTGATGTTGATGGAAACCTGGTTCACATAATCGATACTGTAACAATGACTGTCTCGGGAATCTGGTCAATTCCTTCCGCCGTGGGCTTTTTTGTTTCTCCTGATGGTACACACGCTCTGGTTGTTGGCAGCTCTCCAGACATTCGAGTATTTGACCTTTTGACAGAAACCGTAACACAGACGATATCTATCCCTGATATTGGCACATCATTTGATCCTGGAAAATCCATCCCATATTGGGATGAGAATAATGGGAAGGTTTATATAAATTTGTCCGCAACTGAAGGCGGAGTCGCAGTCCTGGTCCCCGAACCGGAACCTCTGACGGGAAGAATCGCGTTTATTTCGCCTTATCCTTATGTTGAAGGGGGGAAGCTTTGGGTAATGGATGCATCTTTGGGATTATCATCAAAAGTGGAGGTACCTTTGCCTCCTATATTTCGGGCTCTGGATTATCAGGAGTGGTCCTGGGATGGCAATTGGATTACGTTTCTCGCAGCAAAGACCGGAGAGTGGAACTGCGGGATATATATAGTCAAGCCGGATGGATCAGGCTTTTGCATGGTGAGCCCGGATGGTATGGACCTCGCGCATCCCAGCTTCTCACCGGATGGGTCACAGATAGTGGGTTGTAACTCCTTCTACTACATATATATATGCACAAAAGTGGGAGAATGCAATTGGCAGACGGAATACCTGACACGTGGGGTACACCCTCAGTGGTCACCGGATGGTAACAAGATTGCTTACAGTAACTGGGGTCTCACCTATGACAGCGACATATTCGTGTATGATTTAGAGACTGACACATATAAGAAAATAACGAATCACGGTCTTGGGAAAGCCTTCTATTTTTCGGCGTGGTCGCCTGACGGAACAAAACTTGCCTTGGTAGAGCTTGACCGCAACACGAACAAGAATGACCTGTGGATAATTGATGCAGATGGTTCGGATCCATGGAATCTCACGGCCGATTGGCCCACATCTAACGAGCGCTATCCATCCTGGTCAACGGATGGTAAATACATAGTGTTTAACTCGGATATTTCCGGTAATTGGGACATATGGTACACGCCAGTCAACCACTTTGATCCAATAAACTTCACCAACAGTCCTGAGCATGAGGTGATGCCGGCAATTACCAGCCCAGTCGAACCGGTTAACATCCCGGCCACTCAGATTCGGGCGGCAATTGCCGAGAAGGTTGAGGCGTTGGAAAAGATTGATGCTGCGCTTGAGAAAGAATGGGCGGCATACGAGGCGCTGGAGGAATTGCTTGAAAGCGGGGATTATGGTGATTTGAAGAAAGGCGACATAGTCACAGCGAAGCAGAAGATTCATTCTGCGATACAGCATCAGGAGCTGTCGAAGAAGGCACTGGAGAGAAGCATTGAAAAGCTGGAAGATGCGCTGGCCTTTCTTGGTCGGCCGCTGCTGCCAAATACTTAATGAACTGTAAAGTAATGGCTATTTGGAATGTCAATCAATGGGCTGTGAGTTTCGCGCTTGCAGCCCTTTTTGCCTGACAATTAACAAAATATTTACTTGAACAAATCATAGTCTTGCTGATATAATTTACAGTAGTTATTAACTTAGGACGTAATATCTTGTAGAATTTGAAAGAGATGCCGATATGGCTGAAAAAGAACAAGTCTTGATAACCGAAGAAGGCCACGAGGGGAAATACGTAGCGTTGCGTTCATTGGTTGATAGAACTGTGGTTGCCTCCGGTGATAACCCCGAAACGGTGATGGAACAAGCCCGTCAGAAAGGTTGCAGCGAACCTGTGATATTCTATGTTCCCGAGCACAACATAAGCCTTGTTTACTGTTATGCCTATTGAAAATTTTCCATTCTTTCGAGCTTACCCCAAAGACCCTAAGAAACGACCCTGGTTGTTTATCCGAGTTAACAATCCTGACACAGACCAGTCGTTTCCCACGGTAGGACTGGTCGATACTGGTGCCGATGAATGTTGTATGCCCGCTTCTTATGCAAGTTTTCTTGGGCATAATCTAACCGCTGGAGCCGTGAAAAAAATAAATACGGGCAATGGCTTAACAACAGCCTATGGGCACACCTGTACAGTTGAGGTACTGGATACTAACTTGTTGTTTCAAGGCAAGCAAAAGATTGTTTACACTATTGAGAAAACGCTCATAGATTTTATGCCTAACCTGCATTGTGCGCTTTTGGGTGTGGGAACCTTGTTGAATCAGTTCATACTAACGATAGATTACCCCAGAGAAGTTTTTTCCATTCGCAAGCCATAGCGTGACCAAATTTCCCGAGCCGACCACGGTCATGCCGCGAAAACGCAGGATATAAGTGAATTTAGAAATGTAGAATTTAGAAATTGGCCGTGAGTTCGCTGCTTGCAGCCCTTTCTTTACTTTTCCGCACGAAGGCACTAAGGTCAAATAGAGATGCGGTAAAACCGCAGACTAAATATGGATTGCCGCGCATCGCTTCGCGATGCTCGCAATGACCCCGCAATAAATTGCGGGGCTAAGTATTTTTTTGAAGCCTGTATAAGTCCGAAATATTACATATCAGCGTCATCTATAATTGCTTTAGCGATGTCGTGGAATGAGGTGCGGGTTTTGCCGTTGGTTTTGTTGGCGAGAATGGAAAAAATGTAATCGCCGCCAGCGGTGGTGCAAACTCCTGAGAAGGCCCTGACACCCGCCATGTATCCGGTCTTGCCGCAGATTTTGCCCTTGTACTTTTGCTCCTTGAAATGTGCGCTGATTGTGCCATCGACCCCCCCTACCGCGAGCGAGGCCTTATAGAGCGGCCAATTCCTGCCGTTGTAAATGTCCGATAAGACTTTGGTTATGGCATAAGCGCTAAGCTCGTTCTGTCTGCTCAATCCGCTGCCATCGGCGATATAAAATTGTCTTCTGTTGATGCCAAGGCCGGACAAATAGCGAGAGATAATCTGCCGCCCTGCCGCCCAGCTACCGTCCTTGTTTGTCAGGCTGGTGTTGGCGGCAATGGTTTTGAAAAGCGCTTCTGCCGCTAATCCGAAGCTGTCCTTATTACAACGTGCAAGGCAATCAGCTATGGGTGTGCTGTACTCGGCCAACACGGTAACATTGCAATCATCAGCTACTTTTTTTTCTATAAACTCGCCTTTCGCACTTATTCCGGCCTTAGCCAAATTTTCCGCCAAGAGGAAACCGAAAAATGCAGCAGGTCTTTCAATAGCGACTGCAAAGGGGCCGACCTTGTTTTTACATTTGCCGTGAACGACAATCGTATTGGGCTGGCGATTGCGGTAAGAACCTACTGTGCTTGTGCCTTTTGATATTGGTATGACCTTATTGATGAGCTTTACGAAGCTGGTTTTCGGTTCGAGGATGATAATGACTTTTCCGCCGGTTTTTTTTGCAGTGATGTCTATGCAATTTCCGTTGAAATTCAGGCCGCTCACTTCGCAGGCGTACCAGCGGTTCAGCTCTTTCTTCGGCCAGTTTGGATGAACGCGCTGGTCGTCAAATACGCCGGTATCAACGATAATATCATTGATGGTTGTTATGCCATTGCGTTTTAACGCTGCAGCTATATCTTTAAATATCCAGCCGGGCTTTCTGCCATATTTAGCATCCGTAACTTTGTCGCCCAATAACGGGTCACCACTTCCTGTTACCACGAGCGCATCGTCGCAAAGACCAACTGTTGTTTTGTACTTATAATCAGGTCCCAAGAATTTGAGGGCCGCTGCGGTAACAATTATTTTCATATTCGACGCCGGCACAAGCGGCTCTGTTGCATTGCGGCTATAGACTGTCCTGCCCGAATCGGCCTTTACAATATGAATGGAAAACTGGACCTTTTTGTGCGAAGGTTGGCTGATAATGCCGTTAACCCGCTTTGCGAGGTCTGCTTTGGCAAAGGCGGTAAGGCAAATGCTAAATGCAGCCGCGATGAGTAATTTTTTTATTCGAGCCTTCATACGGCGATTTATTATTTCACAAGGTCAGGGTAATATCAATAAGTTTCTTCCGGGGCGCAGCCAAATGTGGGGACGGCATTGCGATGGTTTAGTGTATGATAAGTTGCTTTGTCGCTTTTATATATGATTTTGTTTTAATTGTCTTGTAATCGCTACATTCGGCGTGTAGGATTAGTGCGGCCTTTAAGCCGGAGGCGCTAATGACAGAAGAAAACCAAGACATAGGTCTAAAGCTGGACAGCCGGACTTTGTTAAGAATAGTTCAGGTCATAGCTGTCCTGGTGCTGATTGTCCTTTCGCTTGTAATCTTGGCAAGCAGTATGGTCAAACCCGTTGTGGACGCTGAGCAAGCTTCCTGCACGGCCGGTGTTTTGTTGACGAAGGGCAAAATGATTTACAAGGACTTTGCCCACGCGACGCAAATGCCATATCATCCCTTCTTTTGCGCTGCAATATTTAAGGCCTCGAATACAACGCATTATCTTTTAGCGGCAAGAGTGCTGACAGTAGTCTGTGACATCCTCATAGCAATATGTATTATCGGGATATTCACACGAGTTTTCGCCTCTTTTCCCATAACCGGCTGGCTTTTAGGTTTAGCTATGGCTGTGCTGTATGTGTTCAATCAGCATGTAGATGGAGCCAATGGATTTGCCTTGAGCCAGGATTTTGTGATATTGTGCATTTCGTTGTCCCTCTGGTTGTTTATATCTATTGAATCCAAGCGGAGATGGAAATATTTGCGAATCGGGGCCATGGGCGCACTGCTGACATTGGCAAGCTGCATGCGTTTCAGCGCTGTTTTTATCCAGCTACTCTTCTTTGTAATGCTGTTAATCAAGGGCGGAGAGTCAGGTAAAGAAAGGTTTAAGAACGCACTTGCGTTTTTGATTGCTTCGGTGGTGATTTTGGTTTTGCCGATTTGGACAGCGGTTCAGGCGCCACAAGCTTTTTCTATAAACGTTTTTGAGATGCCTATGCTAAGGAGGCAGTTGGTGCACAAATATCAACTAATGATAGGAGCAACGTTGTACGGAAAACTTGCACAAATACTTGCCTGCCTTATAGAACCACTCGGCATGTTCCCTTTTCTGATCGCTATTTGCCTTGTTGTGTTTACTGTATTGGGCCGACGCAAGTTAGATATGTCGAATCTCAGAAATGCAGTACTTGCGGTGCTGGTGCCGGTGATATTTCTGATAATTGCGGTGTGCGACCCGGAAGTGTTGTACGAAAACTTCGCGATATTGATTCCTTTCATAGTAATCAGCTTCGCCTATCCACTGCTTTATTTAAGGATGACCGGGATAAGCGTCCCACCTTACATTTTTAGAATAGTCTCCATTGTAGTAATTGCCTGCACATTTTCAGCAATAGCTTCACAACCATTTTTGCTGCTGAGGTTATCAAGGATATTGAGGCCTCAGAGCTGGGTCCCTGTGAGGTTGCATAAGATTTCCAAGGACATAGCCCAGAAAACTAAAGAGCCAGAGTTAGTAGTGACACTTGCGCCTCTATATGCGCTTGAAGGCGGCTGCAATATTTATACTGAATTATCGGCAGGATGGTACGGATGCAAACTTGCCAGTGTGATGTCCGCCTCAAAGCGTGAGGCCACTAATACCTTGAATGGAGACACATTTAAGGAATTGTTAAAGAAAACACCACCTTCAGCCGTAGTAATCAAGCGAATACCAAAGTTCGCTATCGGGTTGGTGTTACTTCGTATCGCGAAGACGGAATGGCCTGAACAGGATTACGATGAAAGTATGTGGGAGAGAAAAGAATATCCCTTTGAAGACGACCCTAATCTTGTAGCCTACTTTAGACTTTAGTTTCGCAGTTCGAGATGGCTTTGATATTGCTTTTGGGGCTCAAAACGTTTTTTAAAAAGTGCTTGACAGTACAGGAGAAATATGTACAATAGATTTTTCGTAGCCAATAGTTAAGAGACGGGTGATGATGTATGAAAGCCGATATAACCGCTATTAATGGAGAAACAGACATCCATCTGGATCGACGGAGCTTTCTAAAGGTTGTAGGGGCGGGTGCCGCGGCTGGGCTCGCGGCACCGGTTCTGCCGGCGTGGGCACGGAAGGCCGCCAGGAAAAAATGGCGTATGAAGCTCTCGACGTCGTCTATACATTTCATGCAGCTTCCCATCGAGCAGGCTTGTGAGCGGATAGCGAAGTTAGGTTTTGAGGCGATTGACATCTGGTCGGCGCATGAGGGCTGTCCACATCTCGACGATGTGGCCAAACGCTTAGGTGCAGAGGGCCTGAAAAAGCTATTAGAGAAGCACAAGCTGAAACTGTTTGCGTTTTCCGTGTATCAGGGCGGTTACAGTCGATACGCGGAGCTATTAGGCAAGGTTGGGGGCGGTGTGGCCGTTCGAGGCAGTGCAGGGCCCTGCAAGCCGGAAGAATTGACCGGGCGGATGAAACAGTTCATCGAAAGCCTCAAGCCGTTAGTCGAACTGGCTGAGAAATATAACTCGTATCTGGCCATCGAAAACCACGGCAATGCGCTGCTGAGCTCGCTCGATTCGCTCAAAGCGTTTGTCGATACCAACACTTCGAAGAGATTAGGCATTGCGCTGGCTCCGTATCACATCCAGACGCTCAAGGCTTCCGTGCCGGAGGCAATCCGTATCTGTGGCAGGCAGCTTTTCTTTTTCTACGCGTGGCAACACTATGGGGATTTAAAGCAGCTCCCGGGTATCGGCCCGACGGATATGACCAATTGGATCGAGGTGTTGGCGGATATTAGATATCGCGGATATGTAAATCCATTCATGCACGGGCATCCTGAAGTGGACGTGATGGCGGCGAACCTGGCCAAATCTCGTGATTATCTACAGGCGTGTTATGAGAAATTGAACGGAAAACACAAATTATAATCAAGTAATACAACCTACAATCAAGCAATATTTTTTAAGGAGTAAGGTATGGATCAGAAACGACAAGAAGGTAAGCCAAGCAATCTGACCCGGCGTGATTTTATTCGCGACGGCGCGATTGCCGCCGCGGGTCTGGCTGTAGGTGCTTCCGGAAGCCAAATTGCACGTGCCGGCGAGGCTGGTGCTGTGGTCAGAAAAACCCGCAGCTACAATCCTGAGATGGAGTATCGTCGTCTCGGTAAAACCGGGCTCTGGGTTTCGGCCGCTTGCCTTGGCGGACACTGGAAGCGCATCGATATGATGGTGCCCGGTGTATTCAAAGGCAGCGGCTGGCTGAGTGCGGACCTGGACAGCGACGGCTTCAAGAAGAACCGTCGCGACGTTGTTACCCGATGCATCGAATCGGGCATCAACTATATCGACGCCTGCACGTGGGAGGAGTGTGTAGCCTACGCAGAAGCGCTGCGAGGAAGACGCGATGCGATGTTCCTCGGTTTCTCATGGTATCAGGAGGAAATGCGAAACGGCAACTTCCGCACAGTTAAAGCCCTGCTCGGGACACTCGATAAGGGCATGAGCAAGGCCAAACTCGACTACGTGGACTTATGGCGAATCACTATGCACGAGCAGAGCGGCAACCATACCAACGCTGAGGTCGATGAAATGATTGGAGCGCTTGAGAAGGCAAGGCAGCAGGGCAAGGTCCGTTTCTGCGGAGCATCCACGCACGACCGTCCACACATCAAGTGGATGATCGAGACCTACCCGACCGTATTTCAAGTTGTTGTGACGCCTTATACCGCCAAGAGTAAAGTTCGGCCGAAGGACAGCGTATTTGACGCTGTAAAGAAGCACGACATGGGCGTGTTCGGCATCAAGCCTTTTGCGGGGACCTCTTTGTTTAAGGGCGATAGTTCGCCTAACAGCCCCGAGGCAGAGGCAGACGACCAACTGGCGCGTCTGGCCATCCGTTATATCTTAGCTACTGATGCGATCACGGCTCCTATTCCAGGTATGATCAACAAGCACCAGGTAGACAATGTGGTAAAGGCAATCAAGGAACGTCGTGAACTCGACGTGGCCGAGGCCAAAGAGCTGGAGCAGGCAATGGATGAGGCGTGGGCCAATCTGCCGCCCCACCGTCAGTGGTTGAAGGACTGGGAGTATGTGTAGAAACCAGCGTGTAATAACGGACTATTTGCTTTGAGATATTGTTTGTGGATATTTGTGCTAACGGCAGTGGCTGTTGCGGCTACGGCGTGTAAACAGAAAATCAGGCAGGAAGAACCGCTCCTCGGGGATGGCAGTCGCACGGAAGAGCGTTCAGCATTGCTTGGCGAGGTAGTCGACAACAGCCGCTGCCATGTTTGTCATATCAACTACGACGAGGAAGAGCTTGCGCTTAACCACGGATTGGTGGGAGTGAGTTGTGAGAGGTGCCATGGCTCATCCGATGCCCACTGCTCGGACGAAAACAACATCACGCCGCCGGATATTATGTATTCGAAGGCAAGCGTCAATCCGTCCTGCATGAAGTGTCACCCGAAAGACGAGATTATTGAAGAGGACCATCACAAGTTGCTGCTTTCAGGTACAGCGACTCAAGCGAAATACTGCACCGATTGCCACGGCATAGAGCACCGCGTAGCGGTTCGCACGGTACGGTGGGACAAAACGACGGGGAAACTTTTAGGGGCGGGAGAGTAAAGGTTTTTTGAGGCGTTTTTCAGCTTCTCATCTCGCTATACCAAGCAAGCGGGCCATCCTCAAGCTGCATTGTGGCTGCTACTACTGGGCAGTGAGGTATTTTTCAGACTTGACCACTGCGTTAAAAAACCTATGATTGTACACGATACGGTTATAGGAACCGTGTGGATGAGCAAAAATTGTTTAGCAAAACTGTGTTGAACAGAAAGGAATATAAGATGAGCGGAAATAAGCAATCAGATAGCCGGGCACCTGGTGGTATCAGCCGGCGTGATATGTTGCGGATGGCGGCCGGCATGGGTGCTGCCGGTGCTGCGGCGTTGGCGTTTCCATCTTGCGCTACGGTCAGCAAGTATGGGGGAAAGGCCGCTACGAAGGGCCGGATTAAGCAGTCAGTCGCGTACTGGTGCTACGCAAAGTACTGGAGCTTCGAAGAGATGTGCCAGATTGCGAAGCAACTCGGCTGTAAGAGCGTGGAACTGGTTGGTCCTGAAAACTTCGCTACTCTCAAGAAGTACGGCCTGGTGTGCGCAATCGCGCCTAATGGTATGCCTGATCCTCCCTTTGTTCAGGGCTTCAACAATCCCGAATACCACGATATGGTTATCGCGAAAACGCGTGGAATTATTGATGCCTGCGCCGAGTACAAGTTCCCCAGCGTTATCGCTTTTACCGGCTTCCGTGAAGACATTGGCGACGATGTGGGCATCAAGAACTGCGTCGACGGCTTTAAGAAGATTATAGGTTATGCAGAGAAGAAAAAGGTAAACATTTGCTTAGAGATTCTTAACAGCCGAGTGGCGGTCGAGATGCAGGGTCACCCGGGCTATCAGGGCGACCATACCGACTACTGTATGGAGATTGTCAAGCAGGTGGGTTCTCCAAGGATGAAGCTGCTGTTCGATATTTACCACGTGCAGATTATGGACGGGGACGTCATCAGTCGTATCCGGCAGTACAAGGATTACATCGGCCACTACCACACTGCGGGCAACCCCGGCCGCGGCGAACTGGACGACAAGCAGGAGATAAACTACAGGCCTATTATGAAAGCGATTGCCCATACCGGGTACACGGGCTATGTCGGCCAGGAGTTCATTCCAACCCGTGACCCACTGAAGGGCTTGAGGGAAGCCGTCTCTCTTTGTGATGTATAACAAAAGGCCCCATCCTGACAGAATCAGGATGGGAGCCCAACAGTTACTATATGTTTAAATCCGGATTGTCAGGGCCAAAGTGCTTGAGCATGACGATTGGGTCGGTCTTTGAAGGATTCGTGATGGTTACTCCTGCTTTCGCGGCTGCTTCGCTGACAAAATACTCGTCATGGGTCAACTGGCCGTATCTTATGAGCGAGGGAGTCTCTATGTCCCACTGTCCCATCGTGCCGTGCCCCTGCATCATAATGAATCCATAGGCGGCGCTGTCCTTGATGGTTACTGTTTTGCCCGGGAGAACCGTAAGCTCTTTGGCACTAAAGGCCGGTGACTTGTAGCATATCCAGTTGTCAATGTAACCTTCAGCTTCCATCTGTTTTAGGGGCTGAACAGGCTGGGTGCGCATAAAGCGGTTCTTTGCAAAGTCGGGGTCAACATTCAGGTCCCAATCAATTATCTCCAGCAAATGGTCGACGTTTCCAAGTTTGTCTTTAGGTGTGTCTTTCCACAAAAGCTCCTTGGGTACGACCTGGTGGTGCGGCACCGACTCGTACATGGCGAAAACATCCGATGCCTTTTGTGGTTCATAAGTGCAGAGACTTCCGGGTGCGTGCAGTACGCCTGGCGGGACATCCCAGCCTGTGCCGACTTCAAGCCGATAGGCCGCAGAGAGGTTGGTGATCTTGTTGTCGCCTTTTTCAAAGTCAAGCAGTGCCTGGCGGACCTGCTCTTTTGTTGTGCCCGGCTGAAGGCCGAAGAAGGTATAAGGGAAATCGCCACCGTAGTTGTTTGCCTGGGGTGGAAAATAATAGGCCTCGGGCTTTCCCAACTGACCGGTCAGCTTTGCATGTTTGTCACGGTGGTGTATATGATGGGGCAAAGCGCCTTTGTTGTCAAAGAATTTGGAATACATCGGCCAGCGCTTGTGTTCATTCCAGAGTCTGTCACCGATAATTCCACCTTTGAGTTCATCAATTGCATCTTTTAGAAGTACTGTTTCGACTTTTCCATTGTCCTCAAAGACGACGAAACTGAGGCCTTCATTCGGCGATGTCAGTGGGCCGTTGTCTGCCGGCGTGGTTGACGCAAACCAACGCTCATCAATACCACCACGTTCACCGCCCAGCTTGTAATAATCATCCGGATGCAGCTTTATTCGCCGGCCCGGCACGCAAAAGGAACGCGGCACCCAGTTTGGTGCCAATCTTACGATTCCTTTCCCCTGTTCGAGTGCCTTACTTGCAATAGAGTTTGCAGACATAAGTCCTCCTTACTAAAATTTCACAAGTCATAAGAGCACAAGTTACCCGTGCTCACGGTTTTTTTACTGTTTCCCATTTTTTATTTTTCGCCGACGTCAACACTGCGTCACAGACGTACTGTGTTGCAAGGGCCTCGCGGAAGTCCGGCGATGTCGACTTACCCTCGGCCAGGTTCTGCAAAAATTCAGCCACCTGGTGGACGAACGTGTGTTCGTAGCCAATCTGCAGACCCGGGACCCACCATTTATCCATGTAGGGCATATCGCTGTCGGTGACGTGAATTGAACGCCAGCCTCGCACAATCGATTCGTCGCTGTGGTCGAAGTAGCTGAGACGATGGAGGTCGTGGAGGTCCCAGGCGATGGAGGCCTTTTCCCCGTTGATCTCGAAGGTATAAAGGGCCTTGTGTCCGCGCGCGTAGCGTGTGGATTCGAAGTTACCCAGCGAGCCGTTGTCATAGTGGCAAAGGAAGGTGCACGCGTCATCAATACCTACCGGCTCGACTTTGCCTGTTTCAGTGTGCATGCGTTCTTTGATAAAGGTCTCCGTCATGGCACAGACGTCGGTAATGGGCCCGTTATGCCACATAGCCGTGTCTATACAGTGGGCGAGCAGGTCGCCGGTCACGCCTGAGCCGGCAGCCTTGACATCCAGCCGCCATGTGGCCATCCCGCCCTGCGGCACCTTTGCTGAGATGGTCCAGTCCTGCAGGAAATTGGCCCGATAGTGAAAAATTTTCCCCAGCCGACCTTCGTCGATGAGCTGCTTGGCCAATGTTACGGCAGGCACCCGGCGGTAGTTGAATGAGACGAGAGTGGGTACGCCAGCCTCCTCCACTGCCTTGACCATTTCCTCAGCCTGTGGGACGTTCAGCGCCAGTGGCTTTTCACAACAGATTGCCTTGCCTGCCTTGGCGGCGGCGATAGCTATCTCGGCGTGCAGATTGTTCGGCACACAGATTTCCACTACGTCGATGTTTTCATCCTCGACTACCTTGTGCCAGTCGGTAGTGTGTGATTTGTAGCCCCACCTCTCGGCAAAGGCCTTGGCCTCGGCCTCCTCCAGCCCACAGACAACCTGCAGGACCGGGTCGTAGGGGACGTCGAAGAAGTTTTTGACTCTGTTGTAGGCGTTGGAGTGGGTCCGGCCCATGAAGCCGTAGCCGATGAGGCCAACATTAAGTTTTTTAGTCATTTTCGTGACTCCTTATTCAAGTTCTTAAGCTAGAAGAAGCATATGTGAAGCACCAATTCCGAATTCACAACTAAGACGTCCACCCGTGTTCCGCCCGCACTTTGAGCATCACATCGAGGATCGCGTTCCACGTAGCCTGCGTTTCGAGCATCGCGTTAGGGAACATGCACCCATCCCAGCAGATGTGCCGGATACCGCGATCCGCGGCGTCCTTAAGCCAGTAGCCCGCGCAGCGGACGATGTCGAGCTTGCCGTTGGGGTCGTCGGCCGGGCAGTGCTTACCCGTCTTATCGTGCGCACCGGCGCCATGCACTTCGCCGTCGTTCTGCGCTATGTGGAAGTCGATCGTCCAGGGCCGCAGCTTGTCGACCATCGTTTCGTAGGCGGCGTAAAACTCCTCGTCCGAATAGCCGGGCTGCACCAGCGCATATTCCGGCGCATTGTAGCCCAGCAGGTACAGGTATGTGTGGGCCATATCGGCCTGGAAGCCAAGCGATTCCGGCATTCCGACGGCTTCCAGGAGATCAAGCATGTCCTTCCAACTGTGCAGGCCGGCCCAGCAGATCTCGCCCTCGGCGGCCAGTCGTTCGCCGTGGTCGGCGGCGATCCTGGCCGCTTCCCGGAACGTCTCGGCGATTCTCGCGGTATTCGCCTTTGGGTCTTCTCGCCATTTTTCGATGCCGAACTCCGCCGAGTCTATCCGGATCGCGCCGTACTTGCGTACGCCATGCTCGTTGAACACGCCGGCGATGCGGCATGCCATGCGCACGGCGCTGAGAAATTTCTCGCGAGCCGCCGCGTCACCCATCGCCGAATCGCCGATCGTGCCGGCCCAAATCGGGGCGACAAGCGAGCCGACATTAAAACCGTAGCCGGCAATCAGGTCGGCAATCTTCTTCAGTTCGTCGTCGCTGGCGTTAGGGTCGGTGTGCGGCAGGAAAAGGAAGTAGTCAATCCCGTCGAACTTCTGGTCGTTCACCTCCGCGCCGGCGGTCAATTCGAGCATCCGTTCGAGACTGATCGGCGGCTCCTGGCCCGGTTCACTTCCTTTGCCTACCAGCCCGGGCCACATGGCGTTGTGAAGTTTAGGGAGGGTATCCGAACTCATCTTTAGCTCCTTTCTGGTTCAGTAGCGTTCATGATAGTTATTGCCTTGCCTTCTCGTGAGCCAACTCGACCGCGCCGCCCGGCAGCGTTTCCTTCTGGCCTGACTGGCGGTTGCCCTCGAAGGCAACTACTTTGCCGCCCGAATGGACTTCCGGGCCTTGCAACCTAACATTTTGCAGCTATTTGCAAAAAAAACAAGAAGATTTTTGAAGATTTAATATCATCCAACATTTACACGGCCTGTTACTTATCTTTTCGATGAATGGCTACCTCCAGCGGCAGTCCCTTAGGAACGCCTTATGGCGATTGGGGATGGATCCTCTGACATTTACTATCAAGTATATTGTGTGGCAGCCTCATCTCGATTGTCGTTTATCGAGATGGGGATGGTTTTTCCTTAGCTAAACACATACTTAGGCTATGAGGATGCCACCCGCCCGGCATGTTTGTTATTCAGTTTTTCCCTGTCTGTCCGGCCTTTCCCTGCGCTGCCTCGGCTCCCCTTCACGAGGTCCCCGTATCGATGGCCGTTCTCTGCCAACTGATTCACGTTGGTAAGCGATAATCAGCTTATCGATACGATCGGCAGTTTGCGTGGCTTTCTCTTTCACTGCCAGCTTATGAATCGCCCTTAGCTCACTGAGTCTCGCCTCAGATACTGTCGCCGACCTTCTCGACCCTTTGAGTTTGGCAAGCTCCTGCTCAATAGCTCTAATTGCGATCTGCCGCTCTTTCATTGCCGCCATCATCTTTTCGCGAAGTTTGGCCATGTCTTCTTGAGAAAGCTCACGAATCCGTTCGCGATTTTCCGGCGTCCCAGCTTTTACGGCCGCTTTTAGCTTTGCAACCTGTGCTTCAATCGCTTTGATCGATTTGAACTGTGCATCACGCCCCAGACTTTCGGGCCGGGAGCCAACTCTTTTACGCATTTGGTCCCGAAGCTTTGCCCTCTCCTCGTCAGACATATTCTCGAATTTTTTCTTTCTTTCCTCTATCTCGGCCCTAAGTTTCTCGCGTTCTTCCGGCGACATATTCCGGAATCTTTGCCTCATATCCTGCCCTTGCTCTGCCCGTCCGGCTCTTTCCTGATTTTGACCAAACGCTTTGAACGCCACCATCAGAACAGCCAGAACAATAGCGATTGAAACTACGTACCTTTTCATAACATTAGTCTCCAAAAATAGTTTAATTCTTGCCCAGCTAACCCAATCGGCCAAAACCGGGGTATTTCTCTACATAGAATATCAAATTCAACCAGAAACACAAGCTTGCCCGCCGGTTTTCGAGGTTTATCGCCCCTAAAAAGCCCAAAAAAGCAGGATTCCGCCAACTAATACTAAATCTTTCAACTCGTTTAGGATTTCGTCCTAAGGACTCCTTATAGAGAGCTTCGAGTTTCGGATTTCCGGCTAAAGGCCGGCGATTGGCTTTGGAGGCTGGGCTGATGAAAAAAATCGGAAAAACCGGCGGCTGCCCTGAATATTTTCTGAATATTTCCGCCATTGCTGCGGAACCGGAACCGAATTACCGTCGGTTGATTTCGTTGCCTTTTTTCATAATGTCATTTCCAGATAATCAATAGATTTCTCTAAACAAGTTCATGCCGTCCTTTGTTTGAAACGGCTCAACCTTTTTCTTATCCAACGATAAAAAGAGTGCAACCATTTAATCTGCCCCAGCCAAAAGAATACATAACAAAACATTACTATCAGATGCCCCATAAAACCGCGGCCCGCTACTACTCTAAAGACCTTGTAGCAATCCGTAGCCCAAAAGCGCTTGTACTCGGCATCCCCATAATTGAAATCGAACAATTGAATGCCATCCTCGCAGGCATCGCGAACAACATGCATGAGCAGCATCTGGCCGATAGACAATGGCGATTCATATTTTAGCTTGAACGCGGGCCAGAAATAATGATGTTGACCGTGCGCAACAAAAGAGTAGACAAAAGCGGCATCTTCTCCATCAATTGTCATCAACCAAACCTGCCCGAAGCCACCTTCGGCCATATTCCCCAGGAGCTTTTGGTAGAACGGTTCTCCCAGGACGGCGGCGCCACGTCTTTTCATCCAGCTTTCGAGTTGAATGGCAGCAACCCGCCGGTTAAGTTCCGGCGTAATTTCCTTACCTACATAGCGAGTGACCCGTACATCTGCGGATTTGTAGAGTCTCTTCTCCTTGTAGAGCAATTTGCGTCGTCGTTTACCCTTCGGTATCTTTTTCTTGAGATATTCATCGAAGGAACAACCTAATTGCATGCAGAAACATGGATCTCGAAATACTTTCCGGCAGGAATATCCACGGCTCACCAAATCATCCAGCAGATCATTAGTCGCCGTGTCCTCGGAAGACAGATCCGCACTGTAGTACATCTCAAATATATTCCCGGAAATAATAAGATCCGCTATGTCCTTTATGGCTGATCGATGCTCCGGATCGATTAGTAGTCCCAGATAAGCACCTTTACCAGCATCTATTGGCATGGCTGTTTTTGTGTTCAGGACTCTGCGAACTACCAGTGGAAACAAAGCAACAAGTTTAGTACCGAACCAGGCAAGTATAAATAAGGGAGTGCCTGGCAGTCGACCTTCCTCGACAAATGTTCTTATCCAGAAACGTGAAAGAAAGGGTGATGCCCCTTTGGCGCGAACAAACAAATCGTCCCAATCGTCGCCGAATTCGGATATACCTTTGGCACCCTCTACGATTCGCAAATCAATTGATCGATCCTGCAGCAAAATTCTTGTCCCCTGTTGGTAATAAACATTTACATCACCTATAGACCAGAACCCCCCCTGGTCTTACCAGAGATGACAAATTCTCTCAAGGTTTTCACACTTTACATTCTGCCATCATCATCTTTCCGATGGCGCGACCGATATTATTGTTTTTCGGCTTTCTTCAGACTTATCTTAATCAGGATTTACCCTTGAATTTGCTTAACATTACCTTCTATATCCACTTTTATTACACTCTCCGTCTGTCTCGCTTAGTCCCGTTTGAAAAAGTCCTTACTTAAGGTAATTCGTAATACAATCTTTCAACTCCTTGTTTTTTATGCGTGTTTTTTGTAACGGCCAACTATAACCTATATGTTTATAATGTTTTATGGGATTTTTTTAAAAAAGGAACTTTTTGCCTTTTGTTTTTCGCCGTAGTCCGCTTTTCGCCGCCTTCACCAAAAGCTGAGGCGGTGAAAAGAAAGGCGGAGGCGAAAAACAATTCGCCGGATTCGCAAGAGCCAATCTTTAATTTTTTGGTTGCGGCTGAGCGAAGCGAAGCCGCGCCAAGTTAATTCGTGGTTAATTTGAAAAAACAAAGCCAATTTCCGGAAGGGCGAAATGAATGTAAATGTTTATATAAAAGGGTCTTATGGGTAATTTTGTGGTTTTGGGCGGCGAAAAAACAAAGCCAATTCAAAGCCAATCTGCCGGCCTTCGGCCGGAAATCCGAAGCAACAGATGGTCAATAGTAAATAGATTGGGTGGCAGCCTCATCCCGATTGTCTTTTATCTCCGATGGGGATGGTTTTTCCCTGGCTAAACATGTATCCTGCGTAGTACGTGTTTAGCCGCCTGAAGGCGTTCGCGACCATCCCCAAGCTTGAACCCCGCTGTGCGGCGGTCCGGGCTTGAGGCTGCCACCCGTCGGAAATGCGAAACTCTAAGCTCTAAATCCTAAACAATTAGGAAGTGAGCCCAATGACTGAGCCCGAATGCACGTTTGACAGGGTACGTTTGAAAAAACAAAGCCAATTTGTGAATGGGCAAAATGACGTTAAGTGTCTATATGAAAGGTGATTATGAAGAATTTCATGCTTTGAGGCAGCGAAAAAACAAAGCCAATTCAAAGCCAATTTGCCGGCCTTTGCCCGGAAATGCGAAACTCTAAGCTCTCCATAGGGAGTCATTAGGACGAAATCCTAAACAATTAGGAAGTGAGCCCAATGAAAGAGCCCAAAGGCACGTTTGACAGGGTAAGTTTGAAAAAACAAAGCCAATTTGTGAATGGGAAAAATGACGTTAAGTGTCTATATGAAAGGTGATTATGAAGAATTTCATGCTTTGAGGTGGCGAAAAAACAAAGCCAAACAAAGCCAAACAAAGCCAATTTCAAGGCCTAAACTACTCTCAAAGGGTGTGCATATGAAAGCCTAAATCGTGTAGAATACGGAAAACAGAATCTAATGATGCCGACAATAACTCCAGGAGCTAAAGCCTGATGGAACAACATAAAAAGACTCGAATAGCGGTTTTCATTACAGTTGCCTTGTTGATGTGCCTTATACAGAGCTCTGCTCGGGCGGGTGATTCACAACCATACGATAAAGTTCATGCCTTTTACTACCCATGGTACGGGAATCCCCAAACCGACAAGTTTTATTATCACTGGAACCATCGGCAATTTGTTAAAGAAGGTGAACCGAAGAACTACCCCGGCGGGAACGATGTTGCCGCTAACTTCTACCCCAGGCTTGGCTGCTACAGTTCCAACAGCGATCAGGATCTGGATGCTCACATGCTGATGCTTCGCCGGGCAAAGTCCGGCGTGATCTGCACTTCATGGTGGGGCAAAGATAC
The DNA here is from genome assembly GCA_035527155.1 of Sedimentisphaerales bacterium. Lineage (GTDB taxonomy): Bacteria > Planctomycetota > Phycisphaerae > Sedimentisphaerales > Anaerobacaceae > CS2-K091. The sequence continues at coordinate 24,182 of DATLBB010000299.1, forward strand.
ATATACGGACAAAGCCGTGCCGCATCTGCTCGAAGCTGCAGCACAGCATAACATTAAAGTGTGTTTTCATATCGAGCCGTTTCCCGGCCGAAACGCTCAAACCACCCGCGACGCTATTGTCTATATTATCGACGAATACGGCTCACATTCGGCCTTCTACCGCTATGGCAAAGACAAACCACGCCCAATGTTCTACGTCTATGATTCCTACCTTACCCCGGCAGAGCAGTGGAAGACAATCCTCTCGCCGGATGGGCCGCAAACCATACGAAAAACCAAATACGATTCGGTCGTCATCGGCCTCTGGGTCAAAGAACACGAACAGGCTTTTATGGCGGAAAGTCACTTCGACGGCTTCTATACCTACTTCGCAACCGACGGCTTCACGTACGGCTCGACCATCGGCAACTGGCCCGGGCTCGCAGAATGGGCACAGCAAAACGACAAGCTGTTCATTCCTTCGGTCGGGCCGGGATACATAGATCTGCGCATCCGGCCGTGGAACGATGTCAATACGCGGGACCGTCAGAACGGCGACTACTTCGACCGGGAATTCGCCGCCGCCATCGCCGTCCGACCACCCATCATCAGCATTACAAGCTTCAACGAATGGCACGAAGGCACACAAATCGAACCGGCCGTACCCAAAAAAATCCCGGATTTCAAATACCTCGACTACTTGCCTCACGATCCGGAATACTATCTGGATCGCACCCGCTACTGGGTAGACCGTTATATCGAATACAGCACCGAAAAGTCCACCAAATACATAATCGTCGTCACCGGGGGTGAACTGCTATCGGGCGTCTATCCCGATGGGCACACCTACTTTCTAACCAAGACCCTGCGCCCGTTGGGTTTGGAATGTATCGGTTCGATGAGCGTCGACGACAAGCAGGCCGATCTGGTTGAGGCGCTCCGCTACGCCACTGACAAGGCCGATCTGGTCATTGTCACCGGAGGTCTCGGCCCGACCGACAACGACATCACCCGGGAAGCGCTCTCCGAATTTACTGGAATCACACTGAAAGAACACCCCAACGCACCGAAAGAAATGGCTCGAAGATTCCGCGTATCACCCGATCGGCTTCGTGCTAACTTGCGCCGGCAAACACGCGTGCCTACGGAAGGAACCTATTTCAGAAATACCCAAGGAACGGCGGTCGGTCTTGTTTTCGAGCCGGCCGACGCTGTAATCGTTGCACTTCCTGGTCCGCCGCGCGAATTGCAGGCCATGGTTCGCGATGAACTGGTTCCGTATCTGAGCAGGCGATTCGGCACACGACTGCCCGGCTGTTCGCTTATGCTGCGGTTTGTAGGTTTGGGCCAGTCCCAGATCGACCAGTCCATGGAAGATAACGTGTCGCTTGCGCCCGATATAACCGTTTCGTCTCAGTTCGAAGGCGGCCGGGTGGATTTCACATTTTCGCTGCCTGAAGACACGCCGCAGGACCGGGCGAAGCTCCTGGAACTGAAACAAAAGATAATGAAACACCTGGGTGAATATGTATATGCGGACGATGAAACATCGCTGGAGGAACACATTTTGAAGCTGCTGAAAGCACGCGGCGAGAAACTGGCCCTGGCGGAAGCCGGCAGCGGCGGGTCTCTGGCCGAGGCGTTGAGCAGCGCCGACGGGGACGGGCAGGTAATAGCCGGGGCGTATGTGGCTCCGACCGTGGAGAAATTGTGTCACTTACTCGCAATAGACAATGACAGACTGCCCGGCGGCGAATCACAGGACCAATTCATCAAGCAACTGGCAGCGGCAGTCGCCGTTGCAACCGAGAGCCAGTGGGCGGTTGCCGTTGGAGAGGCGAGGCGGGATGAAAACGGTTCCGGCTACGTGGAGGTTGCTTTCAAACTGCCGGACGGACAGATGGAAAGCCGGCAGGTTCGGCTTAGCGGCATCGGCGAACTGGCCCGCTCCAGGCTCAGCACGCAACTGCTCGACCAGCTCCGGCGGAGATTAAAGTGAGACTCATTTTATTCATCATTTGTGATATGTGAGAAATAAATCGATTTCGATTTCTCGTATAGTACCGTGCCATTGATAAGTGTCGTTTCGACGAACGTTTTGTGGTGGAAAGGATGGCCGTCCAGGATGATTATGTCGGCGTCTTTTCCAACCTGCAGGCTGCCCACGCGGTCGGAAACGCCGATGATTTCGGCGGCCGTCATAGTGATGGATTCCAGTGCGGTCTGCTCGTCGAGCCCGCCGCTTACGGCGAACGCCGCTTCCATCGGCAGGGCCATCATGTCACGCCCGGCGATTCCCCCTGTCCCAAAATATGTGCTTGGAGGTATGATTGCGAATTTGACGCCGGCTTTTTTCAAAATGGCGGCATTTTCCAGAGTCGAACCGGATGGCCCCGAAATATCTTCGTTCGGACGCTGCTTCTGACGCGGCGTGATAACAACGCGGACGTCCCGCCTGGCAATCTCTTCGGCAACAATCCAGGCTTCGATGGCACCCGTCAAAATCATCCGGATGCCGAATTCATCAACGAATTCCAAAGCCGCCAGGATGTCACCTGTAGTAGATGCCGCCACAACCGCGGGCACTTCACGCCGTAATAGCCGGATGTATGCATCAAGACCGTCCGGTTTCTTCGGCTCTTCAGCTTTTTTCTTATCCCCGGCTTGCTGATACGCCGCGAGTTTTCGCAGGTAACTTTGAGCCTTTCGCAGATTCTGCTTAAAGGTGGTTTTACGCAGCCAATCTCTGTTGGAAATCATGACCGACTGCACGACCGATTCCTTGACCAGCATCTGATCCAAATCCCCGTAGAAAGTCTTGATTACGGCGGTTGCTCCTCCGATGGGATTGTCGCCCGAGGGACGACCAGCCGATACCATAGCCGTCGTGATGCCGGATGCCAGTGCCAGAGAGACGCTGAATTCAAATGGATCGAGAGAATCAGCTATTTTGGTTATATCCGGATAGCCGATGACCCCGACCTCGGCGTTGACTGCTACCAGGCCGGGCATAACAACTTTTCCACTGGCATCTATCACCTTGGCTTTTTCCGGAATTTCGATATTTTGCCCGATGTCGGAGATTTTTCCGCCCCTGATGAGAATCGTTCCGTTCTTGATAATCCCACCGGTGATTGTGTACAGGTCCCCGCCTCGAATCGCTGTGACCTCCTCGGCTGCCGAGAGCGGCGAGGTGACAAACATCACCGATATCGCCAACGCGAACACAAGCATAAGCACGACATGACGTATATGTTTTTTACCCATCTATGGTTTCTCCTTACGGAGCTTCATGAACGATCTTGCCTTCGATCATCACCTTGTCAATTTTAGTCCCGACGTCCAGTGGATCTCCGCTTAGAATCAGGAGATTCGCATCCTTGCCGACATCCAAACTTCCAAGCCGGTAGTCAATCCCCAGCATCTCAGCGGGATGGATGGTGATTGCTTTTTTGGCGATTTCCCTGTTCAATCCGGATTTTACCAGCTCGGCTATTTTTCTAAGGAAGTCTTCGTGTCCCCCGACGTTGTCAAATTCGGGCCTCAATGCAATTTTGACCTCGGCTTCGGCCAACATTCTGGGTACGTTAATGCGAGTACGCGTGTTGCTCTCGAAGTCTATCTGAGCCGGAAGAATCACCGGTATTTTCCATTTTACCAACTCTTTTGTAATCCGATACGTTTCGCTGCCGGCCACCAGAACCAATTTCATTTTGTCATAAGGTTCGAGCAGCTTGGTCAAATGCAGCATCTCGCCAGGCGAATTGCATATCACGAACGTCGGCACCTTGCCCTGCAGGGCAAGGACGAGCGGCTTCACCTTCGGATCAATAGAACTCATCTTGCTTTTTGTGGAATCCAGCGCGGACTTGATAACATTTTTGACCTTATCGTTCGCCT
>DATLBB010000300.1:0-4164 GCA_035527155.1 Sedimentisphaerales bacterium
ATATCAGACCTGCAATATTTCTATACGAAAATCTACGCCGGTCTAACCCACGCGCTCAGCAAGGACAAGGATAAGCTCACCGTGATGGTAATTGGTGGAGGAGGTTATGTTTATCCCAGATATATCGAAAAACTCTGGACAGGCAGCCGCATTGATGTGGCCGAAATCGACCCCGGCGTAACCGAAGCTGCTATGCAGGCCTTTGGACTTGATAGAAACACCTCCATTAACACAATTTCTATGGATGCCCGAAATTATATCGATGAATTGCTGGAGAAAGAGCGTAACGGCGAGGAAATACCACAATATGACTTTATCTATGAAGATGCTATCAACGATTACTCGGTGCCCTATCAACTTGTAACCAGAGAATTCAATGACAAAATCGCCAGAGTTCTTGCCGACGACGGCGTGTATATGGTAAACCTGATAGATATGTATGACAGTGGCCAATTCCTCGGGGCCGTAATCAATACACTCAAAGAGACATTTCCTTATGTACATGTTATCACAAGCTACGTCACTCTTACTTCACTACGCGACACTTTCGTTGTAGTAGCGACCATGCGTCAGTTCGACCCTGAAGTCATCTTCTCCGACTATCAAAAGGGCCTTAGAGTATGGCATTTAGGCGAATCGGAAATAGAATACTTAAAGGGAAAATCCCGGGGAATTATTTTAACCGACGACTACGCACCCGTTGAGAATCTGCTTGCTCCGGTAGTGCGTCAAAGCGCAAAAGAAATATTGGCACGCAAGTATCTCGAGCAGGCAGAGAAGCTTAAAAGCCAGGCCAAATGGGACCGGAGCATCGCGAAATACCGGGAGGCCCTGGAGCTAAACCCCTCAATGTCAATTAAGGCATACAACGAAATAGGACTTATTCAGGCCGGACAGGGCAGCTTACAAGAGGCGGCTCGGGCCTTTCGAAACGCTATTGCTTACTACGAAGAGAGCGGCACTAAAGAGAAGATAATAGCGTCCATACACTTAAATCTCGGCATCATTCTAAAAAGAATGAACAGGCCCCAGGAAGCAAGGCAACAGTTTGCCAAAGCTGCCGAACAGTTCCGCGTTGAATTGGCTGAAAATCCAAACTCGCCGCTGCACTGGACCCGGCTGGGTGACACACTTGCCACGATGGGCGACTTCAAGGGGGCAACTAAGGCCTTCATGAAGGCCCTAAATTTGAATCCCGCAAATCTGCTCTACTATGACAATCTGGTGAAGGCCCTCCAATATCAGGGCCGCGTCGCTGAAGCAATTGAAGTGCTGCAAAAGGGGATTGAGCTTATGTCGCGCCACGGTCAGATGGACGCCGCCGCAAAGCTAAAACAATACCTCGACTTGCTCGAATACCAGAAATCAAAACAAGAAAAATAGTTTTCTAATTACTCTTCTGCAACCTTTTCAAAGACCAAAGTCTTTGAGATGCCGTAATTCGGGTCCTCAGATATTGGAAAATCGGGATATTCGGCCGTGTGTGCTACATAATCAGGAAAACTCGTCCATTCAACCGGCCAGACCTTATCGTCCTGTAAAACTGGTCCGGCGAATATATCCATGCTTTTACCTTCCAGGACATTTTCGCCCATTTCCACGTATAAATTCTTCAACGAAATCCTTACCATCAACTCCCGACCGACTGGAGCATAGTAAACCATCCATTCGCCCGGCTCGTAAATTCCTTTACCCCCCATTTTCATCGGCACAGTGGTTACCTCTCCGGGCTTCACTCTTACCCTGCCAAGACTGACTACCACTGAGGAAATTGTCCCATCCGGCTCGAAGACAAATTCCCAGCCGTCTTTATCCGCCTTCCATCTGCCAACGAGGAATTCCGGAAACTCGCCGTCCCCTTCAATAATCACCTCAACCCCGCTTTTATTACCAGCAGTGCTCTGACAGCCACCTACAACTGACAGCAAAACGGCACATCCGACCAACACCACTAACTGCTTCATAATCTTGTATTTCCCATCTATCCGTAAACCACTTCTCCGCCTTTAGCATAATCAATAATCATGGATTTTCCCCTCGCCCATTCTTCAGGAGTCATAGCTACAGCTTCTATCGGCTGAAATACCTGGTAAATGGCACTGGAAAGTATATCTATTCGTTCCCAGTAGCCTTTATCATTGAAGTCCTGTGAGATAACAACCACATCTATATCACTGTCTTCTCTGTATCTTCCTGTGGCATAAGAACCAAAAAGTATCAACTTGTTTGTCTTTATCCCTTCAGACTCAATTGCTTTTCTAAAACTGGATATAATCTCTAATACTGTTTTTTTATCCATCCCAGGACTTCCTTACTTCTAATAAGCATATCCTCGACCACAACTTGTGTGTAGTCCTTTTGTAATTTATCTATATCCTCAGGATACCTTGTAACAACATTGGCTTCATTGAGTTTTATGACGAATCTTCCGATGGCCTCTGCCGGCTTAACGCCAATTTTGTTTAGCAAATAAACAAGGTTATGAGTCCTTGGCGGTGTCTCTTTTAACCTCTCCTGATAAAGACCTTTCATCGCCTTTTCTATAGATAGATGACACATAAAGACCGTATAAAAAAACCTCCCACCATTGAACATAAATTCTGCGGTATCCATATCATAATCGGCTTGTTTTAACCACTCCTGAGACTTTTTGTCCATAGCCTTTCCCTAACACTATTATGTTTGATAGTAGTTCTACAAACCCTTTTTCAGCGTAATCAGCGTCTAAAAAATTATAACACAATCTGCGTCTAATCAAACAAAAAAAAGAGGCAAGTCAAAAGACTTGCCTCTCTACGAACAAATTGTCGTTGGCCTTGTTAGCTTCGTCTTATTTGCGACGACGCAGCAGGAACAGTCCACCAAGACCCAACAGTGCAATCGTCATCGGCTCGGGAACCACAGTAATCGTCAGTAAATCGTCTGAACCAGCACTGCCATAAGAGTCTGCGCTAATTACGTAAACACCTTCCATCAGACCCGTTATGGTAACATCCCATTGAGAACCAGCAACTATTGTATCACCAGGTGTGCCGGTTACATCCTTGGCGCTAATGGTCCACCAGCCGGGGTAACCGGACGTCGCTGGATCCGCAAGCTCAGCATCCTCACCTGCACCACTCAAAGCTACTATGCTGGCGATTTCAGCAACGGTCGAAGGTTCAGCACCTACCCACGCCGGCCCACCAGGATACGCTAAAGCGGTACTGGAGATGATTTGCAACACAGCAGTTGGGCTAGTAAGGTCGATCGTAACTTCATCCGCACTCCAGGTAAGCACTGCGTTCGCCGCTGAAGTCATACCAAGAACCAACATTAAAATTAACAATTTTTTCATCATTATTCTCCTTTCAAAACAAAAATATCTTAAAACTTTTCATCACAAATTTCTCAGTAAACTGCCATTATGGCAAATCCAGGCAGTCCGCCGGAACAGCCGGGTCGTCTCCCTGGGCCATAGCGTCTTTCTTCCAGTACGTAATCAAGACGTTCAGGTCACCTTCCTGAACTCGGTAGTAACCCAACTTAGGATCACCATCCTCAGTATGGTTAAAGTCAGCAGCAATCCAGTCTTGACCGGGAACATAATCATCAAGAAGAGGACCATCTTTCTTCCAACCGGTGATAAGGGCGTTCAAGTCACCTTCCTGAACCCAGAAGTAACCCAGCTTCGGGTCGCCATCTTCCGTACCGGTGGCATCACCGTGGCACTGACGCGGATAGCACCAGCTAAGAGGCTTACCAACAGCCTCCCACACCGCATAGTCCGGCTGGCCCACGTAGCATTCGAGCGAAGGGAACACCACACAGCATCCAGTGGCAGTCACCGCAACAACTTCATCCGGGTCTTCCATAACTACACCACTGCTGCCGGCACGTGCAACGTTGCCGGTGATAGTCAGGCAAGTCTGCAAGTCAGGCTCAGGAGGACGGGACACATAGATCGAGAGCAGAACACCACTTTTAACCGGTGCAGTGGGATGACAGGGGTCTGTGGCAGCATACAGTGAACCCATCTCGATTGTAATACCATTGCTGTCAAGCCCGAGAAGGGTGTCGCTCTGCAAGTCGTCGTATTCAGCGACCGGAGTGGCATAATCGATCGTCGGTGGCGTTGTCGACGTATCAATCTGGATAGTACCTGGAGAAATGTAGTAGTCGGCA
>DATLBB010000301.1:0-17140 GCA_035527155.1 Sedimentisphaerales bacterium
AGTGCTGCTACTGCCGCTCCTCCAATAGCGGCCTTTGCCTGAACCTTGGTATTTGGTAAAACAAAGTAAAGCAGGAAGAAAGCAACAGTCGCTACTATATAGGACAAAAGCACCGGAGCGATATTCGATAAAACCGTTTCCTGTATGCGGCCAAAAGTTACATATTTTGTACTAATGTAGATACCAGCGCCGATTAGCAGCGGCCCGAGGGTTAAAATCGCCCAGTAATTGATCATTCGATGCAGGAAACTCCTGCCTCTGCCCACATGCCAAATGTTGTTGAATGCTCTTTCTATTGTTGAAAGCAGGGCCAGGGCGGCCCAAATAACAATTAGCGTGCTAAATAACGTAATCGAGCCCTTGCTTGCTCCCTTGAAGAATTTTCCGATAATTTCATCGAGGCGTTCTGTGAGCGCTACGGACTTTTCCGGGTCGTCTGCATCGTGAACGGGGCTCTTGAAATCTGAAAAGTTAGCCTGGTCATAAACGAATTTTTTTATCTTTTCACCAACGTCTCTATAAGCAGGAAATGACTGGAATATCAAGAGCATTACAATAGCCAGCGGGACAATCCCGAAGATTGTATGATATGACAGGGCGGCGGCCTGCTGGCCTGCGCGGTTCTTTCTCAGTAGTCTTGCACAGTGCGACCATAGTTTAATTTGAAAGACCGCAAAGCGGCCGGCTTTGCCAAGTTGTGCGGTCGGTGTGGACAAAAGCTTTGTTAACATCTTTGTCCCTTTCAACTTTAACTGGTTTCTCAAGCGCCTTTTATTGTGTTTGGAACCATTCTTGCAGATTCCTAATTGCAATGTCGTCAATCGGGGTGGTGGGCTTTACTCAAACAGTTTTTCAAGACCTTTTTGCAGTTCCTCTCCTAATCGTTTTTTTAATTGCTCTTCAAGCAGCTTGGCAACGTCAAGTTTGGGCTTGTCGATGGTCCCTATTAGCGGAAGCGATATCCTTTCTGTAGTCTCTTCACCAACTCTTGCTGTTCTGCCGCTCATAGTGTAAGGCAGTGTTACTGTCATATTCAAACTCTTGTCCAGCCCGATAACGCCTTTGAAATTGACGGGATTGTCACCTACATCCAGTTGCATGTCTTCATATTGAAGCTGGCCGTTCTTCAAAACAAATCTTGTTGGATGGATAGTAAAATCCTGTCCGGGTGCATTTGAGCCCGCTACCGAAAGCATCTGACCAAGTAAATCCGAACCTTCCAAACGCATCTGATTTGCTGAGATTGTGCCAATTACTTCGATGTCATTTTTGTTCACTTTGTTCAGCGGTATCGCAAGGCGTTCGCAATTAAAATTTGCCAAGCCGCTGACATTAACAGCATTTGCGAAAACGGGATTTACATACTTCAAAAGCCTTCTGGCCATCTCATTATTGATTTGAATATCTTTGACTATCTGAATTGGCTCTGTCGTTTTTAAAAGTGAAGGCTTGTCCTTCAAATTCGCCTCGCAGGCAAAACTGAATTGGCCGTTATTAACCGTCGTCGAAAACGGCGCTATCTTTAGCAGGCCATTTTGGATTTGAATATCAACATCAGTAGGGCCGAAATTCAAGCCCATATACTGGGCTTTTGTAAATCCCACTTTGGCTTTTGTATTAAGATTCTCCAGCAGCTTGTCTTTTTGCTCTGTGGGGTATTCGCTGGCAAAGCTAATAGTATCTTTTCTTTGTCCCTGCATCGTCAGACCTTGCGGTAAAAATGCAGAAGCTAAATTCCCGATTGCCGACCAGTCATACTCAAGCTGGGCTTTTCCTTGCAACTTGGTTTTACCAGAGTTTACAGTCTGCTGAAAATCACCTTTGATTTTTATGTCGGGACTAATCAATTCGAGCTTTCGGACAGTCCAGTTTTTCCTGGTCGGATCATAGTCACCATCGAAAATAAACAAGACCTGGTCCTGGATGAATGGCTGTTTCCCCGGTGATATGAGTTTCAAATTTTTAATTTTCGTGGAGTCGGTTTTGATTGTGTAGATGTCCTTTTTGGAACTGACAGAGAGCTGGGATTCTGCGAGTCCGGCCAATTGTATATCTTTCGGGAAAGATGCAAACATTACAGCAAAGGGCGCGGCCTTTTCCAAATCGACTTTCGCGGAAACGGTCAGCTCCAGGGGTTTTTCGGTCTTTTCACCTATTGGCAATACGGCGTCTTTTATATCCACCTGGCCGAAACTTGCGCGGGTCTTTATGGAGTCGATGTTAGCAACGCGGGTTTTTCGATCATAGCCGACGGCGAAGTCTATATGGGCCTGCGGCTCAGATACACTTACGCCATCTTTTGAAGTTACGCGGAGGTTTTTGACCGTTGATGAACCTACAGCGGTGATTTGATTATCTTTGGTGGATATGGTTCCTTTCTCGACGACCTGGCCGGCCAACTGATATTTACCCACCTCTAAGAATTGCCCTAACTGGGTCTGCAAAGCCGACAGGTCGATATCGGCAGTGTACTGAAGTGATTCGCTGGTGCCGGAGCAATCGATTTTGCCGAATGATGCAGTGAAACCGACCTTATCAAAGATTACTTTGTCCTTCTCAGCAGTAATTTCAGCCTCGGCCTTGATAGGTTGCTGCAGAGCTATAGTTTTGCCGTCAACTGTACCTTTCAGTCCTTCAAGACTTGCGTTGCCGGTAACTTTCCTTTTTCCAGCTTTTGTCGTTGTAACAATGGTGCCGCTCAATTTGCCGGATGTTACTTTCATTCCCTCCTTCAGGCCTAATGTATGTGGCATCTGTGAGAGAAGTGCCGCCAGGTCACAATCGAAGGTGCCCTGCAAGTCGTATTTTGAATCGGCCTTTACAAAGTCAGCCAGAGATTTGAACGTGGTCGGCACAACGCCGGTTGCCTGGGCTTTCAACCAGTCAGCCTGAACTTGAAGGTTGTCAATCTTTATCAACTCTTTATCGCTGGAAAGTTCTATCTCAACATTCAGGAGGCCGGTTTTCAGTCTGTCGCCTTTTAGCCTGGGACTCATTAGGTCCAGGTTCTTTGCTTTGATTGCTCCGCTTAAATTTTCCAATCTACCGTCTTTAATTTCACTTTTTATATCCGCTGAGACTTTGCCTTCAGCGTCAAGCTCAATTCCGGCCCACGCAAGAAGTGGCTCTAAAGAGCCGAGGTCTAAATCGTCGACTTTAACAGTCAAATCACCGCTGGTCCCTTTGAAGGTCCAGCCTTTTTTGGTGCTGGGTTTAATTCGACCTTCTGTGCTTATTTTCGAAGCGTTGCCCTCCTTGGCCACGACCATAGTGATGTCAAAGTCGGTTCGCTTGCCCGGCGGCTGCAGATTCAGCGTTGAGTTTATCTGCGATAGCTCAACAGTACCGGCCTGCGGGTCTGTTACTTTCAGATTGCCGTCATTGATAACAAGGTCGACTTTTTTTATCGGCAGCGCAATTGGCATTGATTTTTTGCCGGTAGTCGTCTTTGGCTCAATGTCCTCAGTTTCTTTTGGCTGCCGGGCTTTAAGATTTATATTCACTCTCGGCTCATCAATTACGGTTTTGCCTAATGACACACTCCCAAACAGGATGGAGCCGTAGTGAGGTTTTGTGGTGATTTGCTTTACCTCGATGGAGGTCTGGCCCGAGTTGTCGTTAAAGCTAACATCCGTAACCTTGATACCTTTCCACCAGCCCATCGAAAGGCCGGCAAAATCTGTTTTGCCGTCGAGCAAAGCGTTGATTTTGGTCAGTATTATTTTTCGGCCTTTCTCGGACGATATAAAGGCAGGCACAAGAAAAACCGCGAACACGGTCAAAACGACTATAAATGCCGATACGAACTTGAGTATTCTTTTCTTCTTTCTTTGTGGCCTGTGTTTCAACCTTCTTTGGACTTGCATCGCTTGGTCCCCCAAAAGAAAGTTAGTTTCCAAATCAGAAATGGCTTTAACTAAAGAGCGCAAGGCCAGGGTAGGCAGGACACTTGTGACTTGTGCACTCTTTGTCAAAGTCAATCGAGCATAATCTCATCCGATTTATTTTTGACTACTAAATCAACATTGTCGACGCATTCTTTGGTAACATCATCGACTTGTTTCTTGCCGTTATCCAGATTATCTTCGGTGATAATTTTGTTTTTCTGCTGCTTTTCGAGATGCTTGTTTGCGTCTCTTCGTATATTACGAATACTGACCTTTGCCTGTTCACCCATCTGTTTCGCCTGGCTGACGAGCTGCTTTCTTCTTTCTCCACTGAGGGGTGGAATATTGAGCCGGATGAGTTTGCCGTCCACAATCGGTGCAATGCTCAGGTCGCTGTTTTTGATTGCCTTTTCGATATCTTTGAGTGAACCGGGGTCGAATGGCTTAATCACGACCATATCTGCCTGCGGCGTTGCCAGTGTTGCCATCTGTTTCAATGGCGTAGGCGTACCATAATACTCGACCTTCATATTCTCAACCAGCCCCGTAGAAGCTCGTCCTGTCCGGACCGCTTTTAATTCATCCCGCAGGAATTCAACCGCCTTTTTCATTTTGGATTCGCTCTCGGAGACTATTTCTTTTGTAGGCATCTACTACTCCATTTCGTATCGGAATGACAGACTACGAACTAATTAGTGTGCCGACTTGCTCGCCGCAAAAGGCCTTCGTTATGTTACCTTTTTTGAAGATATTCAAAACGATAATCGGAATATTGTTGTCTCGGCAAAGACTTATTGCCGAATGGTCTATCACTTTAAGATTTTTTCTAAGCACATCATCGTAGGATAATTCTTCAAAAAGCTGGGCATCTGGATTTTTTTTTGGGTCATCGCTGTAGACGCCATCAACCTTTGTGGCCTTTATAACCAAATCCGCTTTAAGTTCCAAGGCCCTTAAAGCCGCACAGGTATCGGTAGTAAAGAAAGGATTTCCCGTTCCGCCCGCCAATATCGCCACCCTTCCGAGCTCAAGGTGCCGAAGTGCCCTTCTGCGAATAAATGGTTCGCAAATCGCCGCAACCTCTATTGCGCTCAGGACCCTCGTTGGCTGCCCCAGTTTCTCAAGCGTCTCCTGGAGCGCACAAGCATTGATAATAGTCACTAACATCCCCATATAATCAGCCGTGTTTCTGGGTATATGAGTAACTTTGGACAAGCTCTCTCCTCTAAGGAAATTGCCCGCGCCTACAACGACCGCCACCTGCGGACCGAGCTTGCATATCTCTAATATCCTTTCGGCCAGCGACTCAAGGGCAGGGCCGTCAATCCCGAATTCCCCGGGTTTGCAAAAACTTTCCCCTGAGAGTTTCAGCAGCACACGATTATATTTGCTTTTTGCCATCCTTGTCTTTAGAAAGCCTATACCATTTACGTGACAGACATTATGGCTTTCTATCCGCTAAATGCCACACGCTAAATGCCACCTACTACCCAACTTCAAATCGGGCAAATCTTTTTATTTTCGCTTCGCCGCCCGCTTGTTTCGCTGCCTCAGTGAGGACCTGGGCAACAGATTTACTGTCGTCCTTGACGAACGGCTGCTCCAGAAGACAATTTTCAGCAAAAAACTTTTTCATCTTGCCTTCTACAATTTTATCTATAATGTTTGCAGGCTTATTTTTAACCTGCTCAGCGAAAATAGCTTTTTCCTGTTCGATTGTTTCAGGGTCAATTCCATCTTTATCCAGAGACATCGGCTTGGTCGCGGTAATGTGCATCGCTATATCGGACGCTGTCTGCCTTAGCACATCCGCAGCCGCCGTCGTTTCATCGCTGGTTTCAATTTCAACCATTGTGCCGACTTTTTCGTTGAAGTGAATGTATGTACTTACAAGTCCCGGGCCGTCAGGCTTGTATTTTGTGTAGTCTCCCACTTGTATTTTCTCACCTATCTTACTGACAGCTTCGGTCAAGATATCGCTGAACTTTTTTCCATCAACGGTAGTTTCGAGGATATTCTCCGCCCCTTCATTGGCCGGACAGGCCAGGGCGGCGTCGGCCAGGGCTTTTACTGCGGCCACAAAGTCATCGCTCTTGGCTACAAAATCAGTCTCGCAGCAAAGCGTTGCCATCGCAGCCGCCTTGCCGTCTGCGCTTACCTTGCAGACAACGGTCCCCTCTGAAGTTTCCCGCTCAGCGCGTTTCGCTAAAGTTGCAAGCCCCTTTTTTCTTAGTACCCCCATAGCTTGCTCAATATCTCCGTTTGCTTCTTGCAGGGCCCTTTTGCAGTCCATCATTCCTTGTCCACTCATCTTTCGCAGTTTCATTACCATCGAAGCTGGAATGTCCGTCATCTTAAAAACTCCTAATTTCGCGGCTCGTGACTCGTGTTTCGTATTTTCTTTTCCGAAGCCGCTAAAATCTATCTATATTTACTTTTTGACTTTCAATTTCTTTGTGCCCTCGTGTCTTCGTGGCTATACTTATAATATACACAACGGGCTATGGGGTTGACTGCTTTGTTTTCTGCTGCTTAGTTTCACCTTCTTGCGCCGATTCTGCAGCTTTTGTTGACGTGTCCTCGACAGCGACAGCGGTCTCGGATTTAGCTTCATCCGCACGAGCCAGCGATGGCCTTTTTGAACGGACTCGCCTCGGCCGAGGCTCCGGTTCCTGACGGGTTGAAATCATCGTTTTGCCAATCGCTACGGCATCAGCCAGCTCGTTTAGTATCAAGTCAATCGCTCGGATGGAGTCATCATTCGCCGGAATCGCCACGTCCACTGTGTCAGGGTCTGAATCCGTATCGAGAAGTCCAACCGTTGCAATCCCCAGCTTTCGGGCCTCACACAGAGCAAGATATTCCTTCTTTGCGTCAACCACTACAACTGCGCCCGGCAGCCGAGACATTTTGCGAATACCATCCAGATTACTTTTTATCTTTCGCATCTCGCGTTTCATTCTCGAGGCCTGCTTCTTGCTCTCACTCTCAAGTGTTCCATCCTCCTGCATAGCTTCCAACTGCTCCAGTCTTTGCAGTCGAGAGCGTATGGTCCTAAAGTTGGTAAGCATCCCGCCGAGCCACCGCTCGGAGACATAATACATCCCGCACCTGTCCGCAACCGCCTCAACGGCTTTTTGAGCCTGACGCTTCGTGCCTACAAAAACGACGTCTTTGCCCGAAGAAACCACCTCGGCAAGAAGCTTTCTGGCTATCAGCAGCCCTTTTAAGGTCTTTTTTACATCAATAATATGAATATTGCCGCGCTTTGCGAAAATAAACTGGGCCATTTTGGGATTCCATCTGCTCACGCTGTGCCCAAAATGCACCCCTGCGTTAATCAGTTCACGAGCCAGCTCTTTAGTCACAAAAACCTCCAAACACCTTAGAAATCTTCTCTTGTCCGCCACATACGGACAGCCGAACCAAGAAACCTAATGCAAACCGTATAATATGTCAAGGATTTATGTCAAGAATTTTTGCCAAATCTAACGTTCTACGATATTCGGGCAATGTTACGTTTGCAGCTTATTTGCAGTTAGTTGTGCTTCGTACCGAGCAATATTTGCATTGGCATTGTGTATTGCGTGATGCCGGACGCGGCAGACAGCTTACCGGCCTGTTCCAGGATTTTCCACAATTTCTTTGACAATGGGCTGCAAGGAGTATATAATTGTATTGTATTCAGCGGTTTCTGGGAGCAGCGGTGATGAAAAAAGGCAACTTTATTAACTTGATTCTACGATATTTTGCGAGCAGGTATCGTTGCGCACAGGGTGCGCCGACAAACTTAACAGTTTTTTGAAAGGGGAAAAAATGGAAACGAGACAGAAAAGGAGAACAGTTGTAGTGAGTGTGTTGGTTTTAGCTGGGACGTTTATGTTCTCGCTGTTCGCTGTAGGCGGGAATTTGGAGCCGAGCGGGCCGCCGGGGCCGACAATGAAGACGCTGGGTGAGGTCGAGCCGAGAAAAGCCGTCCAGTCACTACCTGGCGATGCCAATTCGCTGTACGTCATCAGTCAACCGGGCTCGTATTATCTAACCGGCAACATAGTTGGTGAGCCGAACAAATGCGGCATCGCGCTCACAGCTAACAATGTTACTGTGGACTTGATGGGCTTCGGTCTTATTGGGGTGCCTGGTTCACTGGATGGTTTCTTCGTGCAGTACCAGGAGACGGATGAGCCCCTGCCGATAGAGGAAGTATCCTTTAACTTTAGTATTCGCAACGGCACGATTTGCAAATGGGGCGGCAACGGGATAGACGCGTATGATATGTTTCTGATGATTGAAGGGGGCGTCGTGAAGGGGAAAATTTTGGTGCACAGCAACAGTGAATTGTTGAATGTTTCGGTAAACAGCAACGCCGAGATGGGTTTCAGTGGCCGGAATTGCTATACTCACATGGAGGATGTGTCCTTCTGCAACAACGGCGGCAGCGGCGTGAACGCCTACAATGCGTACCTGACCATCGAGGGGATTGACGCGCATAAGAATGACGGCCACGGCCTGTGCGTCGATGGCAATAGCTGCTGCCACATGGAAGATGTGTCTTTCACCTACAACGGCGGTGACGGAATGCACATTCTCGGCATGATGACCAACGTGGACGCATATAGTGGTTATGCCAGTCACAACGGTGGAAACGGGATGTATGTCAAGGTAGACGGTGAGGCCAGCATTCACATGGAGGATATGTCCTTGACCCGCAACGATGCCAATGGCTTGGTTGCCGACGGCAATAGCTGCTACCATATGATGTTGGATGCATACCAAGTTTTGGCCCCACACAACGGCGGCGGCGGCATTATCGTCAACGGCAGCGGTAATCTTAACCAATGTACCGTGGTCGGCAACGGCGGCAGTGGAATCGAGGTAGGCACCGGCAGTACGGTGCGCAACTGCACAGCTCGCGGCAATACCGGCGACGGCATAGTGGTCTCGAGCAACTGCCATGTGGTGGGCAATACCTGCGAAAGCAACGGAGTGGGCGTAATTGGTACTACTAACCCAGCCGGCATCCGCGCCACCGACGGCGCAAATCGCATCGAGGCCAATCACGTTATCGGCAACAATGTTGGTATCGATATTGACGCAGGAGGCAACCTGATTATCAAGAACAGCTCCACGGGCAATACTACCAACTATGACATCGCCTCGGGCAATACTGCGGGCCCCACCCTCGGTACTGGTGACATTGTCAGCGATAACCCGCATGCTAATTATGAGTTTTAACAGTTGGGAAGGAGATGATGATGCACTGTAAACATATATCACGGGCGATTGGTCTACTAACCATATTGACATTTTGCGCACCTTTTGCCTATGCTGAGAACATTGACCCTTATGATGATGGCTCACAATATGCGTATGGCGAAAATGTCGGCTGGCTGAACTTCGAGCCGAACCAGAAACCGGGTGTAACGGTCAGCGATGCGAACCTTACCGGCTATGTCTGGGCGGAAAATATCGGCTGGATAAATCTTGACCCAAATTTCGGCGGCGTTACAAACGATGGAACGGGGCTTCTATCAGGTTACGGCTGGGGCGAAAACGTCGGCTGGATTAGCTTTAATCCGAAGGTCCCCGGTGATCCTAACCACTACGGTGTTACTATCGACCACGAGGGCAACTTCGATGGCTGGGCCTGGGGCGAAAACATCGGCTGGATACATTTGGCGTCCAGCGAGCTTTTGGCCTACAAGGTTCAAACGTCCTGGATTACAAGCTGTGTGGTTGATTTTGATGATTTGGCAAGGTTCTGCGACATCTGGCTGCAAACCGGCCCCGGATTAAAAGCTGACTTTGACGGCAGCTATGATGTCGACTTCAAAGATTACTGCACGGTCGCTGAACTGTGGCTCAAGCTATGCCCGGTCGGCTGGCCCTTGAAAGACTAATTGGTGCAAGGCACAGCGAAAAAAGGCTGCTCGTATCTCGTGGTTCGATTCGCGATTTACGAACTAATACCAGATGCTAATTATGATATTAGGCTCGGTCTTTTTGGCCTGGATCATACCTGTAACTGTATTGGTTCGTCTTATCGTAACACCCGGGTTTTCTTTTAGCCATTTGGTGATTTGCTCATCAAGAAAGTCCAGAGCGCCGGGGTGCAGTTTTGTAAAGAAGGTCCTTACGCCCGTGATTCGGTTAGTGGAAACTACTTTTTCCTCCACCTTTTTTAATGCCGGCTTTGGCACATCAATCTTAGGCGTCTCAATCTTCGGTGCCTGCGCCGTCCCGCCACCTTCTAAACTCAAAGGTGAATGTGATACGCTCGAATCGCTCGCATCATCGTCGTCGTCGAAGGGAATCGGCTGATCAAGGTCCTCGTCAAGTGGGATTGGCTGATCGAGATTTGCGTTGCTGGAAAAGTCACTATTGTCGAAATTATCCATGATACCTTCCTTCTTCTAAAAGTATATTTTAATGATACTACTTAGGTATGACAGGGACGCCGTTTTGCAAGACGTCGCAAACTGGCTGGGTACTAACACAGCTAACTGCCAGGCGAAAATAACGGCTGAATTTAGCCGGACAGCTCATTTGTTGTACTTTGTCTTTTTTTAGGCCTTTTTACCCTTTGTTTGGGCTGTTTCTGCTTATTCCTTTGCCTCCTCTCTGTTTCAACTTCCTCTCTTTTGGCTCTTGCTTGTTTAGCAGCGTTTTCTTTGCGTTTTTTAGCCCTTGCTTTTGGCTTCTTGGCTTCAGCCTTGTCTTTTGCCTTACCTTTTTGTGGGGGTTTCTCGGCACTGGTCTTTGTCTTTCCGGCTTCTTTGGCCTCTTCAGCGGCCTTGGCCGTGGCGTCAGCTTTAGCTTTGGCCTTTTCGGCGGCTTTGGCCTTTGCTTCGGCTTCTGCCTTGGCTTTTTCCGCTTCAGCCATTAGCCTTTCTGCATCAGCTTTGGCTTTTTCGGCTTCGGCATTTAGCTTTTCAGCCTCCTCTTCGGGCTTTTCAGCAGCTTCCTGTTTAGCCCTTGCCTCAGCTTTGGCCGTTGCCTTTTCTGCATCAGCTTTTGCTTTTTCGGCTTCGGCCGCTAACTTTTCCGCTTCGGCTTTGGTTGTTGCTGCATCGGCTGCCGCCTTTTCTGCATCAGCTTTTGCTTTTTCGGCTTCGGCCGCTAACTTTTCCGCTTCGGCTTTGGTTGTTGCTGCATCGACCGTTGCCTTTTCTGCTTCAGCTTTTGCCTTTTCGGCTTCGGCCGTTGCCTTTTGTGCATCAGCTTTTGCCTTTTCGACTTCGGCCGCTGCCTTTTGCGCATCAGCTTTTGCTATTTCGGCTTCGGCCTTTAGCTTTTCTGTCTCGGCTGTTAATTTTTCTATTTGGGCCTGTGCCTGCTTCTCAATGGCGGTAGCTTTTTCTGTGGCTGTTTTGGCTTCAGCCTTTACTTTTTCGGCTTCGGCTTTTGCCTGCTTCTCGGCGGCAGCAGCTTTTTCTGTGGCTGTTTTGGCTTCAGCCTTTGCTTTTTCGACTTCAATTTTTGCCTGCTGTTCGGTGGCGGCGGCTTTTTCGGTCTCTGTTGTTGCCTTTTGGACCTCGGCTTCTGCCTTCTTGGTTTGCTCCTCTGCTTCCCTGACAGCGGCCCGGGCCTCTGCTTTTTCTGCTTCGGCCTCTATGCGTGCTTCTTCAGCCTCATTGATTTTTTCCTGACGTCCTTTACTGCTACGCATCTGCTTTTTTTCGATCTCTTCCATCATTTCTTTGTTTGGGATGCCGCCGGTGGAGATGGTCGGAGTCAATATGAATATGGTCTCTACGGCGCGTTCTTCAAAATCTCTACCGGAGAACAGGATGCCGAGCAGGGGTATGTCTTTTAAGAATGGGATGCCGCGGACGACGTCGCGCCTCTCGCTCTTTCTAAGACCACCTATTATCAAACTCTCGCCGGGCCTGATGCGGTTTTCTGCGTTGTCGATTTGTTTTTTGGTGACTATGGATACCTGTTTTATGCCCTCGGGCGTGAGCTTTGACCCGAGCGTGATGCTTGTTTCCAGTCCTATGTAACCATCTGCAAAAACGTGCGGCGTGATTTCAAGCGAGTCGATTACATTTTCCCATTCGGTACTGGTGGTATAAAAATTGGCATTCGGGTATGTAAGGAATGTCTTATCGATAGGCACTTTCTGACTTGATGAGACCTTTGCCTTTTTGCCGTTGACGACTTCAAGCGTGGGATTCATCAGGATTTTAAGATAACCCTGCGACTCCAGCAGGTCTACCAGAGCCATGAACTGATGACTGGTACTCAAATAACCGATTTTAAGACCCATTGTGGCGCGGGCAACCTCCCTCAGTGATGCGCCGGGAAAAGCGGGCATCGTATCACCTGCCTCTACAAGCTCCATAATACCTTCCCCAAAAGGCCTGCCTGCAGGTCCGGCCCAGATACTCTCGCCGAGCAATTTTTCAATTTCCAGCGTGGTTTCCCAGTCCAATGTCTTGTCCGCATAGATCTCGGAAATAAGGCAATCTATTTTGACCTGAATCGGTGGGATATCGACATGTTCTAATAACTCAAGTACGGCATCGACATCATTCCGGGTTGGGCATCTTACTATCAACTGATTGGTAGTAGCGATGCTGCTGACAGTGTAGTCCTTGACGGCAGTTGATTGACCCTTTGCGTTAAAAACCAGCGTGGCAAACTGCTTATGGACAATAGCTTCCAGCTCGGCGGCGAGAAGGTGCCGGCAAAAGTAGAATAGTTTGAACTCCGCTACTCCACCGACTATTTGTTCGCGGATTATGGGTGGCCCTGTGTAGATACTGGGCATGGGGATATTGGCCTCGGGGGTGGTCTCAATTTTGCTCAATTCATCGAGAATGCTATTGGATTCCCTGCCGGCGGTTTTACCGGTTATAAAATCCCCGCACCCTCCAATCCAGAGCGTTACCACTACAGCCAAGGCCACGATTAACCTTTGGCTGCGGCTAAATTTTTGGCCGCTTCCGCGCATAATTAAAGCCTCGACGCTGCTAACTCGCGTCTGATAGGCAGTCCACTGCTCTTTTAAGTTCTTCTACCGTACATAAACAAGGACGGTAGACTAACTTATTGTATTGCATATTTCTTTATCGTCAAGCATATTCGAAAAAAGTTAGCAAAAAAAACCTCTTTGATTTTACCCAAATTAACATTAGACAAACCCGCGTTTTTGTGCTATTTTTATCGGCTTATGGCGAAAAAAGAGCAAAATAGTGCAATTATTGGCTTTGTGGCACTGGGCTGTCCTAAAAATATAGTCGACAGCGAAAAAATGTTGGCCGAAATCGCCCAGGCGGGTTTTTTGATAACCGCAGACCCTGATAATGCTGATGTCGTTGTCATCAATACCTGTGGCTTTATCGCCCCTGCTAAAGCTGAAGCGCTCGAAGCGGTAAAACACGCCGTCGATTGCAAACTCAACGGCGCCGTAAAAAAAGTAATTGTTGCCGGCTGTCTCTCGGAAAGATTAGGCCGGCAGCTTTTTGACCAGGCTGACGGCATCGATGCCATTGTTGGCCTTGGCCAGAGGGACAACATTGCCCGCATAATCAAAAAGACTATGCACTCTACTCAGCCGACTGCTTACTTAGCTCAATCGCCACACACAGTCAGTGATGATAGGGCCAGGCTGCTCATTACCCCGCATCATTGGGCGTACCTGCGAATCAGCGAGGGCTGCAATCATAAATGCTCTTTTTGCACCATACCTGCAATCAGAGGTTCATTTAGAAGTAAGCCTGAGGAACTCGTTCTGGCCGAGGCCGCCGAATTGGTTTCAGCGGGAGCAGTCGAATTAAACATAATCGCGCAGGACACGACATACTACGGCCGTGATTTGAAAATGGAAAACGGGCTCAGCGAGCTTGTAAGAAAACTTGAACAGATTGCCGAGCTGGTGTGGATTCGATTGATGTATCTTTACCCCGCAGAGATTAATGACCAGCTAATCAAAACCATCGCAGAAAGCAAAAAGGTCGTTCACTATCTTGACATTCCAATCCAGCACATAAACAATGAAATCTTAATGGCTTGCCGTCGGCCCGATACGAAAGACCGGCTCCGGCGACTGATTGAAAACTTGCGCCGGAGTATCTCCGATGTTGTGCTGCGAACAACCGTAATTGTCGGCTTACCCGGCGAAACCGACCAACAGTTCGATGAGCTTCTGGACTTTATCAAGTGGGCTGAATTAGATGCACTCGGCTGCTTCAAATTCTGTCCCGAATCCGGAACCGCAGCCGCCGAAATGCCCGCCCAGGTACCTGACCACGTAAAGCAGCAGCGTCTCGACGAGCTGATGCTCACCCAGCAGAAAATCGCCTTTGCCAAAAGCAAAAACCGAATCGGCAGCAAACTTACCTGCCTGGTTGACTCTGTTGACCCCGTTAGAAGTAAGCCTCGTAAGACCAACGAAAACTTACAGGCTAACACGCCGACTTCTAACGGAGTTGGTAACGAAGGCGCCGGCCACGGACGCTTCTATGGCCAGGCACCCGATATCGACAGTATCTGCATCATAAGAGACTGCTTAGCAAGCACCGGAGGGTTCATCGATACGAAAGTCGTTGGCACAAAGGACTACGACTTGCTCGTTCAGCAAATTTAGTATTAAATCGTCTCTAACAGGAGTTTAAGCCGTTGGAATTTTCCCCTTTTGAACCATATTATTACTTGTTATAGAATTTCTAACGGGGTAAACTTGCTGCTATGCTGAGAATTATTCCGAATATCTTGACTTTTGGCAGGCTTGTTTTAACTGTTGTTTTCCTGATTATGATTCTTTACTCACCACCTCGCTATGCTCAGGGCGAACTGCCCTTTCCGGACTTTCTTGACATTGCTTTTATCCTCTTCGTCATTGCCGGCCTGACTGATATGGTCGATGGTGCTATCGCCAGGAGATTGAACGTTACCAGCAAGTTCGGCCGAATGGTCGACCCACTGGCCGACAAAGCCCTTGTCTGCGGCGCCTTTATATGTTTTGCGATAATTGGTGAGCCGAAGCTTTTCAATTTCGGCCCGGGGGCATTGGCGGCTATTCAGTGGTCCGTGGCGGGGATACTCACCGCAAGGGAAGTGTACGTTACCGTGCTGCGTCATATTGCAGAAGCTCGGGGAGTCAACTTTGCCGCCACCATCTCAGGCAAGGTCAAGATGTTCGTACAGTCCTTTGCCATCGGCACCGTGATAATAAAAATGGCTCATGTCCAGACCGCTGCGTGGGGATATTGGTTCACTGCCGTGACGTTTGCGATTATGTTGGCGGTTACAGTTATCTCAGGGCTGAGGGCAACTCAGCGAAGTGGCTGGAAAAAGCAAGCTGAGGGATAAAATGATATGAAACATCAATTGTGCTATATGATAAAGTTGGTAATTTTCTGTGCTGTCTTTTCGGTGTTCACAAGTCCGGCGTCGTCGGCATACGTCTGGGCAAAAACAAGCCAGGCAGAGAAGGTAGAAGAATATATGCCGCCGGTTCCGGAAGGGAAAAAGTGGAAGTTGGCGTGGAGCGATGAGTTCAATGGCACTAAGATTAACGAGTCAAAGTGGGAAATCCTCGGAGACTGGACGCGAAGAGACGGTTTCTGGGTGAAAGACGACGCCTATCTGGACGGCAAAGGAAACTTGATACTTCGCACCAAAAAAGACGGGAGCCGTTATACCTGTGGGGCCGTGCGGACTAAAAACAAATTCGAGCATAAGTTCGGCTATTGGGTAGCTCGATGCAAGTTTCCCGAACAGCAAGGTCACTGGCCCGCATTTTGGCTTCATACCAACAGCGTGGGTAAGGTGGGAAACGAGGGCAGGGACGGTACAGAAATAGATATTATGGAAAAACCCTGGCTCGAAGACAAAATAACCCAGAACCTGCACTGGGATGGCTACGGAAAAGAACATAAGCACGCCGGCAAAAGTTCAACAATACCCGGCTTAAGCGATGGTTTCCATACTTTCGGCCTGCACTGGAAGCCGGACGAATACGTTTTCTATGTTGACGGCAAAGTGACATGGCGAACCAGTGGAGGCGGTGTTTCGCAGGTGCCGGAGTATATAAAACTTACCGAAGAAATTGGGAAATGGGGCGGTGATATAACAAAGGCACAGCTCCCCGATTACTTTTTAGCCGATTATGTCCGCGTATATGATGTTGTTGATGGAGATAAGGCAGATAGTCGAAATGACATCATTCGCAAGGCTGTAAACGTCAGGCCTACGCCCGGGCAGCTTGCCTGGCAGCAGTTGGAGTTCATCGCCTTTATCCACTTTGGCGTCAACACGTTCACCGGTCGTGAATGGGGTACAGGCAAGGAGGACCCGAAGATATTCAATCCTGAGAAGTTAGACACCGACCAGTGGTGCCGTATGATGAAGGCGGCAGGGATGACCCAGGCTATTTTGACGGCCAAGCACCATGATGGCTTTTGCCTGTGGCAGACGCGATATACGACGCACTCTGTGGCCTCGAGCTTGTGGCGCGGCGGCAAGGGTGATGTGCTGCGCGATTTGGTCGATTCATGCAAAAAGTACGGGCTGAAGGTTGGTGTGTATTTGTCGCCGGCCGATTTGTACCAGATCGAGAGCCCCAAAGGACTATACGGCAACCTCAGCGAATACTCCGAGCGGGTGATTCCCCGGCCGGTACCGGGTCGTCCATTCCGAGACAGGCGGACCTTCAAATACTTCGTGGACGATTACAATGAGTACTTCCTTAACCAGTTGTTCGAGCTGCTGACCGAATACGGCCCAGTCTACGA
Source organism: Sedimentisphaerales bacterium (assembly GCA_035527155.1). Taxonomy (GTDB): domain Bacteria; phylum Planctomycetota; class Phycisphaerae; order Sedimentisphaerales; family Anaerobacaceae; genus CS2-K091. The sequence continues at coordinate 16,628 of DATLBB010000301.1, forward strand.
AGTCTGGTTTGACGGGGCACACCCCAAGCGCAAGGGTGGGCAGAAATATACCTACGCGCAGTGGTATGAGATGATCCGCGAGCTGGCGCCGCAAGCGGTCATCTTCGGTAAAGGGCCCGATGTGCGATGGTGCGGTAATGAGGGAGGGGGCACAAGGGCTGCCGAGTGGAGCGTTGTTCCCATAAGCGCGCCGGTGGACAAGTTTGCTTGGCCGGACATGACGGCACAGGACCTCGCAAGCCTGCCCAAACTTCAAAAGAGCCTCAGTCGTGGCGGATACCTTCATTGGTATCCGGCCGAAACCAATACCTCTATCCGGCACGGCTGGTTCTGGCGCGACGAAAAGCAGTACGTCAAGACAACCGAAAATATGCTCGATATCTGGTATCGCTCAGTCGGGGGCAACACGGTGTTTTTGCTGAATATTCCTCCTAATCGCGACGGGCTTTTTCCTGAGCGAGATAGCAAGGTACTCCAACAAATCGGCCTAATCCTCCGCCAGTCGTTCAAGGT
>DATLBB010000302.1:0-11493 GCA_035527155.1 Sedimentisphaerales bacterium
GGCATGATGATACCGAAGCGGGCCGTTATGCCATTCCACGTGTATCAACGGCAGGTGCCCATCCTCAAGATACCGACGAACATCCTGACGGTCACCACCGTCAAACTTGGGCTCCTGCCGAGTATCAAGTGAAACAACGAATTCGTCCCATTGACGCTCCTTACCGAAATCCTTTTTGAATACCCAGCGTTTGGCGTCTTGACCGGTGTCCGTGTTCAGACTCAAAGCTGATATCTTCCAGTCTCCGTTTGGCCCTACAAAGAACTCCTGCCGAGCGGAGGGTACACCCAACGGGACCCAGCGCAGCGGTGAAAGGCGGGGAATGCCGTTCATGGCCATTTCGCGTGTCATCTCCTGCTGTTCCAAAATACGCCCACGGACGGGTCTGCGCCATTTATCTCGTAACGGACCAGGGTCGTTGGCCAACGTCAACTTTCGCGAAGGGTAACTGACAATCGTGCCAAAGGTGGGTAAGTGGATTATGCCCTCTTTGAGCACATCCTGGGGGATGAATGAAAAACCCGGCGAGCGAGGGTCGGGCCCCAGCCGAACTGTCACGCGTGTCAGGTCGCTGGAATTCAAATCTTCGTTATCGGCATAAAGGATGTTGATACGCACGCCGGCTGAGCCGCCGGTCGTACCTTGTGTCTTCCATCCAGTTCCATCGACTTGGACCGACCGAGGTGGAGGCAGGCTTTGCAAACTGACGAGCACGCCATTTATAAGTTCAACACGGCCAGCTACCTCGCCATCGTGGGAGAACCGCGTTTCAATATCGAAACTTGCCTGACGCCAGCGTGAATCGCCGAAAACCAAAAGATGCGATTGACTTGGGATGTTCTTGTCCTCGGCTATCAACCGCACTTTCAGCGTACGCCGAAATGTGGGCTGTTTTTTGTTTGAATACTGATTCGGCTTAAGCGCCCGGTTCCATTCCTGTTTGCTAAGCGGCGGAAATATAAACACGAATTGATCCGACTCATTTGGCCTGGGCCTGGCATTGGTTCGTACCCATTTTCCATTCCACGGGTCGTCGAGTCGCATCCATCCGCCCGTGCCGTTTGCCGGCCATACGCTGCCCCACCATTCTAATCGCAACGACTCAACGGTCTCTCTATCAATACCGTCAATTTTAACCTCGTACACATCACGAGGATTGTCCCACTCAATGCCAATGAAATTCTTTCCTGAGGTCCTCCTGCCATACCGGGCAATATCGACAACTTCTCCAGGGTCGGCTCCCATAACCGGCTTGTCCACCGATTTGCCCTCATCACGCACAGTGGCCGGCAAGCAAGACAGAAACAAAGAAATCACTAAGACAGAAAGGAGGGAATGAATCAAAGATTTCATACTTAATTCTCCAATGAACCCTATGGTTGCCGAAAGAGCGTTCTCTGTATCAATGCAGGGATTATAATGTGCATTCGTGCAGCCGGTCAAGATTAGTGTTGTCTCCATCAGGTTAACTCGCAGGATATGCTCAGGCTGCCAATCTGTTTTCGCTCATGAACCGGCAACACAATACCTTGTGTAATAACTTGTGTGTAAGTTCTCGTAAATGTATGGAACTCATCCTTACCTGAGCGAAGGCGAGCGTAGCGAGCCGAAGCGAAAGACGGATGACAAAAGGCAAAAAATGAGGTGCATAACCTTGTTTTTCATCAAAAGAGAACACAGTAATCTCTTACATCCCTTGACAGAGTGTAATTTGTGCTGTAGTGTTTGCAAATGTGCGTTTAAAATGGAAGAATATACTTTATTTTACTGGCTAAGTTTGTATCTTTTATCCCATAAAGGAAGGAGGCTTCTAATGCACACGTATATCGCCCCTGACATGGATTACAGGGTTCCTATTGCGCAAAAAAACGCGAAATGGGGTCCCTACAAGAAGATGGCAGCGCGTATTGTACAGAAAGGTCTGCCGAGAATTATCTTTATGACCTTTCTAATCGGCCTTATGTCCCCGTCCATAGTGTGTTTGGCAATAGCACCGGTATCGGACATCAGCGATTTGGCCCGGCTGACACCGGGCAGAACAGCGGCACAAAATGCCCTGTGGATCGAAAATCCTCTCAGTGCAAGATTCAATTCATCGAAACAAGTGGTCGTGGCTGATATAAAAGATCCGGCGGTCATCACCATGATCCATTTTGCGATGCCGCAGGTACTGAAACTAAATCGTGACCTGCTGTTAAAAATGTACTGGGACGGCGAGACAGCACCAAGCGTCGACTGTCCGTTGGTGGATTTCTTCTGCGATCCCGCAGGTCTCAGGGAGGAAGTTAACACCGCGCTCGTGAACAAACGACGCGGCTTCAACGCATATTTCCCTATGCCCTTCCGAAAGTCGGCCAAGATTGAACTCGTCTATGATGGGCCGATTGAACCGGGCGAAGAGCTCTGGAAAACGATGCCCTGCTATAGCTATGTTATGTATCGTACGGTGGACAGAATTACCAAAGACACCGGCTACTTTCACGCCCATTGGCGACAGGAAGGTCTGCTGCTCGGCAAACGCGACTACGTGGCCCTGGAGGCGAAGGGCAAGGGTAAGTTCGTTGGCTGGAACGTGACAATACGTCGGCCCGGACGTTCGGGCTACCCGGTGGATGGGAATGAGAAGTTCTACATTGACGGCGAGCAAGTCCCTTCAATTGAGTTTCAGGGTCTTGAAGACTCCTTCGGCTTTAGCTGGGGCTTCCCGGAAACGCAGAGCATGTTTCCACTGACCGGATATTTCCCGTTCTTCAAGGGAGCACTTGGTTACCGCTTTTTTATCAATGATGCAATCAGCTTCAGGAAATCATTACGCGTGGCGATTGGTTTCGGCACCAATGAACACACGATGTTTCGCAGGGAGTTTTCCAAGCGTGGCAGTACGTTGCAATTATCCAGTGTAGTGTACTGGTATCAGGTGGAACCGCATGCATCGCTGCCGCCAATGCCCCCTGCTGCAGAGCGTGCACCGGCACCCGAAGAACCTTTTTGGCCCGACAAGGAAGAACTACCAACACCCGAAGCCCTGAAGAAGCGTGGGTGTAGCTTGCTAATGCTGTGTGGTCGCCCGGAACAGGAAATCATCCATGCTGAAGCAGGCTTCGCTACGGTGGCCAAATCCGGATACACGTACGATGGCTGGAACCTCCCCGTGTATCATTGCCGTGCTGGTGACCAGGAACTTAAAATCGAGTTGAAAGTACCCAAAGCAGCGCAGGGGACCGTCCGGCTGTACATGGTCGATCCGGACAACTTCCAGGGCGGCCGCAAACAGACCGTAACCGTAGCCGGCAAGTCACTGGGTTTGGTCGAAGACTTCCAGAAAGGACGTTGGCTCGAAAAGCCGATTGGCCCCAGCGAATCAGCTGACGGCAAAATCCTGATTCAAGCTCGCAATGCACGGCAGGGCTCTAACGCCGTGATTTCGATAATTGAATGGCTTCAGAAAAAGTGAATCGCGTTACGGCAGAAGTGGGCCTCTGCGCATTATGCTGCACTAACTTTGGAAGTTTTGTTTGTTAGATACACACCGGAGATAACCAACACGGCGACTACTACCAATGATGTGGTGATTGCCTCCCCGAAGATGAGAAAAGCGAATAAGATGACAAATATGGGAACGAAATTTTGATATCCTGAACAATGGGAAAATTGCTCTAAAAAGAGGATGGCATTGGTTGGCCAATTTAGGTATTATGATGATTAAAAAGACCAGCGGCGTGGCCTCGTAGAGGCTATTGAGCAAATGTGCGTTTAAACTGGAAGAATATACTTTATTTTACTGGATAAGTTTGTATCTTTTGTCCCATAAAGGAAGGAGGCTTCTAATGCACACGTATATCGCCCCTGACATGGATTACAAGGTTCCCATTTCGCAAAAAATCGCGAAATGGGGTCCCCACAAGAAGATGGCAGTACGTATCATGCAGAAAGGTCTGCCGAGAATTATCTTTATGACCTTTCTAATCGGCCTTATGTCCCCGTCCATAGTGTGTTTGGCATCGCGGGACGGAGAGCGGTTCGGCCGCCCTGAGGACCTCACCGCCGAAGGGTTTGTAAATGTTGTGCCGTTCGGCGAGTTTAAAAAGTGGGACTCACAGGGAAAAGACTATGGCGTCATTTGGGAGGATGCAAGGGACATCTTCCGTGTAGTCGTCAGGTTTGCCGATTCCAAAACTATCCCTGTGCCAGGCTCAATTAGATTGGAGTATTGGCAATCGTCATGGCCCCATCGCCGAATCCCTCGTGCCAAGCTTTCCGGCGCCGGCAGCTCGGGGTGGCTTGACGTCGGCGACTGGTTTCAAGGCAAGTGGTTGAAAGCCGACACAAATCTGCAAGTAAAAGGTTCTACCTACACGTTCACATTCAATCCGGTCAATGCAAAGGAATTTCCAAACTTGAAGGATTTTGCTGCCCGGTACCGTTCAACATTGAAACTGCGGGTGGTTGCCGACAAACCGCTTCCAGCGACAGATGCGTTTGAGGCTTACACTGATTCAATCTGGGAAACGCTTGCTTTTGAAGTGGAATGGGGAGGAACTGCCCAGAAGCAGCAGCAAAACTGGAATGGACAACTCGAAGTTTTCAACGGCATCAGCGAACAAGTTCGGCCGCTATCTGCTGTGAGCAGGGTCAAAGTCGGCACCAGCCACACCTGGACCTCAAAAGTGAAGGGGAAAACCGACGGCATCCGCGCACGCATCCTTTATGCGAAAGCGAAGGCCTACAACTCATTTGACGAAACGGTGGTGACAATGCGGGCCGAACACGAAACCTTTTCCTTCGCAGCTTCGGATTTGATAAAGCACGGCCATATATTCATCCCCGATTTCGGCGTGATAGTACGCAGGGCCGGTGACAATACAACGTACCGGTCGGCTGAACAAACGTGGCACAAAAATAAAAACAAAAACATCTACACAAGGGTCTCAAGCGTTCCCGAACAGACGTTGACTCGGGCCTGGAAGAACATCCCTGCCAAGGGGAACCACTATATCCCGTTGAGTTTCGAGGGAGGCCGGCAGCATTTTGGTGTTGAGGCCGACGGCAGTGTGTTCTGCCATTATAATTGGCTCTCGCGGAAACCTGGTCGGGACACAAAGCGATGTCTGTATGAAGGCAACACAATCCGGTATCGGTTTGGCCTGTCCGGCGCAAGGTTGGTGGACCGGCATACTATTGACGGTTGTCTCCCGATGATAGTAGGGGAGTGGGAGCGGGGTGGGGTTCGTTATCGACAGACCGCTTTTGTGGTTCCATTCAGCGGCGTGCCCAGGGGCAGCGAGCGCATCTATGCTGATGATACGCTGGTGTTGATAATGCGATTTGAGCTCTGGCGTGTTGACAACGTGGACCGCGAGGCAGGACTCAACTTAGAGGTCATCGCGAGGGAAGCCGAGCAACTGACCGTCGACAAGGGCTTGATTTTCGCCGCCGCCGCCGAGCCAAAGCGTTTACGGATGCTTGTTAGTTCGCCGGATGCGTCACGCAGTTATTCCTTGACGGCCGAGGACAAAAAAGTGGTCTATCGTGCTGTGCTGACGGCGGATGACCCGAAACGCACGGTTGAAATAGCTGTCCCGTACATTACCCTGACGAAGCCCGAAGAATGGGCGCAGCTCCGACGTATTCGTTTTGATGAAGCGTTCGAGACGGTTCGCGAATATTGGAGCAACCGCGTGCAGGCCGGCGCACAAATCATCACGCCCGAGCCGATGATAAACGACTTCTATAAAGCCCACGTTTCACATTTGTTGATTAACACTGAGCGTGAGGTTGGAACCAGCGACCGGTACATGGTGAAGGTAGGAACGTTTCACTATGGGGTGTTCAGCAATGAGTCGTGCATGATGATTAGTGACCTTGACCGTCGGGGCTACCACAAGCGAGCAGAGCAGGCCCTCGAAACCTGGCTCCACTATCAGGGCACGGTGGGGCTTCCTGGTAACTTTTCGACCACTGAAGGCCAATTCTACGGTGCGGCTGGATACGAGGCCGGCGGGTACAACCAGCACCATGGATTCGTTCTCTGGTGTCTTGGCGAGCATTACTGGTACACCCGCGATGTTGACTGGCTCAAGCGCGCCGCCCCAAAGATTGTCAAAGGCTGTGAATGGATAATTGGCGAACGAAAGCGAACCATCTTAGAAGCCGAGCGGTCACCGATGCGGAAGATTGAACGGGGACTGCTGCCGCCGGGTTTCTTGGAAGACATAAAAGACTGGCGGTCGTGGCTTTCGACGAACGTCTATTCCTGGTGGGGGATGCAAAACGCCGCAGCAGCACTTGATGCGGCAGGTCTGCCCGAAGGCAAACGCCTGTTGAAAGAAGCGGCCGCCTATCGCGAAGATATTCTGGCCGCCTTCACCGAGGCGATGCGCCGTTCCCCGGTTGTCCGGCTGCGGGACGGTAGTTGGATACCTCACGTACCGCCTGACGTACATCGCCGAGGCCGAACCTTTGGGTGGATCACCGAAACTCTCGAAGGCGCAATACACATGATTCGTACCGGCATTATCGAGCCTTGGGACCGTATCTCCACTTGGATCATCAAGGATTTCGAGGACAACCTGTATATTTCCGAACAGTACGGCTATAACATCACCGGCGAGGAATTTGAGCGGTATTGGTTTAGCAGGGGGGGCATATCGATGCAGGCCAATCTGCTCTGCAATCCAATTCCATACTTGTTCCGGGACGAGCCCAGGCACTTTCTGCGAGCTTACTTCAACGCGTTTGCCGTCAGTTACTTCCCGGATACGCGGATGATGACCGAACACGCTCTGCCAAACATCGGTGACTGGCGCGGCGACCACTACAAGGCTTCAGACGAAGCCAATTCGACCTATTGGCTGCGAATGATGTTCGTTCAGGAAAGAGGTGATGAGCTTTTTCTGGGGGCGGCCGTTCCTCGCTACTGGCTCGCCGACGGCAAACACTGTGGAATCGAAAACGCGGGGACATATTTCGGACCAATGTCCGTCAAGTTTGAGTCGTGCGCTGACAAGGGATGGATTCAGATGACGCTTGAGCCACCCCGCCGGAATCCCCCGAGACGGATATTGGCACGCTTTCGGCATCCCGACGGTCATCGGATGACACGCTGTCAGGTCAACGGCAAGGCTTATAACCGATTCGACCCTGCAAAGGAATTAGTTGTTCTGACCCAGTGCCGTAAGCCGACTCGAATCATCGCGTATTACGACTGAATCTGCACGTCCGAGTGCGTATGAAAAAAAATCACACGTGTGTCTGCAGTGCGCACCAGGTGCGCAATGGCGGTCTTTCAAATCAGCTGTTCCCTAAACATCCCGGGCTTGAGTGAAGAAGGCGTTGACTCAACTGCTACATATATGTTATAATGAGTGAAACTCGTTTGTACGATTTTGGTTGGATAAGGCCCATAGGTTGCAGGGACGCCAGTAAAATGGAGTTCAGTAAAGATGAGACCGTCCCCTTTCTTGCTTTCGCACCTGTGCCTGCGTTTCCCAGCAGGCAGGTGCAGGCAAGCAAGCAGGGGGTTGGCCTAAAACATCAGTGAGGAAGGAAATAAAGTTGCCCAGATGTGTGAAAACCTCTTTGCTATCACTGGTTTTGATAACATTTTTGGCCGGTTTGACCAGTGCTCAGCCTCAACTCGTAGGTGATTTGAATGATGACAAGGTAGTTGACTTCGAAGACCTGCGGGCTTTTTCCTGGCAGTGGTTGGCCCCAGGCTGTTCCGCCCCTGATTGCGCTGCCGACATGGATGGCGTCAATGGGGTAAATATGGCTGACTTTGCCCTTTTTGCAGCAAACTGGCAGAAAGTAATCCCCCACATAGTAATCAGCGAGTTTCTGGCAAGCAACGCCAGCAATAAGCCGCCTCTTCCGCCGAAGGAAGGCGACCTGTTGGACGGGCATGGCGAGTCGTCCGACTGGATTGAGATTTATAATCCGACGGATGCAGTTATCAGTCTGGATGGCTGGTACCTGACCGACAGTAATGAGAACCGGACCAAGTGGCAATTCCCGGACGGCCTCGAGATTAAGGCCGGTGAGTTCCGGATTGTGTTTGCCTCGGAGAAGACGGAAGAGGAGTACCCTTCTAATTACCCATATGTTGACCCTGAAGGTTACTATCACACCAACTTCGAGCTCAACAAGGATGGAGACTATCTGGCATTGGTGACACCTGATAGTAATACTGTTGCCCACCAGTACTCGCCGGAGTTCCCCACACAGGTGACCGATATCTCATACGGTCTGGCGCAGTATGCTACGACGCTGGTGCCAACAGGGGCAATCGCTTCGTATCATGTTCCCACCACCAGCAGCGATGCGCTTCTTGGTACAGATTGGGCTGGTCTCGATTTCGACGACTCGGCATGGGATACAGGACCTACCAGTCTCGGCTTTGGTGATGTTGGCAGCACGGGCACAATTCTTCGAGAGTACTGGACGGGCATCGGTGGTAGAGACATATTGGCTCTTACGAGTAGCCCTGATTATCCGGACAATCCATCCGGCAGCAGCGAGCCAATGCTTTTTGAAGTGCCGGAGAACTGGGCAGACGACTACGGCACACGTATGCACGGCTTCCTCTATCCGCCGGACAACGGCTCTTATAGGTTCTGGATCGCAAGTGACGACAACAGCGAGTTGTGGCTGAGCACCGATACTAATCCGGCGAACAAGTCGATGATTGCATTCGTTCCTGAATGGACTAATTCGCGTGAGTGGAACAGGTATGAAAGCCAACATTCCGACTGGATTGCACTGGCAGCCGGCCAGAAATACTACATTGAAGCGCTGCATAAGGAAGGCACCAGCGGGGACAACCTGGCTGTAACGTGGGAAGGACCAGGCATAACGGGGGGGTATCCAATTGAAGGCCAGTATCTCTCGCCATGGACCGACTTTTGGTTTGCCACCGATGTTCAGAATGATATGCTTGGTTTTAATAGCTCGCTGTGGATGCGCATCGAATTTGACCTTGAAGAAGGCCAGAGTGATCTATTCGACACACTGACGCTTCGAATGCGGTATGAGGATGGTTTTGTGGCATACCTCAACGGCGAGAAGGTCGCCTGGGGCAACGCCCCGGATCCAGTGTCCTGGAACTCGACGGCTTTGTCCGACCGTCCGATTGAGGATTCTACGGAGTTCGAGGAATTCAACCTTATGGCCTATCTGCATTTACTGCAGCCCGGCAAGAATGTGCTGGCGATACACGGCCTCAACGACAGCAAACATGATGGCCAGTTCCTTGTCCTGCCCGAGCTGGTGGGCGCCATGAACCGGTCAGTGCCGCAATACTTTGCCAGGCCGACGCCCGGCACATTCAACATTCCCGGCGCGGTTGGCCGTGTTTCGGAGGTCTGGTTCAGCACGGAGCGTACCTTCTATACCGGTCCGCCGGACTGGCATATCCTGTTGACGTTGTCTACCAGTGACGACGATGCCGAGATTCGTTACACTGTCGATGGGTCGCGTCCGACGATAACCCACGGGAACACTTATGCCGGTCCGCTCAAAATCAAGGAAACGACCACCCTCCGCGCCGTTGGTGTCAAGGCCGGTTGGCTGGACTCGGATGTCGAAACGCACACCTATATTTTTGTGGAAGACGTTATAAAACAGTCGCCCCTCGGGCAGCCGCCTGGTCCGAACTGGCCCTCGGGTAACGTCAATGGACAGTACATTAATTACGGTATGGACCCGTGCGTGGTCGACCCGTACCCGGGCCAGGTAAAAAGTGCTCTTAAGGCCATTCCGACCATATCGCTGGTGACAGACATCGATAACTTGTTCGATAGCTCGAAGGGCATTTATGTTAATGCTTATGAGCAAGGCCGGGGATGGGAGCGGCCTGTGTCGGTGGAGTTAATCAATCCGGATGCCAGCGAAGGCTTCCAGATAGATGCGGGGCTGCGGATCCGCGGGGGCTACAGCCGTCAAGACAGCAATCCCAAGCATGCGTTCAGACTATTTTTCCGTGCCGAATATGGCTCAGCCAAGCTGAAGTTCCCGCTGTTTGGTGACGAAGGGGTGAAAGAGTTTGATCATGTCGACCTACGGACTGCACAGAACTACTCCTGGAGCTTTGGTGGTGACAGCCGAAATACGATGGTTCGTGAAGTGTTCTCGCGTGACGTGCAGCGGGATATGGGCCAACCCTATACTCGAAGCCGCTATTATCACCTTTATATCAACGGCCATTACTGGGGCCTTTTCCAGACACAGGAACGCTCCGAAGCGTCATACGCCGAGTCGTATTTCGGTGGTGATAAGGACGATTACGATGTCGTCAAGGTGGAGACTTTTACAGGGTACAACATTGTGGCTACCGATGGCAATCTCGATGCATTCTACCGGCTGTGGGAGGCATCCATTGCCGGTTTCGGAACCGATACAGCCTACTACGCGGTTCAGGGCCTAAACACTGATGGTACTCGTAATCCCAACTACGAGGTGCTCGTCGATATCGATAACCTCATCGACTATATGCTCTGCTCCTACTTTGTGGGCGACCCCGATGGTCCCGTAAGCGCATGGGCCAGGGTTCCGAACAACTTCTACGGCATTTACAATCGTAACGGCCAGAACGGCTTTAAGTTCTTCAGGCACGACGCTGAACATTCACTGGACAACGTTTATGAGAATCGTCTATTTACCGGCACTACGATCGCGGTCGGCAGTCAGTTCTACAAATCTAATCCCCTGTGGTTTCATACACACCTTACTGACCACCCCGAGTACCGGATGCGTTTTGCCGACCGTGTACACAAGTACTTCTTCGACGACGGTGTTTTGACTCCTGAGCCTTCAACAGCACGTTTAATGGCCCGCGCTAACCAGATAAACATGGCTATCATCGCCGAGTCGGCGCGATGGGGGGATTCCAAGCGTGAGCCACCTCTTACGAAAAACGACGATTGGCTACCGGAAATCAACAGCCTCGTAAACAACTACTTCCCATATCGCACGGGCATCGTGCTAAACCAGTTTAAATCTGAGGGTTGGTATCCTAACATTGAAGCCCCTATCTTCAACCAGCATGGAGGTGAGGTCCCGAGCGGGTTTAACCTGACGATAGATAATAATCCATCCGGCACAATATATTATACCACCGACGGCAGCGACCCGCGCAAGATTGGCGGTGACATCTCATCCGGCGCAAAGCAGTATACCACCGGGCCGGTAACATTGAATAAAACCACTCAAGTCAAGGCACGCGTGTGGGTGAACGACAGCACATGGAGCGCATTGAACGAGACTGTGTTTGCCGTCGGCCCGGTCGTCGAGGACCTGCGTATCAGCGAGATTATGTTCAATCCGAGGAACACCGGCAATCTGAACGACCCGAACGCCGAATACATTGAACTGACCAACATAGGACTGGACACACTGAATCTGAACCTTGTAAGATTCACCGAAGGAATCCATTACACCTTCCCCGATGTACAGCTTTTACCCGGCGGATATATTTTAGTTGTGAAAAACCGCGTTGCA
>DATLBB010000303.1:0-8958 GCA_035527155.1 Sedimentisphaerales bacterium
GCTCCAAAGATAGTACCGTCATTGATACCGACGGAATCGGTAGCTGTAGTTCCGCCGGCTTCGTCGAGCTTCCAGTAAGCAATAGGGCCTGAATATCCAAGGTCAACAAAGCAGGGGTCGGCATTGATATTGCCTGCGCCAGGGTAGCCGCCCTGAATATCACTATAGGTAATCGTGATCGTCGATTCGTTATTGTTAAATATTTCCCCGCCGCCGTCCCAGAAGATGCAGTTCGACACGCGAACGGTGCTTGGCGGCGCATCACCTTCGGGCGTAGAGCAGGCTATGGCGTTTCCATAGGGGGCTGAATTGCCGGCAAACGTGCAGTTGAACAGGTTCGGTCTGGATTCGTACCAAGAGTATATTGCGCCGCCGTACATGCTGCAGGAGTTTCCGGTGAAGAGGCAGTTGTATAGAGAAGATTTGCTTATGGCCTCGTGCATTGCACCCCCGGCGTAGTTGCAGGTGTTTGCGCTGAATACACAGTTGATTAGTGTTGCGCTGCCGACCTCATTGTTGGATTCATTGTAGAACGCGCCACCCCACTGGCTTGCTGAGTTGCCGGTGAAGGTGCAGCCGGTTAGGGTCGAGGTACAGGCCATACCGAAGAATGCGCCACCGATTTCGGCAGAGTTGCCGGTGAAGGTGCAGTTGGTCAGGATAAAGTTGCACTGGCTACCGACTAATGTGCCTCCGAGTCCGGCAGAGTTATCGGTGAATATACAGTTGTTTAGTGTTGAGGTGCCCAACACATGGTAAATTGCGCCTCCGATTCCAGGTTCGGCAGAGTTGATGGTGGCAGAGTTGCCGGTGAAGGTGCAGTTGGTCAGGGTAAAGTTGCACTCGATGCCGACTAATGCGCCTCCGATTTCGGCAGAGTTGCCGGTAAAGGTGCAATTTGTCAGCGTCGGGCTGCTCTCCCCGAGGTAGCACACACCGCCACCGGCCATACCCGAGTTGCCCGTGAATATGCAGTTGGCCAGTGTCGCGCTGCCAAACAGGCTGAGCATGCCGCCGCCATACGGCAGTTCCGGATCACCATCGCCGCTTCCTGCGATGACCGTGAAGCCGTCAAGCACGGCTGTCGAGTCGTTATAAGTGCCGGTAACTATGTGAAAGCTGTTCTCGTAATTGTTGGCAAAGTCCGGCCCATCATTGCCAAGCAGGTCTCCGCTCAGGACAGTCTCATACACCTCAATATCTCGTGCATCGGGGTCTGGTTGGCCAAACCCGGCGTAGCCGCCCTTAATAGCCACGCCATTTTTGAGCTGGAACGCCGCCGTTCGCGAGCCGGTCCCATTAGGATGGGCAGAGTCCTCGTCCGGCTTGTAAATGCCCTCGGCCACCCGGATTTCGTCACCGGACACGGCTGCACCCAGGGCATCCTGCAGATACCTGTAAGGCGTCGCCCAGTTCTGGCCGTTACCGCCGAGAGAGGCATCATCATCCACATAGATGACGTTTCCAGCAGCCGTACACGCCATAGCCATCAAAAATACTGCTATTATCGAGCATCCGCTCAGTTTCGTTCTCTTTGTCATCCTTCTGTCCTCCAGCCCCCATATCCCATTATTAAGCTGATTTTCGCCAAAAACACGGCCAAAACTCGCACAAAACAGCAAAGAAAGTCTCTCAGAGTTGCTGAAAGCAATATATACCACAATTCCGTAGATTTGTCAATCGTGATAAATAAGGATATTTGAAAATTTTTTTACCTTCTTTTCAAGCAGGTCAGCGTCAATCTGCTTGCCCGAATCCCTGCAAGCCTGAGGCAGGGACCCATTTTAAAAAATAATCGTTCTTTAATAACTACGAACCACGAACTATGAACAACGAACTAACGATGAACTACGAATTATGAACTACGAACTGATATTTTTCAACCAAAACCGGGCATAGTAAAAAGCAAAAACCCAAAAAAATAAAAAAATTTTATCTCCATATCCGGCAACGAGTTACGAAAATCCGGCATCGAAAATCGAGCTCGTTTTTCGCATCAAACGCGCACATCCGTGCATTTATAGAAGGACGTCTTTTTTTAAGCCGGCAAATATGCAAGGAGTTTACCCGCCGTTCGTGTGGCGGGAAATAAGAACTAATATAAGGGATTTTTCTCATGACCACCGAAGCCCATATTTATGCCTTAGGTACTTGTGCCCTATGTATTTATGCCTTCTACCTTTTCCCTTTTCACTTCTCCCTTTTCCCTTATCCCTTCTACCTTCGCACCTCTACAACTGTAGAGAATCCTCTACAAATCAGCTCTTTTATGCAAAACAAAGCCAATTTCCCGGATGATCAAATGAACGTAAATAAAGTATTAACAAAGGATTATGAAAATATATCCAATTGCAAACTGTGTGAAAACAAAGCCAATACAAACCCAAACAAAGCCAATCTGCTAAATGCCCAAATTAACGTAACCTCTTTAATAACAGTGGAATATGAAAATATTGCCAATTGCAAACTTGGTGAAAACAAAGCCAATACAAACCCAATACAAATCCAATCAAAGCCAATCAAAGCCAATTTCACCTCCGCCCCACAACAGTATCCCAGAACCTATGCAACCGAACAAAGAGAAATACAAAAACCCGCTCGAAGTACAAGGGCCTTGAATGGGACAAAACTCAAAGAAAGTGGAAAGCCAGAATCCAGTTCAATAAACGAAAAATATACCTCGGCTCCTTCAACTCGGAAATCGACGCCGCAAAAGAGTACGATAAAAAAGCAAGACAGTTGTTCAAAGAATTTGCATGTTTACATTTCCCTGACGCCAAATGAGTTTACCCTGAGCGAGCATAGCGAAGGGCCTGCCCAAACTTCCCGAAAAAATAAATCTTCCGCAACAGCGACGCAGAACCCCAGCCGTCAGCGAGGCCTCGTTAAACAAACCAAAAGCCCGCCTCAATATGACCGTGGTCAACTCTCCTTCTTTCTTTTGCGTCTCAGGGCCCTAAGCTTCTGCTCTGTCGGACGACTCTTGCCGTGAGTACCCCGCGAGACTTTACCTCTCTTGGTGGATCTGTCACCTCTACCCATTCGTAACTCCTTACTCCCTTCTCTCTAATCACTTTCACATTTTTTATGACCAACACCCATTCAATTCACACCCAGGCACCCTCTCCTGCTGCCGGTAAATTAGAAATGTTACGACGTACCACGCCCGTCTGCAAGAAAAATCCCCCTCAACAGCAGCGAATATCCCCTCCAAATAGTAAAAGGCCGATTGCTTCTCGCGCTCGGCCTATACACTTGTACATGCCACAAACTCAAAACTAAAAACCAATTCGCCTGCTCTCGCCCCGAAAGTTTTGCCTCCGACCGACCTGAAACCACTGAAAAACCACCTTCTAAGGACTACTTTAAGACGCCCAATTGAGAATCAGTTTCTTGCGTGAATGGGCACAATCCTTAAGGTATAAGTTTATCAGATTTTGATATGGAATCCCTGTCTCTTGAGCTAATCCTTTGAAATACTCAATTACATCAATCCCAAGACGAAGTGTAACCTGTTTTTTTAGCTTCTTTGCATAGGGATTCTTACGTCCCTTCATCTTTGAAAAATTATATTCTTTCTCCATAATCGTATTATATTGCCAATATCATTATCGGTCAGGATGATAGGCAAAATAATTAATAAAAATTTCACTCAAAGCAAAAAGGTCTATAGACCCAAACCGCCCGCCTGATTCTAAACAAAAAATTCTTGGCGGTGACCTGCTCCTTCTCCGTCGTAGCTTTAGCAAAGGCAGAGCACTCCAATGGATTTTCATCAAACTTAGTAGTTCGAAGGCGCATTTGCGATAAGCCCAGACCTCTTGGAGCGCGATTCGAAAAAGCTCATTCAACTTTTCAATAGGGCATTTCTTGACGTTCTTGGCTAAGGTCTGCTCTTCAATGCGGTTCAACTCTCGATCAATAAAATCTCCGATTAACTGATTTCGTGGCCCATAGCCTAATTCGCTGCCCTGTTTTTTTGCATCAAGCAGTTTGCATATTTCTGATTTAAGATTATTTTCCACCACGACACCCTCAACCAAATCTTGAAATTCGGTAGGGACTATGCCCATATTTCGTTCAAGCCAAATAACAGCCAATATCGGCCGGAGGACATAAAAGTATTTCTTTAACCAGACTTTTTTCCCTTTCAAATACTCGCGATTATTTCCTTTTGCCATCTTAAAATAATGGTACATACAAGAAACCGGTGAGTAGCATAATGTAGCTAACTCTCGCAGCTTCGAAAACACTGAATACTGCTATAAGTATATTATTGGCGACCCCAGCCACTCGAATAGTGGGGGATTTGACTTGCGAAACAATTTTAAGGCTTTACGTAAATCCCAACCATTAATATCAAGTTTATTGTTGATTGGGACTTCAATAACGTCTCGTTTGTTTTCTGTGTTTATCGATAAATACCAATCGGTCCTGTGTATATACGAAAAGCGAACATCATAGTCACTATCGGAAGATGCAAATCCCCAGGCTCGACTGCCAGATTCACATGCATAGAGAACTCGCACATCGTGCTTACTCATGATCTCTTCAAAATTTTCAATTATTGTCTGTTTTACTGTATCCATTTCCTTTCAAACCAGCTTTTAACCCGATATGATACAGTTCTTCATAAAAAACCGGCCAACACTTATTTTGTAATATAAGGCATCTGTTGTTATCCGTCAAACCCCCGACAAAAGTATACTTCTCTCAATTAAATGTATAGCGCAAAGGAAAAGGCCGAGCGCTATCAACACTCGGCCTTTATAAATCCTGCCTGCCCCGTCCCAAATAGGCTTCTGCCGTAATTTGGTGCGGGGGCATCCTGAGCACAGCCTGCTTTCCTCCTGTCATTTCGAGCGAAGCCCCCGTTCTTGCTTTCGCAGGAAAGCACGGGGGTGGAGTTGAGAAATCTATTTTGAGTTGTCATTGCGAGGAACGCAGCGACGCGGCAATCTTAAATCATCAATAATCAATCATCATTAATTAATCATCAATTGACTGGGACTACTATCGGTATTTTTACCATACTTCGGATTCAGGTTTTTCAAATTGCAAAAACTCAATAGGAGCACCATTATCGACTATAAAAGCCACGCTAACTCCATCAGTTGGACTATTTGGTTTGATTAAGATATCCTTACCGTCAATAGCTGCTTGCAGATCATCGACTACAAAAGCCACGTGTGGCACAGTTTTAACTAATTCTGGTAGAGGTGAATCCGGCTCAAATCGCATCCACTCTACACCGTAAGGGCTCTTTTCATATCCGGAGCCGTACATCTTGAATTCCTCAAGGTATTCCTCGGCCTCTCGCCGAACGTCGGTTGGGATTCCTATATGGTGATACCTGAGTCCTTTTTTCATTTTCAAATACCTCAAATGATTCTATAAACATTACATATGGAAAAGTCCGAGTGCGATTAATAACCAACTTTATAAATTTTACCCTGAGTACTTGCTTTGAGCAACATCGAATTGGTTATCGAGTGATCTGCCCTGCTTGCCCTCTGACTTGTCTGCCGACTTGTCCTGCCGTAGCTGGTTTCTACATAGCCTCTGGCGAAGTAGAATAGCGAAGGCGGAAGCTGGTTCCTTCGTAGCCTTGGCGAAGAAGGATAGCGAAAGGCGGACTCGCACACTTTTCCCTACCCAATCTCCGTTCCCTTTGTTCAGTCAGCTTTTTCAAAGGACAAAATGTCCTTGTGGACGAAGGCGCAGCGTTCGGAAAAAGCTTGCTTTGACAAGAACGTGTGCCGAGACCTGTCCGGCGAAGCTGGCATCGCCCAGCGAAGACGGAACACCAAGCTGACTGATTCTCTGCGCTCTCTGTGTTCTCTGTGGCCATCTTCTTTTGTGCCTTTGTGCTTTAGTGGCCACCCAGCGCAAAAGGAAAGGCCGACCAGCTCTCACTGATCGGCCCCATAATTCCTACGCCCACTTGTCATTTCGACCACAGCGTAGCGAAGAAATCTATTCAAAAATCCGTCGCTAAGCGATTCCGCATTGCATGCTTTCTTTACATATCTTGCCTATCACTATTTTACTGTCCAAAATAATCTCGTTTTTTTTATAATCAAAAACTGCTTTTTTCGTGCTGATAACGCTGTCCACAGAGGTTGTAAAACAGATTCTATACAAAAGCCCCAACTTTTGACGCTTTTGGTAAGCAATTTGCAACATTTCATCATAGTAATTAGGGAACAATGTAAACAAAAACAAATTACAAGGGGATGCAAATGTGTAAAACAGGAAGTGCGAAAGTTTTGTTGGTAGTTTTTCTATTTGTTATATGGTGTAGCTCTCTTACTTCAACCTCAGCCGCTCAACAGCATGTTCCGCCTGTTCGGGCAGCGGCAGAACAAGACGATATGATAAATATCGGTGATGCTATTAATCTCGTAGATACTATGCTAAATGGTTTGGAGGAAATAGATTCAATACTGAGTGACCTTATGCATGCGGCATCAAATTCCGCGTATGGGTCATACTCCAATATACAAAGGGCTCTTATGAACGCTGGTTTTCAAGTCTGGATAAATGAAATCGACCTGGTCGCGGAGGACACAGAGTATAACGGTTTCAAAATGCTTGATAGTTTAATTGAATCGATTGCTGTTCGGCAAACTCGCAAATCTTTTAGAATCAAAGGTGTTGATATGACCAAAGCCGGACTTAGACTTGACGGTGACAATTTAGACATCTCAACGTCCCAGTCGGCCAAACTGGCTATAGAGTTTCTTGCTGAAGCGATAGCTACAGGAACACAGGCTGAGCGTACCTACATGGAATATTTTATCCTTTTGGACCACTCGCCGGAGCCAAATCGCAGAATTGACCGGCAAGACGATGACCTGTTAAATATTGATGAGGGCATAGGCCTGATTGGTTATATGTCAACGCTCCTGTATGATATTTTTTATAGTTTAACACAACAAAAATTTCTTGCTGCATATTCCGCAAACAATTCATTAACTGCGGCCCAAAGAACGATTATAGACAGGCATTTCCAGGAGATTCTAAACGAAATCGATTCGCGTGCGGAGAGGGATTATCATGGTCTTGAAATGCTTAACAGTTCAACAGGTTCAATAACTGTTCGGCTAACCCAGCATCCGCAGTTAGGGGGTCTAAGGGGAAAACCGCTTGTAATTGAAAAGGTAGATGTAACCCTGGCCGGCCTTGGGTTTGACCGTGAAGATTTTAATATCAGGACAATTCAGTCAGCCGAACAAGCCATGGAAAATATAGAAGGAGCGATGGACTTGCTGTTGTCAACATACCAAACCTATGGTGGTTATCTAAATTATCTGGAAACGTCAAAGTAATTCAGCGTTTTTTATATTATTGCTCGTGATCCGTGATTTCCACAATGGTGTTTGGCCCCATAATTCCTGGCGCTCATGAGTTTTGAGTGTGGAATTTCGCTTATCCTGCAAGGCTTGCAGTTTTGATAGAACGCAGGCGTATTCTAATACGTCGAGTATCTGGCAAAGCTGCGTAACGCAGCAGGCAAGTGAAAGGACCACTCAAAACTACTCTCGCACTAACTGCACTACCATCGGCCGCACGCCCTTAGCTTCTGAGTTCGGAACCTTATGTTTTTTTTCGCTTTGTTCTGTCGCCGATACCCATCATCAGCGCCTTGACACAAACATCTTCATCAAGCTCTTCCCAATGCAAGCCTGTGCCCCCACCACTGATTACACAGCATTCACGTTGCTTTGACGTAGCATTCAACAAGCGCGGAAAATATGCTAACGGAACGCCAAGTTTTCTGCCGTCTGCCAGTTCAACCCACATATTATCTGAATCGAACCTGACACCCTTTGCAACAGGTTCACTAATCAAAGTATTCATCCCAAGCCCTCTTAATCAATTCCACATTATCCTTAACCGCCTTGCTAAGCTTATGTAATTCGGACGATGTCATTCCATATGACTCAGAAACATTTATATTCGGCTAAAGCCAGAATTTGGCAACACTTTCGCCCTTTCTGACATGTACATGCAACGGCTCAGACGGGTCACCTTCGTTTGAATAGAAGAAAAACCTATAGCCCTTGTATCTCAATATTGTCGGCATACCGCATCCTTGCCTGCTATAAACCAAATCTATTGTATTATATACGCTTTTAACCTAAATTTCAAACAATTTCAGTCTCGATCTCAGAAAAAGGCAAAGGCCGAGTGGTCTCACCACTCGGCCTTCATAATTCCTGGCGCTCCATACTCTCGCCCAAAAGGACTACCATAGGTCGCACGGGCTTAGCTTCTGAGTTCGGAATGGGATCAGGCGTTTCCCCGTACGTTTAATCGCCAGGAAATTCATTAGTTCCGGGCCGTAAAGCCCGGCTCTATTCTATACGCTTCTCGCACGACGACATACGATATACGACATGCGATATACGAAAAAAATGCAGATGCGTATATGAGCACAAACAATTCAGTTCGTAGTTCATAGTTGGTAGTTCGTAGCTGCTTTTTTTCTACGAACTCATAACTACAAACTCGTCTTCCATTCAACCAAAGATTGATATGGTCAAGTAATCGAGCGTTAGTACCGGTTAGCTGAACGCATTTCTGCGCTTACACACCCGGCCTATCGACCTGATAGTCTTTCAGGGCTCTTCGTGCAGCGCCGAAGCGCCGCAATGGAATCCTAATCTTGAAGGGGGCTTCCCACTTAGATGCTTTCAGCGGTTATCCTTTCCCGACTTAGCTACCCGGCGATGCAGCTAGCGCCACAACCGGTACACCAGAGGTCAGTGCTTCCCAATCCTCTCGTACTAGGGAAGCATCTCCTCAAGATTCCTGCGCCCACGGCAGATAGGGACCGACCTGGCTCGCGCCGGTCTGAACCCAGCTCGCGTACCACTTTAATGGGCGAACAGCCCAACCCTTGGGACCGCCTACAGCCCCAGGATGTGATGAGCCGACATCGAGGTGCCAAAC
>DATLBB010000304.1:0-4212 GCA_035527155.1 Sedimentisphaerales bacterium
TTAAAAGGATTTTGACCAGAAGGCCAAAATCCTTTTAACTCCCCGAGTAGGACTCGAACCTACAACCTAGCGGTTAACAGCCGCTCGCTCTACCAGTTGAGCTATCGGGGAATCTCAACAATTGACCCAGGCCAATCGCTCAAAAACTCAAAGCTGTCCTCGTCTAAATCAGTTTTGGACATTATCCGAATTTCAACAGGTTTGTCAAGATGCATCTTTTCTTTGTCGCGAATATTGCAAAAAATTGCATAACACTGGTAAAACAGCCGATTATTGTGTAGAATAATTGATTTGCAAAAGCCAACTGAATTGGTTCGCGGTTCTATGAAAAGGTGATTTTCCATATACATGTAGTGTCGCTAATGCTAAAATGCAAAATTAACCGAACAAAAGGCCTGTTTAGCGCATCTTATAAAAGGTAATGAAATATCCATAGATTGTTGAATTCCAGGTTGTTGGCAATATGGCTAAAGATATACTCAACGTTGGTGGTTTTGTCATAAAGAAACGCATCGGAACCGGTGCCAGAAGCACAATCTATTTAGCAACCGACCAGCAGGACAACACTGATGTCGCTCTAAAGCGAATTATCTTCGAAAGGCCGGAAGATTCAAGGGTCTTTGAACAGACAGAGAACGAATATAAAACGGCCCAGCGAATTAACCACCCGTACGTCCGCAAGTGCTACAAACTAAAGAAAATACGCACGATGCTCAAAGTAAATGAGATGCTGCTTTCTATGGAATTCTTCGATGGCAAGTCTCTCGAAGCTGTCCCTACTTTGAGTCTGGTCGATGTGCTGCTTGTTTTCAGGATGGTCGCAAGCGGCCTTAATGCTATGCATCAGCAGGGATTTATTCACTGCGATATAAAGCCCAATAATATTCTTATGAGCAAGGTCGGCTCGATCAAAATTATAGACCTTGGCCAGAGCTGTAAGAACGGAACGACCAAGCGCCGCATTCAGGGCACACCGGCCTATATTGCACCTGAACAGGTAAGGCGCAAGCCCCTTGGCCCAAGAACTGATATCTACAATCTCGGTGCAACTATGTACTGGGCACTCACGGGTAAGAACGTCCCAACTTTAATACCTCAAAAAAACAGAGTTATCGGCATTGTTATTCCACGAAGTTGCCCGGCACCTCACGAACTTAAAAAACGAATACCGATAGGAACCTCAAGGCTGGTAATGGAATGCATAAAAGACAATCCGGCTCAACGCCCTCCAAATATGATGACGGTCATATCAAGGCTGGACCTGATGATACACAGTTTAATAGGTAGCAAGATAAAAACGAATAAAAATGCCTCAAGCAATAATTGATTTGCTCAACAAGGCCGGGCAGGCCTGCAGCGCAAATAGATTTCGATGCGGCAATTTGATTCATTTGCCTGCCGAAGGCAGCCTGGTTATGACCGGTGATATTCACGGGCATCGACGAAACTTCGAAAGAATAGTCACTTTCGCCGATTTGCCAAACAATCCGGACAGGCATGTCGTCCTGCAGGAAATCATACACGGAGGCCCCCAGGATTCCGAAGGCGGCTGCCTATCTTACAGATTGTTGTTTGACGTCGTCCGCTATCAATTAAGCTTCCCCCACCAGGTCCATATTATCATGGGAAACCATGACACCACTTTCATCAATAGCAGCCAGGTGTTGAAAAACGGCAGAGAATTGAATCGGTCAATGAATCTGGCCATCGACCGAGAATTCCAGCAGGCCAGCGCTGATATCAAACTGGCAATGAGGCAGTTCCTGCTTTCACAGCCGTTAGCTGTCAGATGTGATAACAGAATATGTCTATCGCATTCGCTCCCCGGCAACCTTTACGCCGATAAATTCGATCCGCAGATTCTCCAAAAGCAACTGGAAGCAAGCGATTGTAAAAAACCGGGTTCAGCTTACCTTTTAACCTGGGGCAGAAGGCACAGTCAGGCCCTGCTCGACAAAATGGCCGAACTCTTTGATGTGGATACTTTTATCCTCGGCCATCAACCACAGCAGCAAGGATGGAGCCAGGCCGGCAAAAACCTGATTATTATCGCCTCCAACCATAATCACGGCTGCCTGCTACCAATCAACCTGACAGAATCTTACACCATCGAGCAGCTAATCGATTCAATAGTGCCCTTGACTTCAATAGCATAAAGCGTATATTCTTAAAGACCGGATGAATAGACGCACCAACGCATTTACCAGTATAAACGCATCCACAAGAGGCAAGAATGGATAGGTACTACTATATAGCACTGGCAGCAATCCTGTCGCAATTATTCTTTTTGGTTCAGACCGTTAAGAACTATCGCTATACGCTGGCCAAGTACAAAAAAAAGCGTTCGTGGCACGAGCTTCGGACGGCACTGATTGTGCCGTGCAAGGGCCTGGATTTCGCCTTTCACAAAAATATTACCTCACTCTTCAATCAGGACTATGAAAATTACTTGTTGTGGTTTGTGGTCGCTGAGAAGTCGGACCCTGCCTACGACGAATTATGCAGATTGAAAAACCAGTTGAGTCAAAACTCAAAAGCCAGCGATGTGCAGATATTTGTTGCAGGAAAAGTAGGTGATAGAAAAAAACAAAGTGGCAGCAACAAGCAACGAGCAACACAATACGCCTGTAGTCAAAAAATCCATAATTTGCTCCACTGCTACGAGCGGATTGGCGATGACGTCGACGCCCTTGCCTTCGCTGATTCTGATGTCTGTGTTCGCAGCGACTGGTTAAGTCATTTAGTCTGGCATCTTAGACTACCCAAGACCGGCGCCACCAGTGGCTATCGCTGGTTTATACCGAAAAAGAACAATCTGGCCAGCCTGGCCCTATCGGTTATGAACGCCAAGGTCGCCCAATTGCTTGGCAACACCCGTTTTAATCAGGCCTGGGGTGGCTCAATGGCTATTCGTGTGGACGTCTTTCGAGAAATCGGCCTTGATAAAATCTGGCCAAAGACCATAAGTGATGATTTATCGCTCAGTCATGCCGTCAAAAAGGCCGGCAAAAAAGTGGAGTTTGTCCCAGCCTGCCTCGTCGCTTCATACGAATCAACCACCTGGCCAAAACTCTTTGAATTTGCTCACAGACAATTTTTAATTACCCGTGTAAGCGCGCCTCGAACCTGGTGGTTCGGATTAATCAGCAGTCTTTATTCAATCCTGGGTTTATGGGCAGGCTCTTGTCTCGCAATCTACGCAGCAGTGAAATCATCAATCACCGGTTATAAATTATTAATTATTGTCGCCGTACCTGTCCTCTTCTTCGTAGGTCAACTGTCCAGCGCAATACTACGTCAAAAAATGATTCGTAAAGTGCTGGAAAAAGACTGGCCGAAATTGAAGCTCGCCTGCGCCGCTGATATCCTTTTCTTTTGGGCGTGGTCGCTGCTGCTGTTATTTCTTATTATTTCTTCAGCCTTCGGCAGAACCATCTGCTGGCGGGGAATACCCTATAAACTGCTCGGCCCAACTGAAACAATTATCGTGAGTGGTTAGCCGGCCCAATTCCAGCGATTTTTGGATTAGTTTTTCCATTGATACCGGCATGAGTAAATTATATTATGTGTTATGATATTTTTCAGTAGTAGCACTGTGAAAAAGCATAACGGATTTCATTTCATAGATGCGCTTTCATTTTGTGATGTTGTGCGAGGGACTCAAACGTGAAAAAAGGCATTCGGATACCCGCAAAATGGATGTTTGCGACCATAATTGTCATAATGCTTATGATTATGATTGCAGGAAACACCGCCGCCCACGGCCTTGGTGGCGGGGCACTTGCCGGCAACCGATATCGAGTGCTCATTTCAACGGATATCGGCGGAAGCGACGAGGATGATATCCAGTCAATGATCCATTACCTTCTCTATTCTGATGTATTTGATACGGAAGGCATTATTTCTTCACCGACAGGTAAAGGCCGCAAGGAGGATGTCCTCGAAGTAATTGACAAATACGAAAAGGATTATCCTAACCTGAAAATCCATTCAAAAAAATTCCCCATACCGGATTATCTTCGCTCAATAGCAAAACAGGGGGCGATAAATCCAGCACCGGAAAAAGGCTATAGCAGTCCGACCGAAGGTTCAAAATGGATTATCCATTGTACGAAGAACAAAGACACCAGACCCTTGTATGTGCTTGTATGGGGCACAATTACCGATGTCGCGCAGGCACTGCGTGATGACCCCGGCATAAAGGGAAAAATC
>DATLBB010000305.1:0-18818 GCA_035527155.1 Sedimentisphaerales bacterium
CGATTAACCACCCATACTGATACGTAATAAAATTTGCGATCCGGATTAACAATCGGGTAGAAGCTGGAAACTGTGCGCCATCTGTCATTTCTGTTAAAACTGCTTGGAACGCCGGAAAGACTTTCCACATTAGTCCCGATACGATAAAAAACATAAAGATTATTAGTATTATCGGATAGGCTGGGTGAACCGGCCTGATTTTCCTGCTTTCATCGGCCTTGGTGACCATATCAGCTTCTATGCTCTTCATCGCAAGCGGAAGCTGGTCAATCCGCTCGGCAGCAGCTATCATTGCCACTACGTAACCGGAACATTTAGGGTAGCCTCGCTTGATTGACTCGCTCAATGAGTAGCCCTGAACCAGCCATTTTTGTATTCTTCTTAAGATTCTTGACCGGTGGTCTGTTAGCCCGCTGGCTGCTGATTCCAGGGCCATAGGTAACGGCAGGTTCTGCCGCATACTCGAACCAATTATCGAGACGACGTATGCAGCGGTCGTGTGCCGGGATGTCAAGCCATAAGCTATGATTGAACCTATGAACAAAATAAAAAACATGAAGCCGATTATCGACAAAGGGCTAAACAAGAAGCCTGCAGTTACTGATAAGAGCAAACATACAAGAATTATGAGCAACCATTTTGCACATTTCTGAGGCCATTCTTCGGAATCGGGTTCACGTTTTGCCATTAGCACAGCCAGCAATGTAACGATGAAAATAACGGGTACAAATAGTATATTCTCAAACGTCTCTCTCAAAACGGCAGCATAACCCAACAAGAAACATACGACCGGCGATGTTATCAAAGCAATACCCGGCTTCTTAAAACCCAGGATTGCGTAGAGAAGCAAAATTAATATTGCTATAATTGCAAACATACTCTACCCAATCATCATACAGACAAATTCGTAATAATTGTTATCATTGGCAAAAACATCGAAAGGACAGCCATTGCCAAAACCCCCCCCACCACAATCAGCATAACAGGCAACAAAATCGCCTGTAGCCTTGCCTGTCCGCATCGTGCCTGCTCGGAGTACATCTGGCCCAGACTGTAAAGATTGTCCTGCAGTTCGTTACGTTGAGTACCCAACTGAATGGAATACAAAAACAGCCTTGGTATCATCTTGCAAAACTGCCCGGCCCCTAAGATATCAGCTCCCTGTTCGATTTGGATGGCAAGCATTTCGCTTTCCAAGACAAGTTTTTCGCTTCCCGTTGAACCTGAGCCCAATCTCAGGCAGGCCGGCATATCGGAACCGGCTGCAACCATCATTGCCATAGATTCGGCCATTCTGCTAAGCACACTACTATGGTACACCCTGCCGATAACGAGCGCTCTTAAAAACAGCGATTCCTTAAATCTCCGTCCAGCCGGAAAGGACGAGAGTATCCTAACTATAAAGAGTATCGCTACGACAAGAAATCCTACGCCTATCCAAAAAGGCACCACGTTTTCCGCCATACTTAAGAATAACCGAGTTAGTTTCGGCAGCTCTGAGCCCTCTGTCATTTCTGTCAATATAGTGCCGAATTGCGGGATTATGATCAAGAATACGGCTGTTAAAATAACCGCGGCCAGAGCCAGAATAACCGCAGGATAACTCAGCGCTTCAAAGATTATCCTCCTGGTTTGATTGGCCAACTCCAGATGTCTGTTAAGACTTGTCAGCATTTCACTTAATCTTCCTGTCTCAACACCTGCTTTTAATATCCTGCCATAGAGAGGCGGAAAACGCTTCTGTCTCTTTTCAAACGCTTTCTCAATACTTACGCCTGCTTCAAGTTCGCCGGCAATAGCGTCAATGAGTTTGCGCATAGACTTTGAGCTGATATCACTGGCAAGCTCTCGCAGGCCTCTTTCCAGAGGGATTCCGGCTTTCGTTATGGATGCAAGCTGCTGATTGAAAAGCATAAACTCGTTTCTTCCGATGGCAGTCCTGGGCTTTGGGGCTTTGGCCTTTTCAATAGAATTTACAGCAAGCTCCATTTGTTGGAGTAGTTCGCCCGCCTCTTCGCGTGATCCGGCTTCAATTATGCCTTTCATCAACCGGCCTGCCGATGTCAATGCATTGTATTTAAATGTCGCCATTTTATGTTCCTCTCATTAACTACTGAGGACACGGGGATATTTCACGTTCTATTCTATTATTTTTAGCTCGTACCGATTCCACAAACTTTATTCAGTTCCTGCTGTGTTGTGATGCCCTCACTCACCAAACGCTTTCCGTCCTCAAGGATATTCGTATGGCCTTTGCTTTCGAGGATATCTTCAAGCTGCTCCATGTCGGCTTTTGCCAAGATTGCCTTTCGCAATCCGCCGTCCAACTGAACCATTTCCGCTATCAACGCCCGCCCTTTGTACCCAGTGTTCAAGCAGACATCACATCCTACTGGTTGAAACAAGCCTGTTTCCCTAATCTTTTGCCTGCATTTCCTGCAAAGTTTCCTTACAAGCCTTTGATTAAGGACTGCCGAAACGCTTGATGTTACCTGGTAAGGCTCAATACCCATCTCCAGCAGTCTCAAGAGCGCCCCCGCAGGCGTGCCGCTGTGCATTGTACTCATTAGCAGATGTCCCGTCAGTCCTGCTTCGATAGCTATCTTAGCGGTTTCGGCGTCCCGTATCTCTCCAATCATCAGAACCTGTGGATCCTGTCTAAGCAGCGACCTTAAGGCGGTAGGAAATGTCATCTGACCATGCGGTGTAATCTGTGTTTGTGTAATGCCTTCGATTCTAATTTCCACGGGGTCTTCGAGAGTCACAATGCTCTTTCCGGAAAAGCCCTTTAGAATGTGCCGCAGAAGAGCGGCGAGCGTGGTACTCTTTCCACTGCCCGCTGGGCCGGTAAGCAGTAAAACACCCTGGTTTTTGGCCGCAGTTTTTTTCAACGCTGTGTATATATCATTCGAAAAGCCCAACTGCTCCAATTCCATGAGCTCTCTATTCTTGTAGAATAACCGCACCACTGCTCGTTGCCCGTGTATTGTTGGAAAAACTGCGAGCCGCTGGTCCATAACTCTGTCATTCTGCGTCTTGCTGACTTCAATCCGGCCTTCCTGGGGTATATCGTTGCGATAGGTCAGGAGCCCCCCCAGTACCTTCAGCCTTGCAATTACATTTCCAGATAAGGATTTGGGTAGTTTTTCCACGGTGTTTAAGGCACCATCGAGACGAAATTTTACGACTAATTCAGAGCCCGTAGGTTCGAAATGGACGTCGCTTGCATCGGATTCTACGGCTTTTTTGAGCAAATCGTCCACCAAAGATACCACATCCCGGGCATCCATTTTGGCGTCGTAAGAGCTGCTCTTGCAATTACTTACACTCATATTACCATGGTTTGGTTTTGTCAAATTCGGCATATTCACACAATTTCCTTCAAAAGTAAGAGATATAATCACCCCAAAACGTTATCTGAAAAAAGCAAGATTTTTCCCTATTATTGCCAAGTTTTTTGTTAACATATAGGTAGGTACTTCCTCTTAATAGATAGAACGATATAAAATAACCGAAATGGACGTTTATGTTTGGTAAGGCCGTTAGTTACGAGCTGATTTGGGACTTTACCGTCTCTGGGACAGTAGATGAACGCCAGCGGTGGATACTGTCTGCAATGCAAAGCCACGGGCAGGAATTGGTCACAATGCTCTGGCGAATTTTAGGGAATGAACAAGATGTTTGTGATGCTTACCAGAATACATTTTTGCAGCTCGCCCATTACAAAGGGGGACAAAAGCCCGAACATATAAAAGCGTATATTTTCCGTGTGGCAAGCAACGCAGCAGCGTCAATGTTAAGACACAGAGTAGTTGAAAAAAAGAGATTGTCGACGGCTATTGTTACCAGAAAGTGCACAATCTCTCCTGTAAATGAACTTGATTCCAAATGCTTACAGGAAACTTTAAGATGCTATATAGCCCAACTGCCTGGACATCTAAGAAACGTCATAATGTTGCGCGATCTGGCAGAATTATCTTACGCCCAGGTAGGCAGGATATTAGACATATCAGCAGCAACTGCGAGGGTTTATAGGTGCAAAGCAATCCAATTGTTGGCTGTATGGATGGGTAGAGAAAGAGAAGAAAGAATATGATAAGTATAAACAAAAACAAGGGGACAGCATTCCGCAGTAAGTCGCAAAATGGGAGTTCTAACACGTGCAGACAGATCAGGACTTGGCTGCATAAAGCCATAAGCAGCCGCTGTCATCTCGGTTCAAACTGGGTACAGAACCATATTGCGAATTGCCCAAGATGTCATCGGCGACTTGTAAACGTTGGTAGAGTCCATCTTGCACTGTCGGCCATGAAATCTCAACCACACAAGCTTGATTTATTAATGCGTGCAAATGCTCAGGCCATTGGCGTACTGAAACACAGTCTCCGAAGAGCACCGAAAGCCCAGAAACTTAGGGTGATGCTGCCCGAACCTAAGCTGTTCGAGAGGTGTAGCAAGTATATGCATTCCGCCGCAAATGTAGCAGCCTGTATTGCAATCTTACTTCTTATGAAAATCGGCATTTTTTCCTCTATGGATACGTTCCAAACCAAAGGCCAAAAAGTCATCGAGCAATACTATGCCAGTCAGGTAGGCGAAGACTTGGCAGATGAAGTCTTCTCCGCTTAGTTAGGTGATAATTTCGAGATTCCCTCTTTACGGTTGTTGACCTTGTAGATTTTTGTGGGTGGGTTGCCACTTAATCCCGTTTCCTTCGTTGCAGCATCTTTGCTATTGCAACTTACTTCGACATAGAAGCGTCTTTGGTTGTAGGTGCGCCAAGACAAAAAATCTGAGAAACAGGAGATACAAAGTATGCCTAAATGAGAGAGCCATAGTGCATCTGCTCGACGTTTCATATTTTGAAGGTATGCGATCTTCACGTGGGACAAAACGTAGTTAACGGTAGACATCCGCATCCACTATTTGTTAGACTGCTCAAGCAGCCATTCGTAAAGCTCCTTGGTGCGATAAGCTCTGCCAGAGATGCCGTGGCCGGCCCCGCGATAGATGGTAAATTTGACATTTCCGCCGCAGGCCTTGAGGTCTTCGACCATCTTCTTGACAGGCGCGAACAGCACAGTCCTATCCTGGTCCCCGTGAAAAGCCCAGACCGGAACGTCCTTGATTCTGCATATCCTCTCAGGATGGTCATACGTGCCACACACAGGCACAATCGCCGCGAAACGCTCGGGATAATCCACCGCAACACTCCATGTGCCGCGCCCACCAAGGCTCACTCCGGTGACGTAGACACGTCGAGCATCGACATTGTATTTCAGAACCACATCGTCAATAAGGTCCACAAGCAACTCATTCGACCATGCATCATATTCATCAGGACATTGCGGAGTCACAACAACGAACGGGAAGTCACTTCTGATCTCATCCGCAGCCGGCGGTATTGGTGTCCCAATCCGCGACAAGTCGCGTCCTTGCTGAAAGGAGGCATGCAGTACGAGTATCATCAGCCATTTCTGATTCTCCCGTCCGTATTGTAAAGGGCGGGGTAAAATCGCGGCGGTTGTACTCCGCCCTTTACAGCAAACCCCTGTTGAAAAATGGATTGAATGACTATCACTTGATAAAGACACTGTCCTCTGCAAAAATCAATACGAAAACGAAAAACTTCGAATTTGATAATCGGAGGGGTTAATAAATACACGGATGTCGGTATTGAAAACATAAACAGATTATGGTTCCAGGGAGCACTGCCGCGAGCTTATTGTCATTAGGGCACTCTTGATTGGTATTATCAACAACTGGATGAATCTGATGACAATACCATCTTATTGGCAAATGGTGGTAAAAGGTTCGATTATTGTCGGCGCCGCACTTCTCGACCGGTTAAGAGAAAAGTAGTTACGGGGATTGGCAAAAATAATCCTCACTGTGTGAAGACAATTAAAACTGCCATCGGTGTGAGTTTACAAAATTACGCCCAGGCGATTTAGCTTTGGATTAATTGGGGATTATGTATTTCAACCACGGAATCGAGCAGGTCCGTGTTTGTCAGATTCTTTTTGATGTAAAGGCTTTTGATTCTTGCCAGGACCTCCGATGATTCCACCTCCCGGAGGAAATCAACAAGCTGCCTGAGTGCCAAATTCTCAAGCCTTACCTCGACGACTGTCTCAGAGTGGCTCGGCCCAATTTGTAATACCTGCTGCTTCATCGTCGCTACCCTTGTTGCAAGGCCGTGCTCTCGGATTAAAGATTCCAAGAATGGCAGCAGTTCAAATCCTTCCCCCTGCGAAGCCGCTTTTGTGCGTAAATTGTCGAGACTGTCACGTAGAAAAATATATTCGTTGCTTCTGGAACGAAGTTTTTGAAGCTCGTCCTGTTTTTCAGATATGACTCGGCGGAGAGTTTTTGTCCTCTCAATAGCGGGCTTGACCACAAACGTAAACAGCACCAGGCCCCCTACGAGAATCGCTAAAGCGACAGCCGACAATTTTTCTCTTCGTGTTAAACGTATCATTTTTGCTCCTGTATCGCTGAAGATATCAGGACGGTAAAGTATATGGCATCGCTTTTGGGGTCTTTCTGCACGTCCTGGACATCGACAAGCGTAAAGCCGGGAATTTTTTGTAAAAGCCGCTGCCACCTGTACACTGATTCAAACGAGTTGCAGCTTCCACGTAATCGGACCGATTCGGTGGTTACCAACAGGTCGTCGATTTTTATATTTCCCTGCGAAGGAGTGTTCGCAGTGATGCTGTACAGAACCTTAAGCGGCGTTAGGTCGGTTGGACGGAAGGAAGTGGAGAGCAGGTAATCCTTTCGAAAAGATGCCAGCTTTTGCTCTAACTGGACAAGCGGGTTTACAATATTTGTCTCTTCAGGTAGTGTGCGTTGAAAAGTTTCTCTGGTTTCTTTTTTTATATTTGCATATTTAGTTTCCAAATGCGACAGTCGCATAAACAGGCTAACCAATGAGAAGACGGTAATTGCAGCGGCAAGTGTTGCGCAAATTACGAGCTCTTTTCTCAGGTCTAACGTTGGCTTCGTATCGACATTGTCGGCCTGGAGAAAGTTAATGCCTACAGTTTTGTCGGGCGCCAATGCCCTCAAGGCAAGACCAACAGCGACGGCTATTGCATCATCGCCATTGTGTTCAGGTGAGTGCTTTACCCTGGCATAAGGCTCAACTGTGACTATTTGACATCGCAGGTTTTCTTTAAGGGCAGCTTCAAGTTCATTAGAAACATCGCCTCCGATTGCCAGGTAAATTTTAGAGTCTCGTTCAATATCGGCGCCAAATACTTTTTGCCGGCTAACTTCCGCTTCGCGCACCAAAATATCTGCAATGTGCTTTTGAGCTGAATCGATGTTGCTGTCAGGGTGGGAAACAATCGGAATGTTTCTGACGATTAAAATATTATTGTCCTGGGTAACTGCCAAAGTAATGTAAGATTCATCTATATATGCGATGATAGCTTGGCCGGTCGCAATTTCGGGATGATTGACCGCAACTGTAGAATGAATCGCAAAGATTGCCGTATCCACCAGATTAGGTTGTGTTTTTGTCCCAGATAAGATGTTTAGCCTTTCGCGCAGCGATGCTCTGCTTACCGCTGCTGTAAGAACAGAATATTTCTCACCCGGCAACTGGCGGTAAGAACATGCCTGAGCAACGATTTCATCCGGTTCTATCGGGAAATTGTATTCCAATGCGGACTTAGTGAGTCGGCGAATTTGTTCCAGGCCGGCAAAGTCAGTTTCGAGACTTCGAAAGAAAACAGCATCATGCGGCATCGAAATTGCTATATCCGCACGCCGGTCAAAACCATGTTTGCCGGAAAGTCGCCTTAGAATCTCCGGCGGCGAGTCTTCACTTCGCCGTGTTGGTGCGCTGAAGACTTTTTCGATGCATAATTCATCCGGTGTGCGAACGATTTGTACCGCACGCAAATAAGAGCGACCAATATCTATGCCAATGCACCGCTTAACCATTATCTTTTCTTTGGTCCTTTTCTACATAAATAACGTAGTTGTATGTCCTTATAGCTCTTTGTATGAAATCACCTCGACGTTTTTAGTTTTCATATTTTTTCCAAGTATTGCCGTTATTGTGCGGTTGAGATTGTCAACATTTCCCTGCGCTCTGACGTGATAGTATTGGTCTGCCGGGCTGACAGTAGCCGACCTTCTGATTGAGTTGTAGATACTGTCCGTCATTCCGGGGACATCCCGCAGTTCCGCGATGCTGCCAAAGGGCTTGAATTTTCGCCTGTCGATAATCATCTGAGCCAAAACAGGGTCCATCTTTTCCGACAAACTCTCAATAACTCGCTTTGGAGCACAGTTAATGTTGATTTTCCCATCGCCGTAAACCGTTATGTAGTCTCGCATACGCTCGAAAACCTGCGGCGTGATTCCTTTGACCAGCAGGAGCTCTTCAGTCGTATCAAGCGAGGCATTCCTGCATCTGTAAGGAGTTTCTAACCTGCCATAGTAACCTGACTCTGCTCCTGAATTTTCGTTCTTTATAAAAGGCAGGTATGTTACCTTGTCATCGCTATCGGTCCAGTCAATGATTGCCGGTACCAGACCATAGCCAATATGAGAATGGTCACTGTGTTCCTGATTCAGCAGGTCGATGAGCCGAAGTAACTGGTCTATTCCGGTTCGGTTTAGCCTACGGCTCTTATCTTTGAGCAGGTTGACATTTAATTTGCCGCTTTCTTCAGTAATAGTTATCGAGCAGTTTCCATCACCAATGTCGAAAGTATTTTCCTCCGAAACCGGATTCAATAACGTTTTGTTTGTGTTGGTATCGTCGGTATCCTTGATAGCTGCAATCGCAACATTTAGCCCTGCCTTTGCACAATTGAGTGCCTGCGCGGATTTTTGGAACTCGTCGACGGTATGCAGGTTAGTACGGGATTGATAGTTGAATCCAAGCAGCAGGACCGCCAGACAGATGAGCATACACAGGACAACAACTACTACAAATCCCCTTCGTTTTGCTTTTGTTCTTTTCAGTCTCATTATTTGTTGACCGATACTAACGCCTCTGTATAGCTTTCTTAGCTTGATTCTTCCGGCAGCATACATAGGCAATAGTACCATAGTGGTATTGCCGGTGATTTTCGTCTTCACAGGTGATGTTAATTCTCACTGCATTGGGCAGTGACTTCTTTTCCTTAAAATCCCACGTATGCAGCCACTGCTGTCCATCAAAAAATGCCAATTCGACGGACTCAATGTTTCTTGCAATCGGCTGCCAATTTCTGTTTTCGACAAGACTTTTAGGCGCACCAATAAATCTTTTCTGGCTAAAAAAAAGCGTGCCGCTGCTTTTGTCAAATTTGTAAGTGGTCTCGAACAGGCCATCTAACGGGGCCTGTCCTTCTGATATTTCGCTCGTGGTTACCAGATGCAAAATTTCTCCACCCGTCTCGCCTGAGTTTCCGTTAAAATAGCTGATTGCATTTTCAGGTATTTTTTTTCTTTGCTGAAAAACCGGTCTGGTCGGGGATTTATACTCTTTGGCTGAACCAACATACGAGCAGCGTATCTGCCGAGCCATCTGCCCCAACACTTTCCGTCCCTGTCGGGACAGTGCTATCCTGCTCTTGCAGCTTCGCGCCGACTTCGATGTTGCAAAATAGCTGCCGTACACCATAGAGACAATGGTTACGATTATCGCTGCAGCTACAAGAATCTCGATAAGTGTGAAGCCTTTTTTGCCGTACCGACTTTTCACGGTAATTTCCTATCAGCGACATAAGTTGACATTTGCAGATGTTTGCGTCTGATACCCTGTTTCCAACTGACATCGACAAATATTCTTCGCAATCCGGCAATGTCCATTCCCTCCAGTTGTGTCGGCAGCAGGTCTGCAACTTCAGTTGTCCAGTGCAAGCCCAGGGCGTTCTTTTGCACAGTGCCGGAATTAGTTCCTTCTTCCGGGTAGCCGAGGGCCAGCGTCTCTGCGATTTTCTCGTTTGCCAGAAAAACGGCCTGAGAGGTTATCTCCGCTGTGTCAGTCATACTAATGCTGATAATATGCAGTCTTATCAGCGCCAGCAGAGAAATTGAGACAATCACAAGAGCTACGAGGACCTCTATGAAGGTAAACCCCGTTAGAGGTCCGCACCGAAGCTGGGCAACCCGACTTGCCGGGTTTACTTCTAACGGCGTAAATGCTCTCTCGCGCGTATCCCGGATTGCTGCATGTCTATTTTTCATTGTTCTCACTCATCAAGGTTCCAGCTTTCGATATCAGCGTTTTTGTCTGTGCCGCCGTCCTCACCATCTTTGCCGTAAGATTCCAAATCATAGTCTTTGCCGTACACACCCGGAGAAAGATAGATATATCTATTGCCCCAAGGGTCCAGGGGCGCCTTATCAAGATAGCCGTCACTGTTATAGCCCTTTATGCCGGGGTCCGAGACGAGAACTTCAAGGCCTTCAGAGGTGGTGGGAAAACGCCCGGTGTCGGCCTTGAACAGAGCCAACGCAGATTCGATACTGCGTATATCAACTTTGGCTTTCATTCTGCGAGCCTGTTCAGGCCTATCTAATATCCTCGGCATAACGATGGTAGCCAACAGCCCCAAAATCACGACCACAATCATAAGTTCAATCAGGGTAAAACCGGCCTTTTGTAAACGCTGTCTGTTTTCTTTCATCTTGCAGGACTCCACTAAAGGACCTGATTTATATCAAATATTGGTAATAAAATAGCTAATACGATAAAACCCACAACTGCCCCCATCAACAGAAGTATCGCAGGCTCAAGCAGCGAGGTCAGTGTTTTGGTTGTCAGCTCAACCTCACCGTCATACATATCGGCAATATTTATAAGGCCGTCTTCTATATTCCCGCTTATCTGGCCTGTCGCTATGATGTGATACACAATTGGCGGGAACAGTCCGGTTTTTCTTATTGCGTTGGCAATAGCATCTCCCTTGCTGACCTGTTCCTTCACCGAATCCAAGGCGCCTGCAATAAAGCTGTTTTGAATGACCTGTTTTGCAATTTCCAGGGCGCTGAGTATCGGGATGCCGCTGATAAGGAGTATCCCCAATGTTCTGGTCAAACGTGCTATTTCCGACTTGAGAAAAAGTTTACCAAAAAGAGGCAGCTTCAATTTCCAGCGGTCCGTAAACATCCTGCCCTCTTTGGTCCTGCAAGCTGCTCGAATTCCCAGTAGAAGCAAAAAAAGTACAGGGACAAGGAACTTTAAATATGTTTTCATAAAGGCGCTTATTGAGATAAGCAATCTTGTAGGCCAGGGAAGAGACCTGTTCATTTCGATAAATATTGCCGTTATGCTGGGAACCACGACGGACATAAGAAATACCACCACTGCCACCGCGACCACAATCATCATCAAGGGATATGCAACAGCGGACTTGACCTTAGCTGCAAGATGTACGCGTTTTTCCAGTATTTCCGCCAGGCGTAAGAGAACCTCCTCTAAGGTGCCGCTCGTTTCCCCTGCGGCCACCATGTTGACAAATATACTCGAAAAGACATTCGGATGCTTGCTGAGCGCTTCGGCCACTGTGCTTCCTGAATTAACATCGTTAGCAACTTGTTCCATAATTTCTGCAAGAGGATTGTCCCGGCCCCGAACACCTTGCAACTGTTCGACTAATGCTGACAGGGCAGGTACAATGGGCATGCCTGCGCGCAGCAGTGTCGCCAAGTGACGAGCGGTCCTGCAGACGTCCCTCGTACGGATCCTTCTAAAGATGTCTCTCTCGTGTGTCTTTTGCTGCGTTCCCGCAGAACCATCGCCTTGGCTCCCCTGATGCGCCGAGACCGTCTTCTTGTCACTTAACAGCTTGTATTCAACTACCGGCACGTTCAGTCACCCCTGTATTTATTTGCACACAATCCTGCGTAACCATGCAGACTTCTTCGAGAGTAGTTTTACCGGCCAGGGCCTTACACAAACCATCCTCTCGCAAGGTGCTCATACCTTTCTCAATGGCAGCTTCTTTTATGATGTGTGAGCCACTCCGTTTACTTATGAGATCCTTGATGTCGTCGTCTATAACGAGCAGCTCAAAGATTCCCGTCCTTCCCAGGTATCCTGTATCAAGGCAATTCTCGCAGCCGATTCCTTTGTAGAACAGCTCTTTCATTTCAGAAAGTTTTTCACTTTCCGGCCATAGTGAAATCACCTGCTCGTCGGGAGTATACGGTCTTTTGCACTCCGGGCAGATAACTCGCAGCAGCCGCTGAGCCATAACAGCAACCACCGACGATGAAATCAGGTAAGGTTCAATGCCCATATCAATTAGCCGGGTCACCGCTGAGGCCGAATCATTTGTATGCAGAGTGCTCAAAACCAAATGGCCTGTAAGGGATGCCTGGATTGCAATATCAGCGGTTTCAACGTCCCGAATTTCTCCTATCATAATTACATCCGGGTCCTGCCTGAGAATGTGGCGCAGGCAGTTGGCAAATGTAAGATTTATCTTCGGCTTTATCTGCATTTGCCCGACACCGGGCAGTTGATACTCAATCGGGTCTTCAACCGTAAGGATGTTTTTCTCTTCGCTGTTAAGCTCGCTCATGGCCGCATAAAGTGTGGTTGTCTTTCCGCTGCCCGTCGGGCCGGTGAGCAAAATTATACCGTGTGCCAATCTAATCAGCTTCCTGAAGTGATTAAGTACCTCCGGGCAAAAGCCTATCTCGTTCAAACTCAATTCACCGCTGCCTTTGTCCAGCAACCTCAACACTACCCGTTCGCCACCCGATGTCGGGATGACCGAAACTCGAATATCCACCAGGTTCCGGCCTATCTTAATCCGGCTCTGGCCGTCCTGCGGCAACCTTCGTTCGGCGATATTGAGATTTGCCATAATTTTTAATCGTGAAACGAGGGCCGCAATCTGCTGTTTGGGCAACGTAAGTATATCATGCAGTACGCCGTCAACCCGAAAGCGTATCCGGGCCTCATTCTCGTATGGTTCAATGTGAATATCGCTGGCCCGGCTGTGCACCGCCTGGAAGAAGATTTTGTTGACTAATTTTATGACAGGAGCCTTATTGGCAATGTTGAGCAGGTCCTCGGTCTGGGTCTGCCCCAAAGCTCCATCAGCAGCATTATGATTACTCGGTGAATCCTGCACGTTGGGGTTTTCATTATCACTGTTGATACTCGTGCTCTGATAATAGCAACGACTTATGGCCTCCTCTATTTCAGAGGCGGGGCAGACAACCCGGCTGCAAGGCTGGCCTAAGATGGTCGAAATCGCATCGTATGCCTCTAAATTGAGCGGGTCGGCTAAGGCAATTGCAACCCGGTTGTTTTCCGAAAGAATAGGGAGAGCGCATTGTTTTTTGAGAAACTCAAGCGGCAGCTTCCGTACGAGTTCCGGGTTCAACTGCTCCGGCAGTATGTTTTCCAAACACTGACTCTGCAGTAGTTTCATTAGTCGTTTGTCCGGTTTTGTGCTCACCGGTTGGTCTCCTTCTCCCACACCAAAACAGCGCGAGCCGAAGCTCTTTTGGTGTGGGATTAGCGCTCCCTGCTGTTTTTCTCAAGCTTTTCCAGCGCCGGCTCCATTTCCTTCTTCTTTTTCTCTGTTATCTGCTCAAAATCCTTCTGGTTGCTGATAACATATGGCGTTATAAATATAATCAGATTCGTTTTTTGCAGCTGGTCTTTCTGGAATCTAAACAAACCACCAACCAGAGGAAGGTCGCCCACCAGAGGAATCTTCTTCTCAATAGTGGTTTTGTCATCTCGAATAAGGCCTCCGATTACAATAGTTGAGCCGCTGTTCATAGAAACAACCGTCTGGGCCTGCCGTTTAGCTGTTGTGGGGGTGTCCGTGGAAGAGCTTGAAACATCTTCAACAAGTTTCGAGAACTCGCTGTCGATTTCGAGTCTGACGAGTCCGCCCTGACTGATGTGCGGCGTTATCTCGAGACTGATGCCAACGTCCTTGTATTCGTATGTTTTTATTACCGTCGGAGTCAAAGGATCCGTCTCGGTAATTCTTGATTCCATAACAAACGGTCTATTTTCACCGACGATTATCTTTGCTTTGCTGTGGTTGGAGGTTGTGATATGAGGTGTCGAAAGGATATTAACTCCCGACTGTTTCTCCAGAGCGTGCAGTACCGACCCAATTCTTATATCTGAGCCGCTTCCTCTCCAGGCGCCGACTGCCAGGCCCTCAAGGTTTCCGCTGGCAAAGTCCACGCGGGGACCGAAACTTGTTGCACCGAAAAATCGGACACTATCTTCCACGGCCTCGTCAAGTGTGGCCCAGTCGATACCTATTTCCTTTAAGCCGTCTTCACTAATCTCCATAATGAACATCTCAACTAAAACCTGCTCGCGAACTATGTCCAGCTTTTCGATAATCTCGCAGATAACCTCAAAGTCCTGAGCTGAAGCGGCGATTATAAGTGCGTTTGTGCCCTCATCGGCAGTAACCTGGACCTGCTGGGTCGCTTCAAGCGCGCCGGTAATTCTCAAATTTGCAAGGGCGGCGGTAAGTGAACCGGCAACCTCTTTAGCCTGTGCGTTTTCGAGGTACACAACGTGAACATTTTTTGTGCCCGCAGGCCGCGGAACATCGAGCTGCCTTATTAATCTCTCAATTGTCTCAGTGTCCTGAGTACTGGCAACAACGATAAGGGAATTAGTCCTTATATCAGGCAGAATTTTCATACCTGCCTCACTTTGAGACGTGCTTCGGCTGCGTCCAACCGGTGAAGAGGTAATCCTGCTTTTCTGTATTATGCGAATTATTTGTTCGCTGAGGACCTGTGCGGAGGCATAATTTAAGCCAAATACGGTAATCTGTTCTTTTACATCAAGCTTTTGAATAATTTTGGCTACGTGGTGTATATTCGAAGATGTGTCTGTAATCACAATCGAATTTGTTCTGGGGTAGGTTGCCATTTGTGAGCCTGTAGCCAAAAGGGGCTGAATAATCTGGCTGACCTCCGCTGCATTAGCGTAACTGAGCGGAATAATCTGTGTTACGAGAGAATCGTTTTGGGGAATGTCTGAGGGATTACTGCCAAAGCGAACCTGCAGGTTGCGCTTGGCAGCCTCTGCTCTCGGTACTATCTTTACAAGATTTCTTCCAGCCGGAACGGCAGCGTACCCCTTGACTTCCAGAATTGATTCTAAAACCTTGTAAACGTCACCAAGGCGTATCTTCGTAGGGAACATCACCGTAACTGCGCCGCGGACACTGTCGTCCACGACAAAATTAATACCTGTTATATCGCCAACGGTCTTCAGCACCATCCGGATATCAACCTGGTCAAAGTTTACACATATAAGCTCATCAGCCATACCGGGTTTATCAAGTACAGGTAGATGTACCGCTGTCTCTGAAGATAGCTGCTCTGCTGTGGTGATAATGCTCTCGCTTATGGGTAAGGTCTCTCTGGAGGAATGAACTTGCGTTTTTGCAGCCGGCGGAATAGTTTTCCTAATGGCTGGAGCAATATTCGATTTATATTCCAACGTCTTGCCATTATTCTTAGCTGCTTCAGGCTTTGGAAGAGGAATTACCTGCTTAAGCCCCTTTTTCCCAGCGGGATTTGTGAGCACTGTGTCTGGTTGCTCAATTTGCTTTGCGTCAAAGCCTTTAGGATGCAAACGTTCAGTTATTTTTGCAATAAGTTCTTGTTGTGGTTGAATTCTCGCAGTATTAGACTCTGATCTGCAACCCACAAGAGTTGCACAAAATATGCAAATAAGGTGCAAGAAGCCATTTAACAGCGCTTGCTGATTCCACTTATTTGTATTTCGGGTTTTTAAGTCCATCGGTTTTACACAATCAACATTAGCTCTTAGATTTCTTACCAGGCTAACTTCACATAGCAAACGATAACTTTTTAGTTTTGTTGTCCCGCAACAGCTCTATATCCATGGCTGGTTGTGAGCTTGCTTTCTTGAATATCTGGTAAGCTTTTTGTTTGTTAGTCAGTCGATGCCCATTAACTCTGCGAATAATATCACCATTCCTCAGGCCGAGAGCTTTCGCTATGCCTTTATCTTCCAGGCCGGTAATCCTGAGTCCTTCCACCTCTCCATCGACGATATAGGGTTCAATAACCGCCTTCTTTAATACACCTTCTGAGTCCCCGGATTTAACTCCAACGGTTGTGAGCCCGACTCCAACAGCAGTATCAGGCCAGGCTGGCGGATTTGTGTTAGCTGTCTCGGAAATATTTTTTGCCGGAGCTGACTGAGCACCGTCAGCTTCTTGTCGCCTGGATTGACCCATGCTGATATTTAGTATTTTTCTTTGGCCATTGTGAAGTAGTACTACCGCATCTTTTTTGATAGTTTCGATACGTGCATCGGCAACGGTGTCACCTTGCCTGTATAGGCCGAGTTCATTGGTTTCAAGGTCTTTTATGATTGCTCGAGAGACCGGCGGGCTGCCGCAGATGGTGCCGTACAATGCTAAGCCAAGCTCTTTCCCATCTGACCGCACCATGTCAGAAGCATTGTTGCTCCGGAAAGATGTATTTGCCCTTAGCGAGGAGCCCTTGCCGCTAAATATATTTTGCTCGATAATCGCCGAATAGTTCTCGGGCGAGATTTCTGCTGCGCCTGTTGCTTCAACTACGCTTGTATTTTCGCTGCTTGCTGCCGATGTTGGCGCAAATATTTCTCCTGATTTTTTCAGTGTTATCACCGTCCTAACAATTACAGCTGAGAGCATGAGGATAAGCGTTAACTTACCTA
Organism: Sedimentisphaerales bacterium; assembly: GCA_035527155.1. Taxonomy (GTDB): domain Bacteria; phylum Planctomycetota; class Phycisphaerae; order Sedimentisphaerales; family Anaerobacaceae; genus CS2-K091. The sequence goes on from DATLBB010000305.1 coordinate 16,694, forward strand.
TGTAAAAGACCTTACAAAGATACAATTTATCACCCTTTCCTGTGTAAACACACTTTGTCTGCTTCAAAATTTATCGTCTTATTACCCCCTCGACTTGAGTCTGCCGCTACCGTAGAGCCCGCACAGAGATTCACAGCAGGACAGTCTTTAAAGGGACTATTTTATGGGGCTATGTTGCAAGCTTGTGAGGTGTCCTGAGTGCCGGTTTTGTACGCTCACATAAGCCAAAACGGCATTATGGCATAGCAGGTATTGGCCAGTCCGTGGAATAGAATTGGCGCTAATAACGATTTGGTCCGAATAAATAACCAGCCTGAAATCAGACACGGCAGAAATGTCAGGACCGATATCATCTCCCCCTGAACGGTGATATGAGCAACTGCAAAAACCGCAGCACATATCACAATACTTGCCCACTGTTGCAGCCGATGCTGTTGTCCCCCTGTTGTACTTGTCAACCTCAGAATATTGTTTTGCACATAACCCCTGAAAAATACTTCTTCAGCTACGGCAATATACATAAACTGATACAACAACCAGCAGGCCCAGCCCCGTGCCGGTGAAATCGCAGCTCGCAAAGGTAATTCTAATCCCCAGTATTTCAGCAACCACAGGCCACAAAGCATGGCCGGAAAAATAACGATGCAGGTCCAGCCAACAATCACAAGTGAATGGCTTATATGCTTAACGTCAAAACCAATCTTAGCAAACTCACGTCTTTTAATCGCTGTTGGGACAAGTGCGGCAGCTACCAAAATACCTGGCGCCACAAGCCAGGTCGGTTTGAAAATGGAGCTCGCGCCAAAGACTATCATTGCCAAAATTGCGGCAATTGTTACGACGGTGGTCTCCATAAGCAACGATGCGTCGAGTTGCTTTAAGCTGGTGCTAAAAAGTTGGGCCGACCCGACGGCCGGCAGTGGATTGGCAATACTTGATTGTCTTGGTGGATAGGTCGTTGTTAACATTAGTTTTTCGTAGTATTACGTGCCTTTCTTTTCCGCATGTCCCACAGTTTCAGTATTACCATTGCCACAGTCAGGCCGATGTATGGCACCATGAGTTCCCCTATACCGGCCTGGCTGTCAGGAGACATCGAACAACCTCCGCCGCCACCTCCGCCTCCAAAAAGGCCGCCACCAAAGGGACCACCGCCACCAAATATGGAAAAGTGGGTAGTCTTAAAACGCAAAGCATATAAACCAGAAGATATTTGGAGGACCTCTACATCAGTTATCCCCTCCTGACTGTATAGACCGACAAGAGGGTTATACCAGTATACTGAAGGAGAGCTGACCAAAGTTGTAGCATTATATGGTATAGTTATAGTAACCGGCTCACTAAAAGTTGTCCCACTTTGCCCGAATTCATACAAGAAGGTGCGGTTATACGAAGGAGGTTTTTGAGGATTCCTTATTTTTGAGATAGTAATATTCATGTCACATAAATAAGCCCCCACCGGTATTTCAACGGAAACATCGTCAGTATCATTTATAGACCCAAATGGTGTACCAATGATCGTATTTGAAGAAACAGGAGCAGGTGTAGATGGTACTAATGGATCAGGATCTATAAAAGTGCTGCCGGTATATATTATGTCCGACTTGTTATTAACCCAGACCAAATAGGGATGATTGTACGGGTCTATCCCGATTGAGGGTACTTTTTGGTCATTGCCTGCGCCATCGTCACCGACCCAGATATTTGTACCAAGATTTGTCATCTCAACAGCATGTATGTTCTCTATTTTGTTATAGCGTTCATCCTCCCAACAAGCAAAAACTTTTAACGCATCATTGCCCGTTCCACCTGTATAACCAGTAACGGCCAATGCAGGCTGCTTCTGCTCAGGCTGCTTTCCGTCTGAGAGATTTGGGAGACCTTGGTCGATAATATTGGTTCCAGTTAAAGTGGTTCCCGGAAGTCCATCTGAAGAGCCGTAGTACACTTCCTTGTCCCCGGGCTCATCGTCAACCCAAACAAAATGCAAAATAGTCCCTGTATCTTCAGTAGCTATCTTAGGAGCGGTCTGCTGACCATCCTTATCTGTATCTACGATCTCGATATTGGTCCATGAATTATCACTTGCAGCCCCGTACATGTCGTATTTAATGTTGCCATTGCC
>DATLBB010000306.1:0-8619 GCA_035527155.1 Sedimentisphaerales bacterium
AACGAGGACCAACAAAATTACGGCTAAAATGCTCCAAAGCCATATTGGCCCAAACATTCTTGTGGTTTGCCTATAGGCTTGATATTGCTCACGAAATCTCACACACATATCGTTCTTTTCTTCAAGAAATGTTAATGCGAAGAATAGGACAAAGATGGCTGGAAACATCAGTAGCCCATCCGGATTCCTCATCGCGAGCGGCAATCCCAGAGTTACCCACAAAATCCCTATATAGATGGGATGTCTGAAATACCGATAAAAGCCCGACGTTAGCAACCCTTCCTTGACATCCTGGATACCAATGGCTTTTCGTTGTTTGAGTGTGGCAAAGGCTATTAAGGCGCCAGCGCAGATTAACAGCAATCCAATAACAGGGAAACCTATACGAACACTTTTATATCCCAGCCAATCAGGCCGGGCATTCCAACCTCCGGCAGGTGGTAGAATCACAATGAGGTAGCAGAAGCAGTTCCCCACTATCACGCCCGCTATATTGAAGATTCTGTTTTCGACAAGTTTTGCATATCGGCTGCGGTGTCTATACAAATAAGGGTCAACACAGATCGATGCCCCAAGCACACCAAGTAAAATAAATCGAATTATCCACATTTGCTTCACCTCAAAATGCCACACAAAAAACAAGTACAAAAATTAGAATTTTCTTGATAGTGGCATTATATTCATTACCAGTAAAACCACAAAGATATATATTAGCCCGGATTGAGGTACGTCATAGAAATGATAATCAGTTGCTAAATTCGTGTTTTTGCTATTATTGTGGCTGAAATATTTTCGAAATGAAGTTGGAAAACTTGAGTTTTCGAGACAAATTTGATATTCTATTAGAAAAGAGGCCCAGCGGCGTAGCTGAGCAAGGAGATACAATGTTATATGGGAAATCCCAGTTAAAATGAATCCAAAAGTACTTCCGTTATCTTCTGAAGAACAACACATGAAGCAAAAATGCAGGTTTCTTAATCTGCGCGACGATGACAAACTGGCAATTTAAAAGTAAGGAGAAATAGTGGAAAGGGGACGAATATGAGGACACAACGCATCGGTTTCGGTCTTCTGGCGGTGTTCCTGATGGGCTGCGTACCGTCTCTCCATCGGCTGTATGACGACGATACGGTCACCTTCGATCCGAGGCTGATCGGCCGATGGGCCCAGGGAAATGACGTGTGGACGAATGTGTTGACGTTCGAGCAGGGCGAGGGGAGAAGCTACAAGCTGGCCGTGGTGGACAAGGATGACAAAACGGGGCAGTTTGTTGCGCACCTGGTCCGCCTGGAAGGGATGCTGTTCATGGACGTATTTCCCGGCGAGATCACCGACCCGACCATGCACGACGTCTGCAAGAGGCACCTAATCCCCGGTCATTTGTTCTGGAAGGTGGATTCAATCGAGCCGAATCTCAAGCTGGCCGTCACCAATTCCGACACTATCTCCACGATGATCAAGGACGATCCGGCATGTATCCGACACGAGAAGATGGATGAGGCAGATCAATTGGTGTTGACCGCGGACACCAAGGATCTGCAGAAGTTTGTGGTCAAGCTGGCTCGCATGGATAAGGGGTTCGGCACCCCAGAGGAATTCGTCCGCCTTGGACCGCTGTGTCCGGCCCAGGCCGTTCAGTTCGACAACGCCCTGGTTGGCGACTGGTCCGGCCCCGAAGGGTATCTGACAAGTACAGCCAGCGACAAGTCCTATGACCTCATCTGGTCTGACGCCTACGGTCCCAAGAGTTACCGGGCCGTCCTGGTCCACCTGGAGCAGGCGCGATTCTGGGCCGTCTTCCGTGGGCCCGTTCAGCCCGTAGACGGCAAGAACGTCCACATGCCCGACATGCTCGTGTGGATCGAGCAGACCGAACCGATGCTGCGCCTGCGCATCGCCATGGGAGACGAGATGCTCGAAATCGCCAAGCTCAAAGGCCCGGCGCTGCGACAACGACTGGAACAGCTTCCGCCAATCGAGTTGAAACGTCAGGCTTTAGCTGGCGGGGCTGGGCAGATAAAGCACGGTGCGCTTGAGGCGAAGTATTCAGTTGAGCCAATGCCGCAGTACGACGCTCTGTTTACCCAAGAAAAGGGCTGGACAGGCGCGGATGGAGCATACTCGGTGGCGTTAAGCGATATGGTAACGCTCTGGTTATATGGTGACACATGGATTGGCAACATAGTTGATGGTCAGCATAAAGATGCAACTATGATAAATTACTCAATTGCACTCCAGTCGGGTAAAGACCCGTCAACAGCATCAGTAAAGTTTATCTGGCAGGAGACAAAAGAAGGAAAACCGGCTGCCTTTATCGCGCCTGCTGATGGAGTCGGGGAGTTTTGGATGTCTCACGGCATAATGGCCGATGGGAAGCTGTATTTGTTTCTTAGGCAGGTAGTTGAGGACGGTAAATACATCGGAATGTGGTTAGGGGAGGTTGGTAATCCCCAGGATGAGCCGCTTAAATGGCGAATCAAACAATACAAGGTTCCGTTTGGACGGTATTCGGAGAACGGCAATTTATATTTCGGCGTGGCTTTTATGAGAGATGGGGACTTCGTCTATATCTATGGATGCGACGAGGACTGGAAGAAGGGGATGGGCGGCCGGAGTATGATAGCTGCACGAGTACCGCCAGACAAAATTGCCGATTTTGAAAAATGGCGGTTCTGGAACGGAGCCGACTGGGGAGCGGATGTTAATAAGGTGAGCGGTTTATTTGACGGGGCGGGAGCGGAGTCTTCGGTAAGTTTCCAGCCGGCGATAAAGAAATATGTGGCTATTTATACAGAGTACGGGATGTCGGCAAATATAATGATGAGAGTTTCGGATACGCCGATTGGGCCGTGGAGCAAGCCTTATAAGGTTTACAAATGCCCGGAATACAAATGGCACAAAACATATTTCTGCTATGCAGGCAAAGGCCACCCGGAGCTTTCCGGACCGGATGAGCTGATAATTACTTATGTCTGCAACTCTACTGATTTCTGGCAAATGGCACGGGACGCCCGCATTTATCGCCCACGATTTTTTAAGATAAAATTTGATGTTAAAGAACGCCACTGACAACAGAGCCGTGTAATTTTGGTGGTGTTAGGTATTGGTTTATTTGCCTTTAGGGAAATCTCTCTCAAATGAAGCATTGGGCATAGTATATCTTTCGCGTTTTCTGCCCGTTTGATGTTCAGCTTCTATAATTATTTCGTCACCTTCTTCCATAACCGCTGTGGGTTTAGCCTCCGGGTGTATGCCGATGATTTCTTTTGCTAAAAATGCCCCAAAGCTTTTATGCTTACTAACTTATATGTAAGCTAACTCTGTCTATATTATATTAATAAACCGCAACGCAAGGTCAGGGCTAATCCTGCCCGTTGTTTCGCGGCTGTCTTGTTCCTTTGTAGAGTTCGTATTTCAGCAGGCGGCACTCTATTTTGCCGTTGTAGAAAATCATACGGCGACAGGCTTTTAGTCCGACTTTTGCAGCTAACAGTTTGTTGCCTATAAATAGATAGCCTGTATAACCGGCGCATTTCTGTTTGAAAAAGTCACCAATGCGTTTATACTCTTTTTCGAGCGGTTCAAGTTCACCTAATCGCAGCCCGTATTCCGGATTCATCACCACAATCCCCTCACCTTCCGGCACCTCGGTATCGGCGAAGTCACAAACATCAAATTCTATCAAATGTTCGACCCCGGCCGTTCGCGCGTTCTGCCTCGCCGCTTCGATAGCTTGCTCATCTATGTCCGTGGCGATTATACGTTTTCGCAGCCCGTCCTTGCGTATAGTCTTGCGAACATCATTTCGTATTTCTTCCCACATCTGCTCATCAAAAAATTTGAAATGCTTAAAACCATAATTGCTGCGCAGGGTGCCGGCCGGCTTGTTCATCCCTATAAAAGCTGATTCGATGGCAAGCGTTCCGCTGCCGCACATCGGCAGCACGATATCCTGCGAACCGTCATACCCTGTCGCCATGATAATCCCGGCTGCCAGCGATTCGCGAAGCGGTGCTTTATGCGGCATTTTACGATAGTTCCGATCAGAAAGTTTTACGCCGGAAGTATTAAGATATATCCACGCCCTGTCGTCCTTCCAGAAAAGATTGACGACGACTTTGTTTCTGTCCGGGCCGCTATCAGGCCGCGAATCGGTCTTTTTGTATATGCGGTCGACGATTGCGTCTTTGACCTTGAGGCTCGGATACATGCTGTTGTTAATCGACCAGGTATCGACCCGCGAGAGTACGCACAGATACTCTTCCGGTGCGATGATATTTTCCCATGGCAGTTTGTTGATTTGTTTGTAGAGTGATTCGCTGTTGCCGCAACGAAACTCTTTGAGAAGATAAAGGACGTTATAAGCGGTCCTCAGACAGAAATTCAGTTTCATACAATCGATAAACGATCCGCGTGTGACAACACTTCCGACATGACTGCTGACTGTCTCAAAGCCCAATCCTTCAAGTTCTGCCTGCAGATAATCTTTCAGCCCCGGCCCACAGGTAACTAATATATTTTTACGCTCTTTTATATCCACCTGATTTTTTTACGTTCAGACGAAGCTTTTGTCAACTCCAAAGCGGCCGATGCCCTGTCAACAGATTTAATTTATGTTTCATTGATAACGGCATTTTGTGTATAATGCGGGAATTGCTCACTCTGACAATTTTAAAAAAGAAAGTATTTGCTTTTATATATGAAATTCACCGAACTTAACTTAAAGCCTCAGATATTAAAAGCCCTTAAGCAGCTCGGATACAGGGAATTAACCCCTATACAGGAAAAAACATTTCCACATATTATCGCAGGCAAAGACATGATTGCCCTGGCAGAGACAGGTTCCGGAAAGACTGCTGCATGTGGAATACCAATTATCCAATCGGTTGATCCTGCCAAAAACCAGATACAGACATTAGTCATGGTACCCACACGTGAGCTTGCCCTGCAATACGTATCTGCCATCTCAGATGTCGCCAAATTCACTCATATCGCCCCATTTGCAGTCTATGGCGGTTTTCCCATCGAGATACAGAAAGCAAAGCTGTCCCATGGCGTAAATATCCTCATTGCTACTCCCGGCCGTCTTATCGATCTTCTCCGTAACAGCACTTTGAACCTCTCGCACGTGCAGACCTTTATACTTGACGAAGCGGACGAAATGCTGAATATGGGCTTTATCACTGATATCGAATTTATTATTTCATGCCTGATACATGAACACCAGACGCTGCTCTTTTCTGCGACAATGCCGAAAGAAATTCAACACCTGGCAAAAAAATACCTCAAGAATCCTGTCACTCTTGAGCTCAATATCGAGCAGATAGCACCCCAAAGTCTCTGCCACCATTTTCAGCAGACCACCGGACGCAGGAAACTTGCCTCACTACTTCAATACATAAAGGACACAAAGCCGACCCAGGCAATAATATTTTGTAATTCCCGAAGGAATTGCGAAAGTCTGTTTGATAAATTAAAAAAGGAAATTGATTCAGTTGATATCATGCACGGAGGCATGGAACAGTCGAGGCGGTCGTCACTTTTCAATCGATTTAAGAAAAAGCAGCTTAAAACAATTGTCGCCACAGGGATTGTAAGCAGAGGTCTCGATTTTAGCCATGTAACACATGTGATTAATTATGATTTTCCTGACAGCCCGCTGGCATATACGCACCGGACCGGCCGAACCGCCAGAATGGGAAGAAAAGGAACTGCCGTTACATTCTTCAGCAGCCATGATTTACATACATTAAAAACAATTATAAAAAATAACAATATTGACCCCGTGTGGCTATCTGCCGAACCCCAACTGAATAATATCAGAAAGCCAAAAAATAGCCGCCGCCGATTCAATACCAGCCGCAAAAGGCCATTAAAAAAAGCAGATAGACAACGTCAAAGACGCAAAATCCGTCGGTAATATATTGGTCTGGCGTAAGTTATTGTTTTACAATAATTTCCGGTTCTGTCGATTTTTGAAAACATACGAGATGAGTACGAAATATATAAGAAATTTTTCGATTATCGCACATATTGATCACGGCAAGAGCACCCTGGCGGATCGTATGCTTGAGTTGACCGGTACGATCTCCAAGCGTCAGAAGGTCGAACAGGTTCTTGACAATATGGATCTCGAGCGTGAACGAGGAATAACCATCAAGGCCTCGGCGGTTATGATGAATTACCGGCACCAGGGCAAAACATACATGCTGAACCTGATTGATACCCCGGGACATGTTGATTTTCACTATGAGGTTTCACGGGCATTGGCCGCTTGTGAGGGTGCGTTGCTCGTGGTTGACGCCAGCCAGGGTGTTGAGGCACAGACTGTGGCTAACGCTTATCTGGCTTTTGAAAACAATGTTGAACTTTTAAGCGTAATCAATAAGGTTGATTTGCCCGCAGCAGATCCCGCTCGGGTCGCAGAAGAGATAAATCATATTATCGGGATCCGTGCTAATGAGTGTTTCAAGATAAGCGCAAAGAGCGGATTGGGAGTTGATGAACTTCTTGAGGCGATTGTGACATTTCTTCCTGCGCCGCAGGATAATAGTGATGAGCCGACCGCTGCGTTAATTTTTGATAGTCACAGCGACCAGTACAAAGGCGTGATATGTTATGTCAGAGTTTATGCCGGCTCCCTGAATATAAAACAAAAGGTCAGTTTTATGCGCAGCGGCAGAACTTATACCATTACCGAGTTGGGAAAATTCAAACCTGAGATGACCGCCGTTGACAAGCTCGGCACCGGAGAAGTCGGTTATGTTATCGCAAATATTCGCGAACTGGCTGATGTGACGATAGGGGACACAATTACAGACCAGGCCAAACCCGCTTCACAACCTTTGCCAGGCTACAAAGCGCCGATGCAGATGGTATTTTCAGATTTTTATCCGGGCAATAATACGGATTATTCAAGGCTAAAAGACGCCTTTGATAAGCTTACTCTTAATGATGCCAGTTTCTCATTCAGTCCACAGAATTCGCCTGCGCTTGGCTTTGGTTTTCGGTGTGGTTTTCTTGGCTTGCTTCATATGGAGATAGTTCAGGAACGGTTGGAACGTGAGAATGATATAGAGGTTATTCAGACCGCTCCGACAGTCAGCTATGAGGTCCTGACAAAGGATGGTGTCGTTAAAAGGATAGAATCGCCTGGCCAACTGCCTGATTCGAGTCATATTGAAGAGCTTCGTGAGCCTTTTGTTCGACTTGAGATTATAACGGGGGCCGATACAATTGGAGGGATAATGAAACTGGCTGAATCCCGGCGGTGTAAGCTCATAAAAACCGATTACCTCAGTACCACAAGAGTCATGCTTGAGTATAAAGCCCCGCTTGCCGAAATCGTATATGATTTTTATGATCTTCTCAAAGGCATCAGTCGAGGTTATGCAACGATGAACTATGAGTTTACCGGTTTCCAGGCCAGTGACCTCGTCAAGATTGATATTCTTGTAAATAAGGTTGCGGTCGATGCCTTGAGTTTGATTGTCCATCGCAGCAAAGCAGAGGCACGAGGCCGCAAGCTGATAATAAAGCTGCGAAGAGCGATTCCACGGCATCAGTTTGAAATTCCTCTGCAGGTTGCTATAGGCGGCAAGATCATCGCCAGAGAAACCATCAAAGGCTTTCGCAAAGACGTAACGCAAAAGCTGTACGGCGGTGATGTAACGCGTAAGATGAAGCTGCTTAAAAAACAAAAAGAAGGTAAAAGGCGAATGAAAAGCGTTGGTAATGTTCAGATACCACAGGAAGCATTTATGACGATCCTCGATAATAGTGAATAAAAAATATGCTTCGGGAGAAGTACCAACAACCTGATTAATCATTCCAAAAATCCTTAGTCACCTGTGCTGATGTGCCGCCGGCAGGCAAGAGGATGGTGAGGTTTGGCTAATGTCGGTAAAACCATATTCCTGAGCCAGGTAATTTAATCTCATAGTCAGGACAGTTTTGCCTTTGTTATGTTGATAGAGAGATAATCTACGACCAATATAATACCAATTCTATTTAGTTATTGCCGATTGCCTGAGCCTGTCATTCCTGCGAAACTTGTACTGAGCAAAGTCGAAGGAGCAGGAATCCAGACCCTTTTAGTCTGCACTACGTCTGATTCTATCGGCAATCTTTAACTGTAATTGGTATAACCGGCTTTTCCGTTATCAACATCCTGCTCCTCGGATATGGCGTTATAGCGGTAGGGTGGGGCTTGCCCCACCATTATTTCTAATTATTCGCGGAAGCGGTAGGGTGGGGCTTGCCCCACCATTATTTGTTATAAAAACCGCGACGTTTTTTGTCGCCTCCGTATCGGTTAGCCCCGCCACCACGTGGCGGGGTTCCTGAGGTGTTCTTCGGCCCGGGGTACCCTCTAATATCCGTGAATCGGGCGCGTAGGGTGTGCAAAATTCGTTTTTGCACACGCGGGAACTTACAAAAAACGCGACGTTTATTGTCGCTTCAATATCGGTTAGCCCCGCCACCTGTTGGCGGGGTTCTTAAGGGGGTCTTTGGCCCGGGGTGCCCACGCCAGGAATACTATGTTTTTGAACATTTATTTTTGCCTTTTCCCTTCTCACTTCTCACATCAGCGAGTATAATGCGACAATCGAGCGAAAC
>DATLBB010000307.1:0-4913 GCA_035527155.1 Sedimentisphaerales bacterium
CCACAAGTCCGGTTCTGTGAGGGGCATTGAAGTTTCCTCACATGGTTGAATATTGTGACACTCTTCGTATCGAAAGAGAAGAGAAAACAGGGAATACAAACTAAACCTAAATGAGGAGACCATATTATGTCTACTCGACAAAATATGAAAGATGATGAAATTCGCCAGGCGGTGCGTAAAAACTACGGCCAAATAGCAAAATCAGGTTCTTCAAGTTGTGGGTGCACTCCTCCATCCTGTTGTGGCGACGGAAATGGACCAAGTGCGGCGGATGTTTCGGCCCGGATAGGTTATTCGGCAGAAGATTTGGCAGAGGTGCCGGAAGGCGCAAATATGGGGCTTGGCTGCGGGAATCCTCATGCAATTGCCTCTTTGCAGCCCGGGGAAACCGTCCTTGATTTGGGCAGCGGGGGCGGGATTGACTGTTTTCTTGCGGCGAAAGCAGTAGGGCGGGAAGGCCGGGTTATTGGTGTTGATATGACGCCTGAAATGATAAGCAAATCCCGCGAATATGCTGAAAAGACAAAGATGTCCAATGTGGAGTTTAGACTGGGAGAAATTGAACATATACCCGCAGCGGACAGTTCTGTTGATGTGATAATGTCTAACTGTGTTATTAACCTATCACCTGAGAAATCCAGTGTTTTCAATGAAACCTTTCGCGTTTTGAAGGGGGGCGGAAGGTTGGCAATCACGGACGTAGTTGCCACCGCACCTATGCCGGCACATATAAAAGAGAGTATTGAACTGCACGCCGGGTGTGTTGCGGGAGCGGCGCAGATAGATGAATTGAAGACAATGCTGGAAGAGGCAGGATTTACCAACATTCGTATAAATCCCATAGAAGGAAGTAAAGAGGCTATCCGTGAGTGGTTTCCAGAGAGTAAGATTGAGGACTTTGTAGTTTCAGCAACTATTGAAGCAGTGAAGCCAAATTGACGGCATACCTCACTCCTTAAACATTTGTTCAAAGCAGTTGGAAAGGAGATAACAACATAACGATGGGTAACACAATTGTTGGCATAGTGGGCAGTTATCGAAAGGGGAGGGTGATAGATTCTGCGGTAACGGAAATTCTCAAAGGCGCGGAATCCAGCGGTGCGAAGACTGTTAAGATTTATCTGACCGAAAAGCAAATCGAGTTTTGCAATAACTGCCGAAGCTGCATGCAGGAACCCGGCGACAAAAGGGGGGACTGTGTTTACGACGACGATATGGAAGAAATATTGCAGCAGATTGACGAGGCCGATGGTTATGTTCTGGGATCGCCGGTAAATCTGGGTACGATGACTGCCATAATGAAACGTTTTATGGAAAGATTAGCGGTTTACGCCTACTGGCCATGGGGCAAGATTGCGCCGAAATTTCGGAATAACAAACTAAACAAGAAGGCGGTCATAGTGACATCATTTACCCCGCCGGCCTGGATAGGGAGGCTAATATTGCCAGGTACGCCAAAAGCATTAAAATATATGGCGAAAGTTTTGGGTGCCAAGGTGGTGAAAATCTTATATTTTGGTATGGTGGGTGAGAGGCCGGAAGCCGGGCTTGACGAAAAGAGTTTGCGAAGGGCATTTAAGACAGGGGTGGAATTAGCAAGGCAGTTGGCGCAATAGATGTTAGAAATGGACAAGGGCAAGTCAGGATTTTATGTGCACCGTACGCGAATTCATACGTGGGGTTGAGTATAGCAAAACGGCCGACGTGAATTAATGCGTCCTGTGTTGGATGAGCAGAAATGCGATATAAGAGACGTACAGGACAAGGAATAAAGCACCTTCCCATCTATCGAGAGAACGTTTCTTCCCGGAGAACATAAAGATGAAAAGGAACAGGCTTGCCAGTATGGCGACACCTATGTCGATATTATTTGCGGGTTGAAAGGGCATAGGGCGAATGGTAGCGCTCAATCCGAGTATGAAAAAGACGTTGAAGATGTTGGAGCCCACGATATTTCCCACGGCGATGTCACAGTTTTTCTTTGCGGCGGCGACGGCGGAAGTTGCCAGTTCGGGCAGGCTTGTGCCGGCGGCAACAATAGTCAGACCTACAAAAGATTCGCTGACGCCGAATTTGGCAGCCAGAGCGACAGCCGAATCCACAACGAGTTTTGCACCGATGAACAAGGCGACAAAACCACCGATAAGGCCGAGAGATGATTTTAGAATTTCATATTGCTTCGGTGCTTCCGTTTCACAGACCTTTTTTTCAGAAGGCTTTGCGACTTTCTGCAGGTAATATAGAAAAAAGGCAAAGAAGGCGAGCAGAATGAGGCCGTCGATCTTGGAAAGCCCGGACATGCCTTTGCCGAATATCAAGGGTTTGTTTGCCATTATACCGACCAAGACGACAGCAAGGAGGGTCAGGGGGATTTCCTTCCAGACGGTCCCTTTCGTAACTGCAAGGGGATATATGAGTGAAGAGATACCGAGAATGAGTAAGATGTTGAAGATATTGCTTCCGAGGATGTTTCCGATGGCTATAGCTGGTGTGGCTTTGATGGCGGCGATTACATTTACAAACAGCTCCGGTGTGGAAGTACCGAAGGCGACGACGGTCAAACCGATGATAAGGTTACTGACCTTCAGTCTTTTTGCTATGGACGAGGCCCCGTCAACGAGCAGGTCGGCCCCCTTGATCAGCAATATAAATCCCACAATGAGGAGTATGTAGTTCATCCAATCAATCTCTCAATTTCCGAGGCTCCTGTTGAGCTGTCGGTCAAGCTGAAACCCGCCTTTTTAAGCGCGGAAGTCACCAAGGCCGTGTCCAGCTTGTTCATTTGACACCCGTAGCTGCGCATACATACTTTTTTTGACATGAGTTATTAACTTAGAAAGCCAGTAACTTAATTGCCAATGCTATTACGACAGTAACAAATACGTTCCTGACCCACCGATTGCCTTTAATAATGGCCAACTTTGCACCCAAAAAGCCACCTGAAAACATGGAGACAGCCAAAGGAACGCCCACGGAAAAATCAATAAGACCGTGATAATGAAAAAATACAAACGCCACTAAGGAAGAAAATATGTTCAGTATTTTTGTAATAAACGCAGCCTGGAGGAAATTAAGGCCAAGACTTAATATCAGGACATAGTTTAAAAGAGTAACATAACCCCCGCTGAAAAACCCTCCATAAATACCCAATATAAGAACTAATAACAAGCTGGTAAACAATTTCCCCTTTGATATTTGCACTTTGTTTTCTTTGATGCCTAAATCCCTTTTGAAGAAAAACGAACCGGAAATAATACACATTATAACCGCTATTACCCTTTTCAGGATATCCTCATCGACAGCTAATACAAGGTTTGCTCCTATAAAAGAACCGCAAATTGTCAGGGCTGAAAAAAAGGCAATCATCCCGCAATGAGCCCCTTTCATTTCCCTTCTAAAGCCTATAGCACCGCTTATACTCATAAATATCAATGCGAACATGTTTGTAGCTATAGCGTTTTTGGGAGCCATTCCTAACCAGATAAGCGCAGGAACCGTTATTAGCGATGTCCCACCTATCGATACGCCTATCGTACTAACAACAAGAGAAATAAAACAAACTGTCAAAATGCTATTTGTGTCCATTCTTTACACTCTTGGCGAAACATTGTTAGATTATTTATAAAGCCCGTGTATCTATAAGTAATCAAGTATACATAGCTTGTGGCTAAAATCAATCCACGTTACTTTGTCAGTGAGCGATTAAGCAGGCGTTGCAGGTCTTTTAGGCGGTTTGTTTCATCGAAGCCGAGTAGTATAATCGGGAATGCGGTTTTGTTATGAGACAGCGGCTCGTCCATATCCACCCACTTGCGGCAATAATCGCCGTCGAGTGTACCCGGTATCGGTGAGAAATCCGCTAACATCCCGCGAATACCCAGGCTGTTGGCAAAGCGCATCGAAGATTCGAGCTGCTGAATATCGGTTTGAGGATGGCCGAGGATTTGATACGCGGTTATGTTTTGGGGATTAGCGCCCGCAGCGATGAGGTATTGAGAAGCCTTCGCAAGCTCATCGGAAGAAACTTTCGAGCCGGTCCGATGCTGCCACTCTAACGAAGCGCTTTCAAAACCGAGATAGAAAGTCTTAAAGCCGGCCCGCACCATAAGCTCAGCTAACTCGCTCGTGATAAAGCGAGCATTAAGGGCGTTGGGGCTGTGAAAGTTCACTTTTATGTCTCGCTTTATGACTTCATTCAAAAACGGTATCAGGACTTTTTCAGGCTCGAACAGCAAAGCATCATCATAAAAAGCGATATTCTCAGCCCCAAGGTGACATAATAAGTGCAGTTCAGCTAAAGAGCGTTCAAGCGGCCTCGTTTTGAATTTGCCGTAAACCTTCGGCACAGAGCAGTAAGTGCAGTTGAAGGGACAGCCGTCGGTCAGCTTCAGTACACCAACGTTTAGGTTCTCGTAGCCTTGCCAAAAGGGCGGCTGCTTCAAGTCCGGCTCAATGTCCAGAAATTCGGCGAGTGGCTCAAGATTTGTTCCTTCCACTAATAAATCCGCTCCCAATTCCTGTGCGTGTTTGGTGCAGAGTGTTACATAATTGCCTCCTAATATAATTTTTGCTCTGGGCCAGGCATCGCGGACATCTTCTATCACCTCTCGCACACCGGGATACCAGTAGGTCATCATCGTTTGAATAAGAACGAAGTCGGACTGCTGTTGGGCTGTGAGGAAATTTTTGAATAATCCTCGCGGCAGACCAAATCGCCTAAAGTACCGTGGGATATCCTCGAGGCAGGCCGGATTAGGCACCTTCTCGCAATAGAGCCGGCCCCGTCCCCACCGGTCTGCGTCCAGCTCACCCGTCTCGGCCATGAATGGATGCAAGCGGTCGAGATAATCGAAGAGCTTGAGAGCTGCCTTTTCGCGCAGATATCCTGCGACGCTCAGCAGACCATACGGCTT
>DATLBB010000308.1:0-13298 GCA_035527155.1 Sedimentisphaerales bacterium
GCGGTTGTGGCGAAATCCTAACTTCCCTCAGTGGGGGCGGCCCATGCTGATTGAGATTCCGTTAGGCATGAAGCTGATTCCGGGTGAGATGGTGGGTATAAGAGGATTGTAGCCCATATCAAACAAAGACCCAAGACTTGAGTCTGGTGTCTTGAGTCTTCACTCGTTAGTCGGGAGATGGCCCCAGTTTTTTCAATAACAGGTCGAGTGTCTCTGCTATGTCACGTTTTTCGACCTCAGTTTTCTCGCTCTCAGTTTTTTCGACCTCAGTTTTTTCGACCTCAGTTTTCTCGCTCTCGGTTTTCTCGCTCTCGGTTTTCTCGCTCTTGGTTTTCTCGACCTTAGCTTTCTTGAATTCACCTTTCTCAATCCTGGTTTTCTCGAAGCTCGGGGTAGTAAACTCCGTCTTATCAAGCAGCTTTTTCTCGCTTTCTGAAAGCGTGAGCTCGGTAATGATTGTGGAAGTAATAAAGACGACAAGCTCGTTGATTATTACCGATTCGGTTTCAGATTTGAACAGGCCACCCAGAAGCGGTATGTCGCTAAGCACAGGCACTCTGGCAACGTCTTTCGTAACCTCTCTTTTGCGTAGGCCGCCTATTGCGATAGTCTGGCCATCTTTTATCATGGCTGTTGTTTCCAAACGGCGGGCGTCAACAGTCGGCACACCATACATATCCTGACCTACAAGAACACTAAATTTTGGTTCAATCTTTAATCTCATCATCCCATCCCTGGCGATGTGCGGAGTAACCTGAAGGTCAACGCCGACTTTTTTAAAATCCGTATACGACATAGGATCTTCCCTGGTTACTTGCAGCAACTCCCTATAGGGAATCTCGCGTACAATCTCGAATTTGGCGGTTTCATTGTCGAGTACGAGAATTCTTGGATTGGCAAGAAGCCTGGCCTCAACCTGACTGTGGAGAATGGTCAACGCCAAATCTACATCGATTGCATCATTTAGAACACTGAAGCTGAGAGTGCCGCCTGTGATACGGTCAAAAGAGCCGCCCCCAAACTCTCTCCTGCGCCAGTTACTCATTATTAGCGGAGGCTTGTCATACACGGCTTCAGTCTCTGTTCTCCCGAGGTCCCAACCCGTACGATCTTGGGTACTCGTGTTTCGACGGTCATCGTACCACCCCTCGGGCTCGGGCCAAGGATAGAGCCACGCCTCTTCAAGTTCCGTTCCATCCTCGTGAAATGTATTTCTCTCTGGTCCAACTTCAGTTTCCGTTACTTCGTCCGCCGGCAGGAGGATTGTGTCCGCGGTGTAGGGAGCATTGCGTCCGACATGCCAGTCCGGGCTTAATTCGAAACCTTCGTTGGTGGTTACATCATAGATTCTTACCTCGACCAGTACCTGTGAGGTCATGACGTCTACCTGCTCGATAAATTTGTCTAAGGCCTTGATTTTGTCTTCGGTATCCGTAACTATTATATGACTGGTGCCTTTGTTGATGCCCACTTCAGCCTTGCCCGATACGAACTTGCCCAAAGCGACAGCAACATCTTCAACATCTGCGTAAGTGATTTTATAAATTCTCGTGACTTGTGGCTCTTTTACATCAGGCCCCATCTCAGGAAGCGGCACGACCCTGACCATATTTTCCGTGGCTATGTATGTACAATTATACACGGCAAGAATGTTGGTCAGAGCTTCTTCGAGAGGCACGTCGGTTACTTTGACTGTAACATTACCGGTAACCTTGGGGCTTTTGATGATGTCAATCTTCGCCTGGTCGGCCAAATCCATTAGTACTTCCTCGATGGGTGTGTTTGTGCTGCTGATTGTAACCCTTGTTTTCAGCTTCTCCTTAGCCGTTTTTGAAGCCGTCTGTTCACCCTGGATTATAATCTCTTCGGCACCTATGGTTAGAGGCAAGATAAATAACAGAATCACCAGGAATCCAAAAATACGATTTCGACAGTTTTTTTCTATTTTTTTATCCATTACCACGTCTCTCCTAACATAGTATTTGCCCGCCGCAGCAGACACTCTGCGACTGATTTGTATGCATCCATTGGGATGAGACTGCACCAAAGATATCAACCTGACATTCCGAAAAAACGGGTGTTTCATCACTACTGGTGCACCCTTGCCCTGTTTCCTCAATTAACCTTTATAAATTGTAGCACATCCGATTCTGCAATTCAAGAAAAATCCGTCCACGGAGTGAGAGTGGCGTGCCAAATAAGAGTATTTTTATTCATAATGGGCTGTTATTACGTATCAAAAAATGGTATTATGGGACAGTATGATGTTTTTTGCGCAGGCAAGCAGAAAGTCGTCAAGTTTTTTTGACGATACGGAGTATCAAAAGAGGTAACTGACCGGGAAATCCCGGATTGAAATGGGGTCTGAAATGAAAGTTACGGCCAAAATAGTGATTTTTCTGATGATATGCAGCGGTCCGGCATCTTGCGAACCGTTCCAAAATGAAGTCCGCGCGGTAGCTCGTGCCGGTCATAACGACCAGGCTAAAGAAGTTCTCATTTATCGTGGAATTAGCGACGCTTCCGCAGCAGTTGCCGTTGGTGATGGAATGTTCATCGTGGCCGACGATGAGAACAACGTGCTTAGGGTCTACAAAATCAATGGGTCTGGCTTTCCGGTTTTCCACTACAATTTGACAGAGTTTCTTAATATTTATCCGGAACACCCTGAGGCCGACATCGAGGGTGCAACGATGATAGGCGATACCATTTATTGGATAAGTTCGCACGGTAGAAACAAGGATGGTAAACTACGGCCGAACCGATATCGTTTTTTTGCCACGTTAGTTAAGGTCGAAAATGGGAAGGTCGCTATCCGGCCCGTAGGCATTCCGTGTAAAACCCTCATCCACAGTCTGGTTACAACCGGGCCCGGACGCCGGCTGGGATTAGGTCGAGCCACCAGATTCGATGCGCCGAACCTTACAAAACAAGAGCGCAAAAGTCTTGCGCCCAAAGAATATGGGCTTAATATTGAGGGGCTTTGTGCTTCGGGCGACGGGCAGACACTCTACATTGGATTCAGGAACCCCCGCTATTATGACGGAGTAAGCTCGCGTGTAAAAGCTCTTGTCGTGGCCCTGAATAATCCCAAGCAGGTAATTGAAAGGGGACAAGCGGCAATTTTTGGCGAGCCTATCTTGTGGGATTTGGGAGGCCTGGGAATAAGAAGCATGGAGTATTCCCATTTTCATAAGGCGTTTTTTATCATCGCCGGCCCTCGTAACGCAGAGCCCAGGTTTGTCTTATATCGCTGGTCGGGCGAAAAAGACAAGCCGCCGGCACTTGTGCGGAGATTAAGCCCGGATGAAAGCGGTTTTAGCCCCGAGGCGCTGGTTACATTTAAGAATTCGGGGAAGTTTTTGCTGCTCAGTGACGACGGCACCCTGGCCGTCAAGGTATCTTCTCCCGGTGAATGCGAGGAGGGGGAATTGAATTATGACGGAACATGCCCGAACAAGTTCCTGACCGACCAAAACAAAAAATACTTCCGGGCTATTTGGGTAGAGCCATAATGCTTATGGCTTTTGCCGAAAGAGACGAGACAACAAAGAACCGGCCAAAGGACCGGATTTGCGCCAGTTGATACTTTTCTCAGCTTCCTCATCTATCGGCAATCCCAGAGTTGATTGGCCTTCGCTGCCGGGATGCATCTTCATTCTAATCTGTGTGAAGCGATTGAAACTCCTGGCTATCCTGCTACTTTCAATAGCCGGGCTGTCGTCTTCCACCTTCACCATAATTTCATTTCCAATATCTTCCGCCCGCATAGTGATATGGCCATTTGAAGGAATTGACTCTATTGAATTGTTAATAATATTATATAACGCCTGAATTATCCTGTTACGGTCTGCCTCGACAACAAGCTCAGAATCGGGCATCAAGCTTTTTAGCTCAATTTGTCTTTCATCTGCAAGCGGTGACAGTGCTCTTACAACATCTATAATGAGAGAACGAAGATTAAGTTCAGCCATCTCCAGCTTCACTTTGCCCGCATCAAGTTGTGAGATGTCAAGAAATTCACCAACAATGCTTTCAAACCTCTTCATGCCCTTGCCGGCGTGTTCGAGATTTTTCTGCATCTCGGGACTGATTTTGCCCAGAGTGCCTGTCACGGCGTCGGAGATAACATTCTTGAACTCAGCCGCCAACGTCATCAATTGGCGGCAAACAGTGATAGCAAACTTATCTTTCAGCTGATTTTGCTTCTCCAATTGCAGATTTGCTGTTCTAAGCTCATTCTCGACCTGTATACGTTCGGAGATGTCGTGAGCTATCAGGACAACTGCAGCATCGTTTCCATTTTCGTCTTTAATGACAGACCTGGAAAGGGAAACCAGAAATTCACTGCCGTCTTTTCGTTTGTTGAAAAAGCCCACTTCCCAGCCGCTAACGGCCCAAAAAATCTACCTACAATCTTGACGGTCACGCCGGCAGCGGGCTGTTCGCAAAATTGGTTGGAATTGGAGACCCGATTCCTGTATTATGAGGCAGAAGTGTTTTTTAAGGTTTGATAGTGAATAATGAAGGAGACCGCTGATGAAACGTATCAATCGCCGAGATTTTGTGAAGGGTTCGGTGGCTGCCGGTGTTGCACTGGCGATGCCGTTCTCCCGCGTACGAGGGGCAAACGATGATGTTCGCGTGGCTGTAGTGGGTATCCGTAACCAGGGAAGTAATCATATCAACTGGTTCCGGAAAATCCCCGGCGTCCGCGTGGCGGCAATCTGCGATGCGGATAAAAGTTTTCTCGACCGCGAAGGGAAAAAATTCAGAGACCGCAATGAAAGGGTCGGGACATATATCGATTATCGCAAGTTGCTGGAAGACAAGAACATCGACGCAATCATTACTGCCACCCCGAACCACTGGCATGCGCTGGTGACAATATGGGGCTGCCAGGCAGGCAAGGATGTATATGTTGAAAAGCCAGTCTCGCATAACATCTGGGAAGGCAGGAAAATGGTCGAGGCGGCCCGCAAGTACAACCGGATTGTGCAAAGCGGCACCCAGCGCCGCTCCGATGAAGGGTTACAGGAAGCCATCGAGTACATTCGGGATGGCAATCTCGGCAAGATTGTGATTGTATACGGCATTGTCTATGTACAACGCGGCAGTATCGGAAAGGTGGATGGGCCTCAGCCGATTCCCGAATCGGTAGACTATAACCTGTGGTGCGGTCCATCTCCAACGGCGCCTCTAATGCGCAGGAATCTACATTACGACTGGCACTGGGTATGGCCTACCGGCAATGGTGACCTCGGCAACAATGGAATTCATTTTACGGACATCTGTCAATGGTTCCTGGACAAAAATGCCCTGCCACCACGGGTGATGAGCATGGGGGGACGGTTCGGATATATTGACGATGGCCAGACGCCCAACACGCAGATTGTATTCCTGGATTACAAGCCGGCCCCTATCATCTTTGAAGTGCGCGGCCTGCCGAGAGCAAAAGGTGATTCGGCGATGGATGCCTTTCGGGGGACTCGGGCCGGTGTTGTAGTTCAATGCGAAGATGGTTACTTCGTGGGCGGCTGGGCGTATGACAAGGACGGCAAAAAAATCAAGCAGTTCAAGCGCACCGGCGGCAGTGGACACCACGTTAATTTCATCAAGGCCGTTCGCAGCCGCACAGTCAGCGACCTGAATGCCGACATCGCCAAAGGTCATCTTTCCAGCGCTCTCTGTCATATGGGCAATATCTCCTACCGGCTCGGCAAGGAAACCTCACGTGACCAAG
This sequence comes from Sedimentisphaerales bacterium, assembly GCA_035527155.1. GTDB lineage: Bacteria > Planctomycetota > Phycisphaerae > Sedimentisphaerales > Anaerobacaceae > CS2-K091. The sequence goes on from DATLBB010000308.1 coordinate 5,744, forward strand.
TCTTGGAAGTCATCAAGGGAAATAAAGAGATGGTAGATTCTTTCGAGCGTTTTCAGGAGCACTTGCTTGTTAATGGAGTGGATGTTAAAACGACACCGAGGATTCTCGGGCCGTGGCTTAAGATGGATACCAGTAACGAGAAGTTCGTCGGCGATTTTCACGAACAGGCAAACGAACTCGTGAAGCGCAAATATCGCGAGCCTTTCGTAGTCCCGGAGCAGGTGTAGCTACACACTTAAGTTAGGATCTGCCCTATGGCTGAAACATCCACTGCTTCAAACCTCGACAAGCGTCCCCCGTGGTGGCGTTCGATTGGTCCAGCCCTGATCACCGCCTGTGTAGTGATGGGGCCGGGGAGCCTGCTGATAAGCGCCAATGTCGGAGCCAATCACAGATACGAATTGCTGTGGCTGCTTGTCTCCACGGGTGTTCTCATGGGCACGTACGTGACTATGGGGGCGCGAATTGGTGTTGTGGGCGGCGCGACACCCTGCACACTGGTAGCTCAGCGTCTCGGCCGGCCGATTGCCTCAGTAATTGGCATTAATCTCTGCCTCATCTGCACCACGTTCCAATTCTCGAATAATCTGGCGGTCGCCGCCGCTGCCGAGACACTTGTTCCTAAGCTCGATACCCACTGGGTGCTGTTGGGACTAAACGGCCTCATTATCGTCTTTCTGTTCCTGGCTACGCAAATCTATCGTTTTCTCGAACGCACGATGAAGATTATGGTGGGAGTAATGCTCCTTTGCTTTGTCATCAACCTGGTCATAGCAGGCCCCAATCTGTTGGGTATAATAAAGGGCCTTATCCCGAGTTGGCCGGAAGGACTGTCATTGGGTGTCCCTAAGAAGATCGATGGAGCCATCAAGGACCCAATGATACTTATCGCCTCGCTGCTCGGGACGACCTTCTCTGTAGCGGCTGCGTTCTACCAGGGCAACCTCGTACGGGAGAAAGGCTGGACTATCAAGGAGTACACTCATGGAATTGGTGACTCTATCGCCGGTGTGGGTATCCTCACAGGCATCAGCGCAATCATATTGATTACGACCGCAACAGTCATCCCCGGCCAACAGGCGGACAACATCGGTATACTGGCCCAGTCTTTGCGGCCGTTCCTGGGCCCTATCGCCCACATTTTCTTCTGCATCGGCCTATTGGCCGTGGCGATGAACCCGTTCCTCATCAACGCGATGATAGGCGGCAGTATCCTGGCCGATGGCATTGGTCGAGCGCCGAAGCTCAGCGACCTGTGGCCCCGGCGTTTCACGGTCGCGGTATTGCTAATTGGTATGGTCATAGCGATGCTTGCGCTGAGAACCGGCCAGAAACCGGTTAAGCTCATAATCTTCGGGCAGGCATTGACGATAATCGGCAATCCGTTGATGGCTGTTACAATGCTCTGGCTCGCCAACCGAAAGGACGTCATGGGCGATAGGCGTAATACGATAGTCCTCAACATTCTCGGCGGGGTGGGCTTACTTGTTGTCTTACTTATGGCCGTGCGGGTTCTGTGGCGACTCGTGCTCATGTTGAGCTAATTGCTGATTCTTGCCCCATTAGAAGTAAGGCGCCAGACTCTGTTCGGACTTCTAACGGGGCTTGGGTGCGGTGGTGTTGAGAAGAAAACGCTAAAAAGCTTGTATTTTTGAGACAGATTTGATATTGTACGGGAGAAGGTGCCCAGCGGTTTTGCTGAGCCGATATAAGCTATAGGAGGAACAAAAGATGTGGGAGAAGAGTTCATCTATTCTTATTTTTTTTGTTGTGATTACAATTTCAGGTAACTTTACCCTTGCCGATTGTCCTTCGGCTGACCTTACCGGCGCCTTTTTTGTCGACGCCGGGTTACAGCCTATGTGTACCGGCCCAGTCGAAAACGATATCAACGGTGATTGTGAGATTAATATGAAAGATTTAAGTCTCATCGCATCTGACTGGCTCGCCTCTGACGCTAATTCTACTGACCTGAATAATGATGACATAGTTAATTTTGCTGATTTCGCGAGAATAGCATCCGGCTGGCTTGACTCAAAGCTCGTGGCGGGTCCCTGGATACTTAATATAATTGATGATTCTTCAAGTGGTGCCGATGGAGTAAAGCTGGCAGACGTCAATAATGACGGCCTTATGGATATAACTACCGGTTGGGAGGAAGGGGGAATTACGAGAGTCTATCTCCATCCTGGATACGAAGACGCAAACCAGCGATGGCCGGCAGTTACCGTAGGACAAACACCAAATGTCGAAGACGCCGTATTCGTTGACCTTGACAATGATGGTGCTGTTGATGTTGTCAGCTCTTGCGAGGGTGACACAAAAAAGCTATTAGTAAACTGGGCACCGGCCGATGCAAATGATTATTTGGATCCCGACAAATGGTACACAGAAGTTATCCCTGAGTCCGATGGCCTAATCCGATGGTATTTCTGCGCTGCTATGCAGGTAGACGGCATAAATGGCATCGACATTGTAGCCGGCACCAAAGACACTAACGGAGAGATTGGTTGGTTTGCATCTGGGGCCAATCCTCGTTTTGTCTCTGACTTTCAATATCATAAGATTTCTGATGCCAGATGGATTATGTCTCTTATCACCTATGATATGGATGGTGATGGCGACCTTGACGTCGTGGTCTCCGACAGAAAAGTACCGGCATTACAGGGATGCCGCTGGCTTGAAAATCCAGGCCTGGGGCCCGACCTGTATCTGCCCTGGACAAACCATTTCATCGCCAACACCGCACAGGAGCCTAAGTTTATGAAGATAGCCGATTTAGACCAGGATGGTCTGGATGATGTCGTCGTCGCCATTGACCCGGGCGTGCTGTATTTTCGACGCCTCGACCCCAACGGGCTGCTATGGCAGCGGCACGACATTAACCACACCATTAATACTGGAGTCACAAAAGGCGTTGCCGTCGGCGATATCGATAAAGATGGCCGACAGGATATCGTTTTCACTTGTACAAGCGCTGATGGCAAATATGGGGCGGGCTGGCTGTCATATCCAAATGACGTAAACGACCAGACGTGGATACACCATGATATCAGCGGTGATGAACTTGGGATTAAATATGACCGGATTGAATTGCTTGACATGGATGGCGACGGCGACCTTGACGTATTAACGTGTGAAGAAGATGAGTATAGTGGTAGTACAGGATTGGGTGTCATCTGGTATGAAAACCCATACTACTAAGCCTGCAGCACCAGCAACAGCGTCTCAGATAATTCCGGAAAAGTGCAGTTGCACCTGTGGGCGTCTGTCCCACCGAAAAACTCTGGCCCTCTTTGTCATTGCAGGACTTACGTGAACTTGCCAACCAAGGGCCGATTGCTGCTCGGCATTGGCACGGTGATGTTGAGAAAATATGCTTGACTTGGTCAGCAAAAAAAGCTACAAAACATTGTTCTACCCATAAGCCCCTGCCTATCCTCCGCATTTGTCCTCCGACAAAACAGCAAGCAGGGGCTTCTTATATTCTTGGCTGGGCTTGTGTACTGTGGCTCTGCTTAGAAAACGCGGTTAAACCAGCCCACAAAATCTCCCGGAGTAGTTCTCAGAGTGATTTTACGTCCGTAGAATCGCCGTTTTCATCTTGAGGGATTTTTTTTGATTTTTTGATTTACTATGTGTGCTTTTGGTAGATTGTTTGTTAATATGGGTAATTTAACCCCCGTTCTTGCTTTCTCAAGAAAGCACGGGGGCACGAGAATCGAGCCCCGTTAGAAATTCCGGAGGCCGAGAGAAAGTGCAGCGAAAATCGAGCATTTCTAACGGGGCGAGAATGCGATATCCGCCATTTGGCGTCCTCCGGAAGGAGTCCCAAGGACTGTTGAGAACATAGAGAAAGGTATGATAGATATATCTGCAATAGACGAACGCGGCCTGGAGGACATTCTTAGTGAGCCAACGGAGGCAACCAAGAAAGCAGTTGCTACTTTGAATGGTGATGTCGCCGTCTTAGGGGCGGGTGGCAAGATGGGGCCGACACTGGCAATGATGCTCAAAAAGGCATCGAGTGACAAAAATATATATGCGGTCTCGCGATTTAGTGATAAGGCGGTCAAGACGAGATTGGAGGATGCAGGGATTAAGACTATCGAGGCAGACCTGCTGGATGGCTCCGAATATTGGCATTTACCCGATGTAGAAAATGTATTCTATTTGGTTGGTATGAAATTCGGCGTTATGGACAATCAGCCGTTAACGTGGGCGCTGAACAGCTTTGTACCGGGTATGGTGGCACGACATTATAAAAATGCGCGAATTGTGGTTTTTTCCACCGGCAACGTTTATGCTCTCGTTGATATCAACAGTGGCGGGGTAAGTGAAGAAACTGCCCCCGAACCGGCAGGTGAATATGCCCAGTCATGCCTCGGCAGAGAGCGGGTGTTCCAGTATTTCTCGCAGCTTCATAATACGAAAGTCGCCCTAGTCAGACTCAATTACGCCAACGAGCCTCGATATGGAATTATTGTTGACCTTACACTGAAGATATTGAACGATGAACCTATCGACCTGACTATGGGCGCCGCCAATCTCATCTGGCAGAGGGACGCTAATGACTACATCATCCAGGCCATCAGTCTGGCAAAGTCGCCGCCGGCTGTTCTTAATGTTACCGGGCCGGATACAGTGCCGATTCGTCAATTAGCTGAGAGAATTGGCAAGAAGCTCGGTAAAGAACCGAAATTTGTATCCCGGGAGGCGCAAACAGCCCTGCTTTCGAACGCATCATATTGTTTCAGCCAGTTTGGCTATCCCAGGACAACGCTTGAGGAGATGGTGTCTCTGATAGTGAAATGGGTGGCATCAGGCAAAAAGGTCTTAAACAAACCGACAAAATACGATATACGTGACGGCAAGTTCTAATCGCGGTCTTTTTATGGTGAACTCGGATATCATCAATAAACTTCGTTCAGGTTGTGTCATTCCCGCCCATCCACTGGCTCTGCAGGCGGACAATAACATCGACGAGCAGCATCAGAAGGCATTGACCCGTTATTATTTGGCATCCGGCGCGGGCGGATTGGCGGTAGGTGTACACACGACCCAGTTTGCTATCCATAATCCGAAAGCAGGCTTGTACAGGCCTGTGCTGGAGTTGGCCGGCGAGACGACGCAACAATGTACTGAGCAAGAACCGATAATGATTGCGGGTATCGTGGGCGAGACGAAACAGGCAATCAAAGAAGCCGAGGTGGCCCGAGAATTAGGTTATCATCTTGGGTTGCTTTGCCTTACAGCGCTAAGAGGAAAATCAGTTGAAGAGCTGATAGACCACGCCCGGCAGGTGGCCAAAGTAATACCGATTATGGGATTTTATTTGCAAGAGGCGATTAGCCAAATGGTGCTGGGTGTTGAGTTCTGGAGAAAGTTCGTTGAGATTGCAGGTGTGCTTGCCATAAAGATTGCGCCATTTAACAGATATCAAACGCTTGGTGTGCTCGAAGCAGTTGCGTATTCCGGCAGAGCTGATGAAATCGCACTATATACAGGCAATGATGACAACATAATTGTCGATTTACTCACAAAATATGAGTTTAACGTTGATGGTCGAACAATCTCACTTCAGATTGTCGGCGGTCTGTTAGGCCAGTGGGCCTGCTGGACGAAACGAGCGGTTGAATACCTCGCTCGCATCAAGAAAATTCGTGAAACCAAGATGCAGGTTCCACAGGAGATTTTGACATTAGCGAGTCAACTGACGTTAGCCAATAAGGCAATCTTCGATGCTGATAATCATTTCGCCGGGTGCATTCCCGGAATATTGTACGTGTTGAAACGGCAGGGCCTTGTAGAAGAAGTACGGACGCTCGATGAGCATGAGAGCCTATCTCCGGGCCAAGCCGAAAAGATAGAACAAATAATAGAAAATTATCAGGAGCTTTGTGATGATGATTTTGTTAAAGAAAATCTTGATGTATGGTTGTCGTAATAAAATGAGTGTCGATGTCACAATTCAGGAGGAGAAAATGGCTATTTACGAATTTATCCGCCATACCTTGGGCGGAAAATCAGAATTGACATGCCGGGCCTGTCTCGCGTTAACGCTACTATGCTTTTCCGTTCCTTGCCTGGCCGCAGACTGGCGGACAATTGGCACCAGCAACACCGACCAAATGCTTGCTGAATACTTTCGTACTGAGACTGCCAAGCTGCGTGACCAATGCCTGGCTGATATCAAAACGCTCGATGACTGGAAAACAAAACGCGAGGTTTATCGAAAGCAATTGTTCGAGATGCTCAGTCTGGAACCACTGCCGGAAAAGACCGAGCTGGCGCCCGTAATAACCGGCAAGGTCGAGCACGACGAGTTTACTGTCGAGAATATTCATTATCAATCGCGGCCCGGCCTTTACGTAACGGCCAACTGCTATATCCCGAAAGGTCTGGAGAAACCTGCGCCGGCGATTCTTTACGTATGCGGTCATGGCCGTATCAAGAAGAATGGTATCAGCTATGGGAACAAGGCCCTCTATCAGCACCATGCAGCCTGGTTCGCACGGCACGGCTATGTCTGCTTTACTATTGATACGCTGCAATTGGGTGAGATTGAGGGTATCCATCACGGCACTTACCGATACAAGATGTGGTGGTGGAACAGCCGGGGCTATACTCCGGCCGGTGTCGAGGCGTGGAACTGCATCCGCGCGCTCGATTATCTTCAAACGCGCAAAGAAGTGGACAAAGACCGCATCGGTGTGACAGGCCGCTCCGGCGGTGGCGCGTATAGTTGGTGGATAGCCTCGCTGGACGACCGTATCAAGGCAGCCGTGCCCGTTGCCGGCATTGTCGACCTTCAAAACCACGTTGTGGATGGTTGTGTCGAGGGTCACTGCGACTGTATGTACCTCTTTAATACTTACCGGTGGGACTATCCTCTTGTGGCGGCACTGGTCGCGCCACGGCCACTTCTCATCTCTAATAGTGACAAAGATAATATCTTCCCATTGGACGGTGTCGTTCGGCTGCACGAAAAGGTGCGGGACATCTATAAGCTGTACAATGCCGAGAAGAACCTGGGTCTACAAATTACCGAAGGCCCACACAAAGACACGCAGGAGCTTCGCGTCCATGCTTTTGTGTGGTTCAATCGTTTTCTTAAAAATGAGAATCCACTGATTGACAAGCCGGCTGTCGGTTTCTTCGAGGCAGAGCAGCTAAGGGTTTTCGATAAGCTGCCCGGCGACCAGATAAACACCAAGATACACGAATCGTTCGTTGCCAAGGCCCCGCAACCATCGGCGCCGCAATCAGCCGACAAATGGGCAAAGCAGCGAAAAGTGTGGATGAAAGCACTTCTGGAAAAATCATTCCGCGGCTGGCCTACCGGAGCGGAGGCAGGTTCGCTCGACATCAAATCGGTATTCTCTGTTGAGAAACACGGCATTCGCTTTAGCGCGTACGATTTCACAAGCCAACCGCACGTTCGTCTGCGATTATACACAGCCCACCGGGCCGGGCTCAACAAAACGGAGATGACAACGCTTGATGTGCTGGACGAAGAGGGATGGAAAGAATGGTTGGCCGCTATGCGAGTGGG
>DATLBB010000309.1:0-6856 GCA_035527155.1 Sedimentisphaerales bacterium
TTCGAGCCATTGTGCGAGCCTGAGCGCGTTTTCACTGTGCCTTTGCATACGCAGATGCAGCGTTTCCAGTCCCTGTAAAAAGAGAAAGGCGTTGAATGGTGACATACAAGAACCCATATCCCGTAAAAATTGTGTTCTTGCCTTTATGATGTATGCCAATTCACCGACGGCCTCGACATATTTTACGCCGTGATAGCTTGGGTCAGGCTCGGTCATCTCAGGGTAGCGGCCGTTTGTCCAGTCGAACTTGCCGGAATCGACAATGGCTCCTCCGATGCAGGTTCCGTGTCCGCCGATGAACTTTGTGCAGCTATGAACCACAATGTCGATGCCATAATCGATGGGCCTGAACAGTATGGGTGTTGTAACGGTATTGTCGCAAATTACCGGCATACCATTTTCGTGGGCGATGTCGGCTATTTTTTCGTACTGGAGGATGTCATTTTTGGGATTGCCGATGCTTTCTATGTAAATAAGGCGAGTATTATCTTTGATGGCTTTGGCGAAATTTTCGGGGTCCTTAGGGTCAACGAAAGTTACGTCAATACCCAGTTTTCGGAAAGTTTGACTAAACAGCGTGACTGTCCCGCCATAAAGGGAATTTGAAGAAACGATGTGGCCTCCCGCACCGCAAATGTTAAAGATGCTGACATAGATTGCGGACTGGCCTGAACTCAAGGCCAAACCACCTACACCACCTTCCATCGCAGCTAATCGCTTTTCCAGCACATCGGTCGTGGGATTCATCAGCCGAGTGTAAATATTGCCAAACTCTTTGAGGGCAAAGAGGTTCGCTGCGTGGTCGGTATCCTTAAATACATAGCTGGTTGTTTGATATATCGGGACAGCCCTGCTTAAAGTGTCCGAATCAACCTGCTGACCTGCGTGTAATGCAAGTGTTTCCAAACGATATTGGGTCTCTTTTGTCATCTCTTTAACACCTCCATAGTAACTTCTGCGGCCCTCTTTCCAGATAGCAACATCCCGCCAAAGGTCGGCCCCATTCTCGGAAGGCCAAAGGTCGTTGCCACAGCCATTCCCGTTACAATCAAACCCGGGTACACCTGGCTTGTATTCTCAACAACCGCGTCCTCTGATTCTTCGACGCACATAGCCCCGAAGCCCTTTATGTCCACAAGTCCCCGCTTCTGAAGCGAATGAACCACTACTGCATCGTGTCCTGTTGCATCGACGACGAGCCCTGTTTCAAGGGCAACCGGGTCCACACAGGTGAGCGCTCTTGGAAGCGCGGACACCGGGGTCCAGTTGATGACCACGCCACAAACGCGGTCTTCCTTTATAACCACATCATCGAACTTAGTCATGTTCAACACCTTTACGCCGGCATCGCAAGCCGAAGCGACCAATTTAGAACATGCATGCGGTCCATCAGCAACGTACAGTCCATCGTCAACCTGTTTGTATGGCACTTCGATCTCATCGAGAATTTCCTGGGCCGGCGCCCTGAACGTTACCTTGTTCATAAGATAGCCTCCGAGCCAGAATCCTCCGCCGAGATAGTTGTTGCTCTCGATGAGGAGTGTCTTTTCGCCCCTTCTCGCAAATTCCCTCGCGGCGATGAGTCCACTCGGACCGGCTCCAACCACAATTACATCGCTCTCGATGTGGTCTAACAATTCCTTAGCGAATTCAGATACGATCGCCCTGGTAACCTGCTTTTCAGATACCTTTGAAAAAATCATACTACCACCTCTTTCTAAAACATAATGGATGATATTGTCACGGTCTGCCTCGCGGGCCTCGCAATGACAACAACTATTTTACAGGTAAACCCCGTTAGAAATTTTTCCTTTTTGTATCATATCATCATCACTCCGTTATAGAATTTCTAACGGGGTAAAATCTCTACCATCATATCAATGGCTTTTTTCGCTTTTATTCTTATCTCCTGCGGTACGGTAACTTTGTATTGCAAATCTTGTAATGACCAGAGAACTTTTTCCAAAGTAATGCGTTTCATATTGGGACAAATTGCCCTGTCGGTTGCGGGGATAAATTCGGCCTGGGGATTTTGCTTTTTCAAAGTATGAATAATTCCTGTCTCGGTGGCTATTATAAAATATTTGGCTTTGCTTTTGGCGGCATATCGAAGCATCTGGCCGGTACTAAGCAACTCGTCGGAAAGGTCTTTGACGGGCCCGGTGCATTCAGGATGGGCCAGCACAATCGCATCGGGATATTTTGCCTTTGCATTTCTAATGTCCTCTTCGGTTATCACGACATGTACGTGGCAATATCCCGGCCAGAGAATAAGGTCTCTGGCGGTTCTTTCAGCAACGAATTGGCCGAGATGCTTGTCGGGCACAAAGATAATTTCCCTGTCGGTGGGCAATGATTCAACGACTTCAACGGCATTGGCACTGGTGCAGCAATAATCGCTCTCGGCTTTGACCCGGGCAGAACTGTTTACGTAACAGACGACGAGTGCGTCAGGATGCTTTTGTTTCAACTCGCGTAACTGGTCTTCGGTTATCATATCAGCGAGGGGACAGCCGGCGAGCTCGTCTGGTAAAAGCACGGTCTTTTGCGGAGACAGAATTGCGGCGGTTTCAGCCATAAACTTGACACCGCAAAATACGATTACATCAGCATCGGTCTCGGCTGCCTTTATGCTCAGGCCCAAAGAGTCGCCGGTAAAATCGGCGAGGTCCTGGATGTCGGCTGTCTGATAGTTGTGGGCGAGTATGACAGCGTTATGTTCCTGTTTTAGCCGCTCGATTTTTTCTATGAGTTTCTTGTTCATTGAAAGTTGTTCTACGCCTCACTTACGTTCGGGGCCCTTTTGCTTGATTTTTCTTCGAGTGTTTTGTGTAAACGAGGTCTGGATTCGGGCTTGTAACGGTAACGCCGGGCGGCACGGAGTCCTTTATCCAGACGTTGCCGCCTATTACGGCGCCTTTGCCGATGACTATGTCGCCTAATATCGTGGCTTCTGCATATATTGTTACATTGTCCTCTATCGTAGGGTGTCTCTTTCCACCCTTTATTATCCTTCCCCTTTCATCCTTGGGGAAACTGAGGGCACCAAGAGTAGCGCCCTGATAAATTTTGACATTTTCTCCAATGACGCTAGTCTCGCCTATTACAACGCCGGTGCCATGGTCGATAAAGAAGTTGTCGCCGATTTTTGCACCCGGATGTATGTCAATACCGGTTTTTGCGTGTGCACATTCGGCCATTATGCGCGGAATTAATGGGACCTGCTTTATATACAATTCGTGTGCAATACGATATGTTGCGATTGCAATTATGCAGGGATAGCTTATCACAATTTCCTCGTAAGATTTTGCCGCCGGGTCGCCGTCAAAAGCGGCACCGACGTCACCTTTTAGCGTCTCTCTGATTTTCGGCAGCCGAGCGAGTAAATGCTGCGTAACATTCTCGGCCATTGTTCTGCAGTCGCAGCCTTCACATTCCTTTATCCTGCATTGATATTGAAAGGATCGCTCCATCTGTTCCGACAGCGCGGTCGCGAGCTGCCAGAGAATATCACCGACGATGAAATTGATATTTGACTTTGTAACCGTCCTTCTGCCGGTATAACCGGGAAAGAGCACTTCAAATAGCAAATCAAGGATGGCGAGAATTTTACTTCGCACGGGCAGATTTGAGGCATCGATAAAATTTATGCCGGAGTCGCCCTGGTATGTGCGGGCAATTTTGCCAACGAGATTTTCTATTCTTTTGTTAGTCAACTTGAGCCTTCGCATTCTCAGACCCTCTTGAAAAGTCACAAAATAGCCCGTTATTTACAGAAACATTTCGGTGGAGATATAGCGTTCTCCGGTATCGGGGATAATGACAACAATTGTTTTGCCTTGATTTTCCGTCCGCTGTGAAATTTGGATTGCGGCCCACATTGCAGCTCCAGCGCTTATACCGGCCAATATGCCTTCTTTTGCGGCCAACTGCCTGGCCGTTTCCATAGCGTCGACATTTGAGACCCGTATAGTTTCATCAATTATACCGGTATTCAAAACCTGCGGCAGGAAGCCGGCGCCGATGCCCTGTATTTTGTGGGGGCCTGGCTTGCCGCCGGAGAGCACCGGTGAATCTTCCGGCTCAACCGCTACGACCTTTAAGTCTTTGTTACGCTGTTTTAAGACTTCTCCGCACCCGGTCAAGGTCCCCCCGGTGCCGACGCCCGCAACAAAAATGTCAAGCTTGCCATCCGTATCAGAGAAGATTTCTTCGGCTGTTGTTTCTCTGTGAATTTTCGGATTTGCCGGGTTGTTAAACTGCTGCGGCATAAAGGCATTGGGATTGTCGGCTACGAGCTGCTCGGCTTTTTCCACCGCTCCCGGCATGCCGTGCTCAGCGGGCGTGAGCACAATCTCTGCGCCAAATAACTTCAGCAGCTTCCTTCTTTCAACGCTCATCGATTCGGGCATAGTGAGCATCAATTTATATCCCTTTACGGCGCAAATGAATGCAAGTCCTATGCCGGTATTACCGCTGGTCGGTTCAATTATAACGGTATCGGGTTTTATGAGCCCCGCCTTTTCCGCGTCCTCTATCATTGAGAGTGCGATTCTGTCCTTGACACTTCCGCAGGGATTGTACGATTCAAGTTTTGCGAGAATGTCCGCTTTTTCCGAGCCGAGCTTATTGATTCTTACAAGCGGTGTACGACCAACCATAGCGGTGATATCCTGGAATATTCCACTCATAATAATTCGTCCTCATATCTATATTTGATAATTTAACTTTGATTTATCTTTGGCCCTATCAACCAAATCCTGTACAGTTATAGACTGCAGGACATTCTTTATTGCTTCCTGCACCTGCATCCAGACCTGCCTTGCTACACAATCATCAGCGCGTTCACAGTACTTTTTGTCTTCGACACATTCGACAGTAGTAACACATCCCTCCAAGCAATCGAATACGTCGCTAAGTTTAATCTGGTTCGGAAGTTTGGCAAGCACATAGCCGCCTTTGGCGCCCCTAATACTTCTGACAAATCCTGCCGATCTGAGTATTGCCATTAATTGTTCGAGATATTTGATGGATATATCCTGACGCTGGGCAATGATTCTGAGCTGCAAAGGCCGCTTACCATCATTTTCAGCCAATTCTAATATTGCCCTTATGCCGTATCTGGTCCGTGTCGATAGTTTCATAACGAATTTCCTATTATTCCTACTACGTTAGTAGATTATACATTAAATTCCCAAGTTTTGTTGGAAAAAAAAGAAAAATTCGCAAAAAAAATGAAAAAATATTTGTAAATTAGCCAGTATCATCAAATCTGACGGGTTTTATTTAATCCCTCCCTCCGTAAAAAGAATGCCCTAAAACCAACACAAGAATCAATTTTCTTGACAACTTGCTCGAGTCCCACTACAATCGTGTGGTTTACATTCCAGCTATTTCAAATAAGGATGTTACGGATGGCCAAGGGAACGAAGAAAAAAGTGGCCTTTATTTCCTCATTTCTTCCGAGAAAATGCGGAATTGCGACCTTTACGTCGGACCTTATCAAGAATACCGGCACAGCAGCCAAGGGTCAGTTCGAGCCGTTGGTAGTCGCAATGCGGTCGGACAACAAGCTAAAATACAATGACCCTGTAAAGTTTGAAATCCGGCAGGATGTGAAAAGTGATTATATCTGTGCGGCCGACTATATTAATTTCAGCCACGTTGACGTAATCTCAGTGCAGCATGAATATGGTCTGTTTGGCGGTGAAGCCGGCTCTTATCTGAGCCTGCTGCTGAACAGACTGAAGGCCCCTATAATAACAACGCTGCATACGGTCCTTGACGAGCCAGGCCCTGCCTACCATAAATCATTAGTTGACGTCTGTAACGCCTCTTACAAAGTAATCACAATGAACGAGCGCGGCCTGGGTATGCTGCGTAACATTTACGGTATTTCAGGTAAGAAAGTAGATCTGATTGCGCACGGGATACCGGATTTGCCTTTCGTGGACAGCAACTACTATAAGTATAAATTCGGCATGGAAAGCCGAAGAACTATTTTGACGTTCGGCCTACTGAGCAGGAACAAGGGTATAGAAGTGATGCTTAAGGCCATGCCGAGGATAATAGAGGCGGAGCCATCGGTTCTTTACATAGTTCTGGGGATGACGCATCCATCGGTATTAAAACACGAGGGGGAATCATACAGATTCAGCCTGCAGCGAATGGTAAAAGAATTGGGATTGCAGGAACACGTAATCTTTCACAACAGGTTCGTCAATGACGAAGAGCTTCATAACTTTTTATGCGCAGCCGATATTTATGTGACGTCCTACCTAAATAAAGAACAATTGACCAGCGGCACGCTATCATTTGCGGTCGGGACAGGCAAAGCCGTTGTCTCGACGCCTTACTGGGCTGCTATGGAACTGCTTGCTGACGGCCGAGGCAAACTGGTGGGATTCGGCGAGTCGGAACAAATAGCCGAGGCAATAAAAGAAATTCTTCAGAATGATTTGCTGTTTTATTCTCTTCGAAGACGTGCATACGAATACGGCAGGGCCAGGACGTGGCCTAAAATCGGGCAGGCTTACCGAAAATTATTCAGCGCAAAACAACTGCCGGTCCGCATCCCCGCCAAAATGTCACTATCAGCAGCAGAAACTTTATCGCATATTGAAGTGCCTGAGCCTTCTTTAGACCATCTGAAAAAGCTAACGGATGATACCGGGCTGTTTCAACACGCCAAATTTACCGTTCCAAATCGCGAATACGGGTACACCACAGACGATAATGCACGGGCTGTAATTGCGATGACCAACTATTATTCGCAGTATCCGGTGTCTGACGCACTTGAGCTCTTCGATACATACCTGTCGTTTGCCCTGCATTCGCAAAACAGTGACGGGACGGT
>DATLBB010000310.1:0-4721 GCA_035527155.1 Sedimentisphaerales bacterium
GTGTCTGGCAGGATGTCAACGACGCCAATGGGGACGGTCACCAGCAGGACATCCCGGATATGAACGATCTTCTCCATGTAGGTCTTGTGGTGACCAGTCATAACGCTGATTTGATATGCAGCGCCGACTTCGACGAATTGGCTTTTAAGCCTCCGGAATCTTCTGGCGAATTCCTGCCGTGGGGCTTCATCGGCAACATCGGTCTTAACGCTGCCGAGCAGCTGTATGTGGCCCTCGAAGATGGCACAGGCACTGTTTCGGTGGTCAACAACCCTGATCCCAATGCAGCGACAGCGACAGACTGGCAGGAGTGGAATATCGCGCTGACTGAGTTCGCTAACGTGGACTTCAACGATGTCAGGAAGGTGTATATCGGCCTCGGTGACAGGGACACTCCGACTGAGGGTGGAAAGGGTATCGTGTACTTTGATGATTTCCGTACTTGTCCGCCCAGATGCGTTCCTTTGATTGCGAAACCGTATGCCGATATCGCCGGACCAGGCGGCGTAGGAGATGGGTATTACGATTGCGTGGTTGACGAGGAAGACATGGCGGTACTGTTACTCGACTGGCTGTTACCTGACGAATATATTACGGCGGTGGCTCCGAGCGAACCTAACCTGCTGTTACATTGGGCCTTTAACGAGGGATCCGGCACAACGGCTATTGACAGCGCCGGTGTTGTTAACGGCGTTATCTCCGGCGCCACGTATTCCAGCCCAGGCCCTGACGGCTCGGCTTACTGCCTGGACTTCGACGGTGGGGGCGACTATGTGTACGTGGTCGACGGCAACGATGTCAATGACGTCCTGGATGGTTTGGGCGGCCTTACGGTCTCTATGTGGATCAAGTCTGACGTGACTGGAACAGATAAGGGCTTCATCAGCGGCGAGGTGCCTCACGGCTCGGACGAGACTGTCACAATGCGTTATGATGTAGCCGGCGCGAGCTATGGTGGCGAGAACGTGATAAAGATGGGCCTGATAACGACCGGCGGTGATCTGCAATTAGAGAGTTCCGAGAACGTTCAGACCACCAACTGGCAGCACCTTGTGATGACCTGGAGCAGCGGGCAGGAAATAAGGTTATACATTGACGGATTAGAGGACACGCCGACGGGCAGGGATGACGGTGTTGTTGGGACCTTAACGGATGTGGAAGCTTTGATTGTTGGCAAGGGCGGCAAAGATGTAGAAGCCTACCAAGGCTGGGACGGCCTGATTGACGATCTCCGGATTTATGACTACCCTCTGTCAAAGGAAGAGGTAGCATATCTTGCTACGAATGGCGGAGCCGGGATACATCTCCCGATTGATTCGCCGGCTAATCTGTCCAATACTGAGGCACCCGGCAGTCAGTGGATTAACTTCAGGGACTACAGTATCATAGCAGGTAGCTGGCTTGAGAAAGTGATATGGCCATAATCAGCGTTAGTTAGCGTTGGTTGGCCTATAGTTTTGCATTAGTTCGGGGCCTATACTGATTCGGTATAGGCCCCGATTGTTTTTGAGCAGTAAGACTTGCGGGTACTATTATTTTTGCTGAATCCGGCGTTTTGGGCTAAAAGATTTTCCGCCATTTTTCCGAGAGTTATTATCCGGCTTTCCTCCCCGGGTAAAGCAGCAAGAGTGTGTATGGGTTCGCTATTCTACATCTTCTAAATGCTCTAAGGTCTCCAGTTTCTTATCCTCAGAGAGGTGCTTGCCGCGCATATACAGAGAGTCGCGGTGGCGCCATAAAATTTTCGCTGCTTTGTCCAGGCTATAGTGGGTAAGCTTCTTTCTTGGGTCGGACCAATGGGATTCGCAGCAGTCGCAGACACCACGTTCCTTGTCGTACCACCAAAGCTGAAAACCGCCAAAGGCGCGATATTGGTCGCCTTTGATGCCAAAAACGCAGTCGGCATAGAGTAATTGTTTGATGTGCGTTTTGTCTTTGGCTTCTACCTTCTTCATTTTTGCCTCTCCAACAAGGCACTTTTGCCACATTCTCATTATACTGTTTTTTCCCCTGCCATACAACAGGGATGGGCACTAAAAATCATTGGCAGGCAGGAAAAAACAGAAAGCTGCTGCGAGTGGAACCGTGGATGTGAAGAACCTGGGGCCGTATTTGACGTGTAAGGATGGAAAAAGTGGGCTTCTGTGGATTTTGGTGGACAGACAGGAGAAAATAATCTAAGCTGTTTGGGTGTTGAGAAACCGGATTTGCGACGCGACGATGTGGCGATTTTAGTGCAAGAAGGTCTGATGTTGCCAATGCGCCTGTAGCTCAATTGGATAGAGCGTCGGTCTACGGAACCGAAGGTTAGAGGTTCGAGTCCTCTCAGGCGTGGTTGGTTTTTGTTGTTGACAGTCGATGACAAGCCGTCGTTTTCGGGGCTTAACTTCCCACCTTCTAAGCGTCTATACCCCCCTGCTTTCCCAGACTTCGCAGAAGTTGGTAATGCGTCTATTTCTTCAAGCGTCAAGGCCCTGCTTTTTTTTTGCGAACTTTCCTTTTTGGCCGTTTTTCCGTCCAATGCTTTAGTAATAAGTATTTTCCAGGCCAATAGCAAGATTAGAGGCTGCATATTTTTTTTCAAAGGGCTATCTTTTTCAGAATTGCCCGCCCTTACTGCTCGGCCTGTCCCGCATCCAGCAGCAAAAGGATTTCGGACTTCGATAGTGAACTCAATCGAACCGCTCACGCCGTTTTGGCGGTGGGCAATTAGTGCGGGATGAAGGTGCGGTGTTTTTACGGAAAAAATACTTGACTTTGCCGGCAAAACAGCTATAGTACATACAGCTATTTAACCCCTGCTTATTTTCTCCTCTCCTCTCCCTCCGCTGAGCAGGGGTTTTTACATTCCTGGATGGCTTAGGTGTGGTGATTTTGAGAAAAAAAACGGTTAGATGGGCATTATTTTATTGACAGGTTCGGTGCGTTTGGTGTATACTATATGTGTTGCGGGCGCAGCAAAATTTAATATAAATAAAGGGCACATCGCAACGTTGAGAGTTGGGGCGATAAGCTTCCAACTCTCTTCTTTTATTCACGTGCTCCGCCGTAAATCACCATGAGCATGTTTTTTTTGGGCCCCTATACTAATCCTATCCAGGTTAAGACAACTCCCGTGTCCGGCCGCAGCCGTACTCTTCCTGCTCGGCCTGTCCCGCACCAATTAGGCGTGTTCAGCAACAAAAGACCTTCGGACCTCTACCGGGACTTAGGTGCGGCCTTGATAATCGGGGCAAGTTGCGGCTTTGCTCTTGTGGCTCTGCCGTGCAAAACGCCATTGGGGTCAAACCACAACGGGTCAATAGAAATGAACCGGTCCCATCCAACAGCCGGCTCCCTTTTCTGATGGTACACGTGCCATAAGTTTCCGGCAGAGTCCTTCGTCACAGAACCATGGCCAGGGCCATATATCCCATCACCTCCTTTGATAATGGGATTGCCGCGATATTTAGTGAAAGGCCCCATGGGATTATTTGCAGTTGCATAACCAACAGCATAATGTTTAGTATTGGCACCGTATCCTGAATAGAGCAGGTAATAGATTTTGTTGTGTTTGACCATCCAGGGGCCTTCTGTAACCGTTCTTTCCCATGGTTCAGTCGGTTTAATAACCAAGGTCGAATGTCCAGTCAATTGCAGCGGATTATTCATTTTTTGGACGTGTATTTCGAAACCTCTTCTAACAAAGTACAGATAGTAGCGGCTGTCACTGTCCTGAAACATATGTGCGTCTATCGCACCGTTAATGAAAATACCCTTGTCCCTGAAGGTCTGGTCCGGCTTGTCCGCGACGGCAAAGCCGATTTTCCAGTTGGCAGTGTAGTATAGATAGAACTTGCCGTCCGAGCAGTTATAGAAGACATCGGGGGCCCAGACATTGATTCCACCGGGGCTGAAAACCCTGCGACCCTTTGTCCAGTTTACCAAATCATCGGATGTGTAAACATGGTAGCTTCTATTGTCTCCGGTCGGGTACAGATAGAACTTACCTTCATAAAAAATAGCGGTTGGGTCGGCTGGCCCGATTTCTGATATGACCGGATTAGAATAAGTCTGGGCCGCCTCCAGAAATCCTGCTGAAAAAAACAGAATTAGCAGTGCACCGGCAATCGAATCCTTTTTCATTCTGATTCACCTTCTCCTTCTCAGATTTAGTATAGACCGCAAATCATTACAATCCTGACATGTTTTTTTCGGTAAACTTGATTATCTCGTCCATCATCAGGACAGACTGATGCGGGAAAAGACCAACGGCAGTCTCAGATGAAAGCATAACAAAGTCAGTGCCGTCGATAATGGCATTGGCGACGTCGGTAACTTCTGCACGCGTAGGTCTGCTGTGCTCGGTCATATGTTCCAGCATCTGAGTCGCTGTAATTACGAACTTGCCGGCGGCGTTACATTTCTTTATTATACGCTTTTGGATTATGGGGACTTCATATATCGGGACGGCAACACCCATATCACCACGAGCTATCATTATTCCATCGGAAACATCAATTATCTTGTCTATGTTCTCTATCGCTTCTCTATTCTCAATTTTTGCCACCACCCGGCAGTTGGGCAATCTCGGCTTTATAAGTTCGCCTGCTTTAATAACATCATTGGCGTCGCGTACGAACGAAAGAGCAATGTAGTCAACTTTATGTTTTATGCCAAACTCGATGTCCTTTTTGTCTTTTTCGGTTATCCCGCCGTAGGGCGTCCCTTCCGAGACTTCA
>DATLBB010000311.1:0-10022 GCA_035527155.1 Sedimentisphaerales bacterium
AGCCATTTGGGCAGAGAAAATGATGTACTGAAATAGTCAGCCGGTGAATCATTCGGGTCCGGCAAAATATCGGTATCAAACTGACAGCCGGTCGACAGCGATTGTGGAAGTGTCCTCCCCGGGTCGGCTTGCGACAATGGCATTTGGCGGTTCTTTATGTGTCTTGTGATTTGGCGCAGGACAGCATTTACAAAGGCGGTTTGTTTCCTGCCTGTGAGGGCCTTGGCGGCATTGACTGCTTCGTTGACGATTGAATACTCCGGGGTTTGTGGACTATAGAGAAGCTCGAAAGAAGCGACACGTATGATATTGAGCAGCTTAGGTTGTATCCTTTCAACAGGACAATCAGCAAATCCGGTTATGACATCATCGATGACAATGCGGTTTCTTACGCTGCCGAAGACGAGGTCTGTGGCCCGCTGTTTCTCCGTGGTTTGCTGAAGTAGTTCGTTTAAGATTGGGCCGGCATAGTTGCGTTTGGGGTCGAATTGGTTTAAGACAGCCGTTGCGATTTGGCGTGCGGTTTTTGAAGTGTGGCCGGTCATA
Organism: Sedimentisphaerales bacterium; assembly: GCA_035527155.1. Lineage (GTDB taxonomy): Bacteria > Planctomycetota > Phycisphaerae > Sedimentisphaerales > Anaerobacaceae > CS2-K091. The sequence goes on from DATLBB010000311.1 coordinate 547, forward strand.
TTATGTTTCTATTTTCATAAACAAGTCGCCTGGCTGAGTTTGCCGGCCATTAACGAAATCCTTGAAGTGCATAAGGTGAGAGCCGGTCGGTTTGATTTTTGTAATCTTTAAGGCGCGTTGGCCGCAGATTACATTCAGGCTTTGATCGAGCGTTCCGGGCGGCAGGTTAGCCGAGTTTGAGGTTTCGACAAGTTCGGCCATTGCTATTGTTACCCGCAGAGACTTTTTGGCTTTTTTCGAGACATACATTGCCGAAGCGCCTGGCCAGGGCCAAAAGCCTCGTATCTTTCTTTGGAGCAGTTCGGCCGGCTCGTTAAAGTCCAGAAAGCCGTCGGATTTTTTCAGCTTCGGCGCCATTGTGGCTTTGGAATGGTCCTGCCCGGTATAGACTGCTGTGCCGCCGGCGATGTCATCTATTGTTTTTAACAGCAGTGGTGCGGCGATCTGCGCCAGTCTGTCGTGAAGCAGACCCGCTGTTTCGTCCGCGCCAATATCGGTTTTTGACTGTGCCAGGATGTCGCCGGCGTCCATTTTTTCAGCAAGCGCGATTATACTTATACCGGTTTGTTTTTCGCCTTCGATTATTGCCCAGTTTATTGGTGCAGCTCCACGGTATTTCGGCAGCAGTGAAGCGTGGACATTTATAGAACCTTTGGGCGGCAGATTGATTAGCTCATTTCCGATTTTTTGACCAAATGCAATTACCACAATTAAATCCGGCTGATAAGCTGCTATCTTTTCGATTGCCGGCGGCGCGTTCACATCGTCGGTTTCGATAAAAGGTATCGCATTTGAATCCGCCCAGCGTGCTGCGGTTGTGGGTCTTGGCTTTCTTCCCCTGCCGGCGGGGTGGGGCGGCTGGGTCACAACAAACTGGAGACTGTGGCTGGAGCAGGCCAAAGCGTTAAGGCATTCAAGGCCGAATTCTCCGCTGCCGAGATAGATTATCTTCATAATATTCGATTCTCGATTCTCAAGTACCGGGTAACGAGTTTTTCAAGATTCACTCTTCTGTTCGTGCTCTTTTCTGAGTTTTTTGAGCTGTCTTCGGTGTACGATTCCCGCGGTCTGGCCCATACGGTTGACGATGGTTAAGCCATTGATGTGGTCATTTTCGTGCTGGAGGACCCTTGCCAAAAGTCCTTCGGCTTCTTCGGTAAATTCATTGCCATCGAGGTCGGTGGCGGTAACTTTGCACTTTTTGTATCTTCGAATTTTCGTGAAAACGTTCGGGACGGAGAGGCAGCCTTCGTCCACCGCATCAAGGTCACCATTCGGCTTAATGGTCGGGTTTATATAGACTTTGACGGCCTCCTTAGTTCCATCGAGGGACACGATAAAGAGGCGCAGCGGCACGCCAATCTGCGGCGCCGCCAGGCCGACACCCTTGTTCTTGAGCATAATATCTTTCATCTTCTCCACCAACTGACGAATATTATCGTCGATTTTTTCGACGGGCAACGCCTCTTTAGCTAAAACGCCAGCCGGATAATGCGTGATTCGACATTTTTCAATATCTATCATTTCTCGTATCTCGCTACTCGCGGATTGACACTCGATGCTTCATACTTATTTATCGTCGAATTCGTCGCCGGCGAATATATCGCCGAGGTAGTGCTGTCTTACCGTCTCGTTTCGGACGATCTCGGCCGGGGAGCCGGCGCCTATCACCTTACCATGGTCGATTATGTAGGCCTTATCGACTATCTCAAGCGTCCTCTCGACATTATGGTCTGTAATGAGAACACTAAGGCCGGAAGCGACAAGGCGGCGAATCTCCTGCTGCAGGTCTCCGACGGCAATAGGGTCAACGCCTGTAAAGGGCTCGTCCAAAAGAATCAACGAAGGGTCTGTTACCATAGCGCGTGCGATTTCAAGTTTTCTTCTCTCGCCGCCTGACAGGAACCTTCCCTGGCTGTCAGCGACCTCGCGAAGTGAGAAACGCTCAATGAGCATATCGGCCTTTCTGTCGCGCTCGGCTTTGGTGGTAGACATTGTTTCCAGAATCGCATAGAGATTGTCCCTGACGCTGAGCCGCTGAAAGATGCTCGGCTCCTGTGAAAGATAGCCGATACCGAGTCGGGCGCGCTTGTACATGGGCAGCTTTGTAATTTCGCAGTCCTGGAACAAGACCTGACCGCCATTGGGTGTAATCATACCTATAATCATTCTAAAGGATGTTGTTTTTCCGGCACCGTTTCTGCCAAGCAGCCCGACAATTGCGCGCTGACCAATCTCAATAGATACTCCGTTGACAACAGCCCTGCCGGAGTACTTCTTCATCAACCCGCGAGTTTCAAGAAGCTTCATATTTCGTCTCTCGTATTTCGTGTCCTTGTTCCCAAACGAATTTTTGCGTTTGGGGTCCCTTTCGTATTTCGTACGCGGTATTATAGCGTTAACGATAGCCAAAGCAAGCTGTATTTAGTCATCAATATTTAGATTGCCCGGCCGTCGGCAATGACGGCCTGTGTCATTTCAAGCGAATCAATCTATCCCTGTTCGCTAAACACTGTCCACTGTTCACTAACGACTGTTGAAACGACCTATAACCTGTTTTTCTTTGAAAGCCAATAAATATTCTGGCATTTCAGCAGATTTTTTGCTATTAAGTATTGTTTTACGGAAGATAAGGCCAATATTTACTTGAGGATGCGTATGTTTGCGGTTCTAAGCGATATACATTCAAATCTCGAGGCTTTAACTACGGTTCTGGCTGATATCGAAAGGCGCGGCATCAAGACGATTTATTGTCTCGGCGATGTCATCGGCTACGGAGCAAACCCCAAGGAATGTCTGGATTTGATTATAGAAAAGACCAAGTGGTGCGTTCTGGGTAATCACGATTACGCGACCCTTTACGAGCCGACAAATTTTAATTACGGAGCAGAGCAGGCAAGCTTCTGGACCCGCTTTGTTCTGGAAACAGACCATGACAACGAGCCGCCTGAGGTCAACGAAAGGCGCTGGAGCTTTTTGGGCGAGCTTCCGATGCGGCGGACGCTCAAAACAAAACTGGAAAGCTGCGCAGCCATAATAGATTTTGTTCATGCCTCCCCCAGAAGGCCGATTAATGAATACATTTTTCCCGATGATGTTTACACAAATCCTGCAAAGGTCCGGCTGCTGTTCGAGCGTGTCAAGCATATCTGCTTCGTGGGCCATACGCATATGCCGGGCGTATTTCTTGATGAGCCGGATTTTTATCTTCCCAATGAGCTGAATAACGTTTATCCGATTATCGATGACGAGAAAGCAATTATCAATATCGGCTCCGTCGGGCAGCCGAGAGACAAAGACAACCGGGCAAGCTATGTGTATGTTGATGAAAATGAGGTACACTTTGTTCGAGTGGAATACGATTTTGAAACTACAATGAAAAAAATAAAGGCAATCGAACAATTAGACAACTTCCACGCCGAAAGGCTGCAGGAAGGAAGGTAAATTCGTGTCTCGTGACTCGATGCTCGCAACGAGGAACGAGAGACGAAGGACGAAAGATGAGATTATGAAAATTGTTTTAGTTTCGATTTTGGTCGGCTTTGTTGTGTTTTGCGGCTGGCTTGTTTATGAAACCGGGATTTTTGAAGCCGGCCAGCCTGAAAGCCGACCCTGCATACTCTTACAGCAAACGACGTCAGCCGGAGGTGGGGGGAATAAAAATGCAGATACCGTAAGAAACCAGACGCTGGAAGCGGCTGATTTGACAGGTTTCGGCGCCGACCACGCACCGGCCAGGAGCGTTACGTTAGGCTCAAGCGACCCTAAGAGCAATTTTATGTTACTGGTGGAATTGAGCTCAAAAGGTGCAGCCATAAGGAGCGCGGTCTTTAGCAGATTCGACGACCGTGATTATAAAGACCCCCAGCCGTTAGTGATTCTTTCGCCTGTGAAATTAGCCGATGGCACCGAGATTCTATCGATGGCAAATAAGGGCTTTCAAAACGAGGCTCTTGTTCAGCAGGGCCGTGAGCTGCCTCTGCAAGACCTGCACTGGAAGAGCTACGATGTTGAAAAGGCGGTGGACGGCTCACCACAAACGGCATGCTTCGAGGCGACAATTAAAGTTCAAGATACGAATGAGCCGGTTATTAAATTGATTAAAACCTATCGCGTTTTCCCCGGCAGCTATCTTTTGGATTGCTTTTTAACTGTCGAAAATCTATCCGACATCGAACAAAAAGCCCGCTTCAATTTGGCCGGGCCGGTCGGCATGGGCAGAGAGGCTGTCAGGAGCGATATGAGACAGGTCATGGGCGGCTTCAGAGATTCACAAGGCCAGGTGACCAGCGTGGGACTCAAATCCAAAAAGCTCAGCAAGGCAAAAGAACTCGACGATAGACGGCTGAAAAAACCCGGCGCCGATTTCCTCTGGGCTGCTACGGTTAATAAGTATTTCGCCGCCATACTGGTGCCTGTTCCGGATGAGGGTAAAGACTTTTGTGATTGGGTAAGAGATAAAACAGGCCGATTCTACAATCCCGACGGCCTTGCCAATACCGGCGATGAGACGGTCGGGTTGGACCTGAAGATTGGCTCAAGCAGCCAGCCTTTGGTCATCCAGGCCAACAGCAAAAAAACATATAACTTTCAGTTGTATCTTGGTCCGAAGGACAAAGGCCTTTTCGATAAAAACGAGTTGTATCACAAGCTGGGCTTTGTCCATACGATAACCTTTATGCCCTGTTTTTGCTGTCCTGCCGCGATTATAAATCCGATAGCCTTTGGTATATTGGCGCTGATGAAATTGATGTACGGCTTTATCAACAATTACGGCGTTGTGATTATCATCTTAGTATTCATGTTTCGGCTTGTCATGCATCCGATTAGCAAAAAAAGCCAGGTCTCGATGAGCAAAATGACTAAGCTTGGCCCGAAGACTGAAGAGATAAAGAAAAAATACGCCAACAACAAGGCCGAAATGAACAAGCAGATAATGGCGCTTTATAAAGAACAGGGCGCCTCGCCGATTATGGGTTTTCTTCCGATGATGGTGCAGATGCCGATTTGGATTGCTCTTTGGAGCGCGGTGTACGCCAGTATTGCACTGCGAGGGGCTGCGTTTTTGCCTTTTTGGATTACTGACCTTTCGGTTCCGGATGCCCTTTATAGATTTTCAACGCCAATAATTGTGCCTTTGTTAGGCTGGAAGATAGAATCGCTCAATCTTTTGCCGCTTTTGATGGGCGTGGCCTTTTACCTGCAGCAGAAACTAATGCCCAAACAGGCGACAGCCGCGACAAATCCCCAGGTGGCCCAGCAGCAGAAGATGATGATGATTATGATGCCGCTGCTGTTCCCGCTGATGTTATACAAAGCACCGTCGGGAGTGAACCTGTATATCATGGCCAGTACGTTTGCCGGCGTTTTTGAGCAGCACGTCATCCGAAAGCACATCCGAGAGAAAGAAGAAGCCGAGTCAAAGGGCCTGGTCGCGACAACGAGCAAAACCGGCGGAAAAGTCAAAAAGAAAAAGCCAAAACCATTCTACAGAATGTAACTGGTGTATGACCTTAACGATACTATCGTAGCTGTCAGCTCGCCGACGTCAGGGGACAGGGTTATTGTTCGCTTAACCGGGCCGAAGACAACCGACGTATTGCAGCAGATTTTCAGCACACCAATCCCAAAAGATAGAAATGGACTCTTCACAGGACGCATAGCTGTCGATTCCGAGTTAAAAGTTGATGCCAAGCTGTATCTATTTTTAGCTCCGCATTCCTATACGGGCGATGACGTAGCCGAAATCCACATCCATACCAACGCGGCTGTCACCGAGGCGCTGATGAGTAAGCTGTTGAGCAAAGGCCCTCGTATGGCCGGGCCCGGCGAATTTACGGCGCGGGCATATCTTAACGGCAAAATGGATTTGACCCAGGCCGAGGCTGTAAATGAAGTTGTTGTAAGCAGCAATAAGTATCAATTGGCCGCATCGGAGAAACTTCTGGCCGGGCGATTGGCACAAACCACGACAAAACTACGCTCAGAATTGATGGATTGCCTTAGCTTGATAGAGGCGGGCCTGGATTTCAGCGGGGAAGATATCGAGTTTATAAGCCGTCCGGATGCGGTCGAAAGATTAACGCAAACAAAAAATGAGCTTGAACGGCTGTTATCGGGCAGTGTCAGCTACGAAGAGGTGGTCGATTTACCAGCGGTGGGAATTGCAGGCGCGCCCAACGCCGGAAAGAGCAGTCTGCTGAACAAACTGCTCGGCAAAGAAAGAAGTATTGTCTCTGAGCTGCGTAAGACAACAAGGGATGTCCTGACCGGTGAGTTGACACTGGCCCACAGCAGATGCGTGCTGTTCGATTGTGCAGGACTTACTCGATGCTCGATACTCGATTCCCGATTCTCGATTCTCGATGAGCTGGCACAGCAGGCGGCGATAGAGGCGCTGCGAAACAGCTCTGTGGTCGTATTTTGTGTGGATGTCGCAAAACCAGACTGGTCCGAAGACAGCTTAATACGAGAACTCATAGAGCCACAAATTCTGATACCGGTGGCAACCAAATCCGATTTGCTCTCAGAAGAGGTATTAGCTAAACGGCTTGGCGAGCTAAATGACTTGTTCGGTCCCGCACCAAAATCGAGCACGGCAAAGCGTTTTTCAGGACTCGATACTAAGAGCGACCACAGCAAACCGGATTTTGGTGCGGGATTTTTGCCAATTTCTGTAGAAACCCTATCCGGCGTTGAACTGCTGCGAGAGGCGCTCGATAGAAAAATAGTTGAGCTGACCGTCGGCACAGGACGTGGGTCACAAATCCGAGAGCAGATATCGACTGTTGCGCTTACAACGAGACATAAACATGCGGTCACCGAGGCGATTGAGAATGTCAGCGAAGCCATCAATGAATTGCAATCGGAGAATGATGAAGTTAGCGCAATGATGCTGCGAGCGGCTTACCAGGGCCTTTGCGATATAGAGCAGCCCGCCGCCTGGCGGGCTGATGAGCAGATATTGGAAAGAATATTCAGTCGTTTTTGTATAGGAAAATAAGTGCAGAAAAAAAGCACAAGTAATCAGCTTACCTGTGCTTTTTTTCAAGGAGTCAAAAAACCGTTCGTTACTCGGTTTTTTATTTATCTTTAGCTTCGAATTCAGCATCGATTACGTCGTCTTTGCCCTTTCTTTTAACTTCGCCTGCTTTTTTTTAAGGAGTCAAAAACCGTTCGTTACTCGGTTTATTATTTATCTTTAGCTTCGAATTCGGCGTCGATTACATCGTCTCCGCTCTTTCTTTTAACCTCACCTTCAGGCGGTGGTGGCGGGGGTGTTTGCCCAGGCTGCGGGCCTGCGGCTGCCTGCTTTTTTGCCGCTTCTTCGTAAAGCACTTTGCCCAATTCCTGGCCGGCGTTTGCGAGGTTTTCAGTGGCCTTCCTTATCGCATCGGCATCCTCGCCTTTTACAACCTCTTTCAAGTTGTTGACTGCACTTTCGATGTTGCCGCGAGTTTCAGCGGAGACCTTGTCGCCGTGGTCTTTGAGTGTTTTCTGGGTTGAATAAATCAACTGGTCGGCCTGGTTCTTCAAATCAATAACTTCTCTTTTTTTCTTATCTTCCTCGGCGTGGGCCTCTGCCTCGACGGTCATCTTCTTTATCTCTTCTCCGCTCAGGCCAGAGCTGGATTTAATCTCAATGGACTGCTGCTTGCCTGTACCGAGGTCCTTTGCCGAAACGCTCAAGATACCGTTAGCATCGATATCAAATGCAACCTCAATCTGCGGAATGCCTCTTGGAGCCGGCGGTAGCTCGGCAAGCTGGAACCTGCCGAGCGTACGGTTGTCGGTAGCAAATTCCCTCTCTCCCTGCAGGACATGGATGTCGACGGTGGTCTGACCATCGGCAGCGGTCGAGAAGATTTCCTTCTTGCTGGTTGGGATTGTAGTGTTTCGGTCAATCAATCTTGTCATAACGCCGCCGAGTGTCTCGACGCCCAGCGAAAGGGGCGTTACATCCAAAAGCAAAATATCTTTTACGCCGGCATCGCCCGCGAGGACTGCCCCTTGAATTGCGGCACCGAGCGCGACGACCTCATCAGGATTGATGCTTCTGTTCGGCTCTTTAGCGAAGATGTCCTTCACAATCTCCTGTACCTTGGGAATCCTTGTGGAGCCGCCGACCAGGAGAACCTCGGAGATATCTGCTGCGGAGACTTTCTTATCTTCCAGAGCTGTCTTGCAGGGTCCCTTTAACCTTTCCAGTATCGGCTCAACGAGCGATTCGAACTTGCTGCGTGTGATGGTAATCTGCAGGTGCTTTGGCCCAGAGGCGTCGGCGGTGATAAAGGGCAAATTGACCGTGGTTTCAAGCTGGGAACTCAGCTCACATTTTGCCTTTTCGGCAGCCTCTCTTAGACGTTGATGTGCCATGGGGTCATCGCGGAGGTCGATGCCTTCGGTCTTTTTGAACTCGTCAGCGAGATGGTTTATAAGCGCCTCGTCGAGGTCGTCTCCGCCGAGGTGCGTATCGCCATGTGTGCTGAGGACCTCAACGACGTCGTCGCCGATATCAAGAATCGAAATGTCGAATGTTCCGCCGCCGAAGTCAAAGACAGCAATCTTTTCGTTCTTTTTCTTCTCAAGCCCGTAGGCAAGCGCTGCAGCGGTAGGCTCATTTATAATTCGCTCGACCTTCAGGCCTGCTATTTTTCCGGCGTCCTTTGTAGCCTGGCGCTGTGAGTCATTAAAGTAAGCCGGCACGGTAATAACGGCACTGGTGACTTTTTCGCCCAGATAATCCTCGGCGGTCTTTTTCAAATCCTGCAAAATCATGGCCGATACTTCAGGTGGTGTGTATTCCTTGTCCCGTGCGTGGACCTTGACCAACTCTTCCGAGGCGCCGGTAATTTTGTAAGGGACTATCTTTTCCTCCGCGGAGACTTCACTGTGGCGTCTGCCCATGAAACGCTTGATGGAAAAAACGGTGTTTTCGGGATTTGTTACCTGCTGATGTCGTGCAATCTGGCCGATGAGTCTCTCACCCTTGTCTGTAAAGCCAACCACCGAAGGGGTCAGTCGAGAGCCGGACGAATTAACCAAAACCTTCGGGGATGAGCCTTCCATTACGGCAACAACAGAATTTGTCGTTCCCAAGTCTATTCCAATGATTTTAGCCATGATTATATTCCTTTCGCTTTATTGCTTATCAAAAGTATATAGAAAGTTCTGAAGGTTTGAATATGCAAAAAGCGTGCCAGTTAGTGGTCGCAGCCGGCTTAGGCTATTTAACTTCTTGCATTTCAAGAGGTTAAGGTTTTTCCTGCTGCCTTTTCTCAAATTCCAATTGTCCGTATTTTGTGCCATTTTGGCAGAATCGAACGATACAGAAAAGCTGCAAACACAATAAATCTGGTTCATTCTGTCGATGAGTAAGTGCCCCCGTTTGAAATTGGGTTTGTTTGGGTTTGAATTGGGTTTGTTTCGCCGCGGGGGGCGGGGAAATTGGCTTTGATTGGCTTTGTTTGGCTTTG
>DATLBB010000312.1:0-3710 GCA_035527155.1 Sedimentisphaerales bacterium
CACGAATTGACTTCTATGGGTATTCGCGTCACCGCAGAGACGCTGAAGGTGCAATTGGAGCTATCCGGCCAGCTTGATTTACTGAAGCTGCCGTACCATCAGGCCATAATTAACAACGAGATACCGCTGAGTATCGGCGGGGGTATCGGCCAGTCGCGGACATTTATGCTGCTGTTGAAGAAGGCCCACATCGGCGAGGTCAGTGCCACCGTTTGGCCGAAGATTCTGAAGGACATGTGCAAAAAGAAGAACATATTCGTTATAGAATAACGGAGTTTTGCTTACCCGATTCAATTAGCCCCCGGCCCACTGGGGGCTTTTCTTTTTTGTCGTTGATTGAAACTAACCTCTGAAGGAATTTGAGTCTTGAATTACCTTGAAAATCGCTAACACTCGGATTATTGTTAAATTAACTTGTTTGAAATTATGTAGTCGGACATGGCAGGAATTCGTACCATACAAACAGGAGAAATGAGATATGGACGATTATGAAGAAGGACTGCAAAGTCAAGATTTCAAGGAAAAGAATACCGATGCTGAAATATTGAATCTCAAGAGGCAGGTTGAAAGCGGCGCGAACTGGTTTTTTTGGATCGCCGGTTTGTCTTTAGTGAATTCGGCATTATTTCTCGCAAACATTGAATGGGGCTTCTTTTTCGGATTGGGAATCACACAAATCATTGATGCAATTGCACTCGAGGTGGGAGAAAATGCCGGCCAAACCGCAAGGATAGTCGCATTCGCCCTTGATGTTATCGCGGCGTCTGTTTTTGCCTTATTCGGTTTCCTGTCGAAAAAGGGGCGTCGCTGGGCCTTTGTTACCGGCATGACCTTGTATGTACTCGACGCAATGCTGTTCTTAGTCGTTAAAGACTTCTTCGGTATGGCCTTCCATGCCTTTGCTTTATACTGCATCTTCAACGGCTTTAAAGCAAGCACGGCGTTAAAGGCTAAAATAGAGGACAGCTCTTTGGTCCCCGGCACGTCGCTCAAACCTATGGCAGTTTCATTAGATGCAAACCTGCATCAAGATAAACCCAGGAAAGAGGCTGTATGGCCTGTCGTTATAACAATAATATCTTTGATATATGCCATCTTCTACGCGCTTGCTAATATCCGAGCCCTTTCAAGTCCCTGGAGGCTTGCTATCTGCCTGTCGTTGTTCGGCGGTGTTTTGGGAGTCGCCCTCAAAAAGAAGTTTGGCGTCCTTCTGCTTTTGGCTGGCTCATCTTTTATCATACTTCGTATGGCTTACGGCATCACATCGACAATAATAACTACGGATGAGCCGCCTTCTGTTCCCGTAATTATCGCAATCGTAGTAGGAGCTTTCGTATTTGGTGGCTGGCCGGCTTTCCTGATTATCTGGTTTCTGAGACGGCCTATACGGACTTTTGTGAAAGACGAATGGACGTGACCGCTTAGGAGAGGACGGATTTATGTATCCACCACAGGAGGCCGATATTTGAGTTCCAACTTTTTGATTGAGTTTTCTCCGTGGGCCTTACTGTTTTATGCCGTGCTTATCGAGAATGGCTTTTAGGGCCTGGATTTCTTTTTCTTTTTCGTGCTCGGCTTTTTCAAGGGCCTGCTCAGCCTCTATGCGGTCGGTGATGTCGCGAATGCTCTCGCGGTGTCCGAGGGAATTTCCTTTTCTGTCATATATGGGCTGCCAGGACATTGCCGCCCAGATTATCCTGCCATCCTTTCGCTCAAGCCTGAACTGGACATCGTTGCCCGTACCTCCTTTAAGTGCGGAGCGAAAAGCTCTGCCCATCCGGTCACGGTCTTCGGTATAAACGAGTGGGATTGGGTAATCCGACATAGCCGTAATCTCTTTTATGCTGTAGCCGGTGACGCGCTCCGCGGCCGGATTTGTCCAGAGAACGCGTCCAGCCGGACCGACCCATACCTCCCAGCCATAAGTGAAGTCTGCAATGGCACGGAAGCACTGGTCGGTCATTCGAGTCAGTAATTCACTTCGTTTTTGCGCGGTGAGATTGTCGTATACGGCCACAACGTGTCCTGAGGGCAATCTGAATATATAATTCTCCCGCCAGCCTGCAATTCTTTCATCCTGGTATATAGAAACGGGGTGGTGTTCGGGCGTGCCCGTCTTGTACACCCGTCGGAAGACCTCGAAAAGGCCAAACTCCTTTACTCCGGGAAAGACCTCAGCGACACTTTTACCTATCAACTTTTCTTTTTTGATATGGTCGATCTCTTCCGCCGCCGGGTTAAAATCCACAAAGACAAAATCTTCGCCGTCGTTTCTCGCTTCGTATATCGCCACTCCGCTGCTGACATTGTCGAAGAGGACCCTGAACCTGGCCTTATATTCTTCGAGCTGGTCTTCGGGATGGTCCTGACTGCTGCAAGGCTTTGCTTTTGTAACCTTATCGTCTTTCATATTTGGCCTCTGCTTGCAACTTCGGAGCCCACGCGCATAGCCAAGCCTGTGCGTGGATTTCATTTAACTTTTTCGGATGAAACTGCGGCTCACGCCAGCTTTATTTTACAATTATCTGAAGCTAACCGGCAAAACAAAAACCAATCCGTCAAAGGAAAAATTTTTCCCAGGAGAGGCGAATTATCTAATTTCTTTGCCTCAACCAGGGTTTCAATATTGACTTTTCCGTGTGATTAACTACGATTGTATGAAATTATGTAATCGGACATGGTAGTAGTTGGCAACATTAAAACAGGAGAAATTAAATATGACAGATTATGAAGAAACGCTGCAAAGCTCAGATTTTAAGGACATGAAGACGGGACTTATGGTATTCGGAATCCTCCAGATTATATTCGGCGGATTTTGTGTGCTCATGATACCTTTCATGATATTTGGTATGATTGCATCGGCCTTCCTTGATAAAAGTTCTGCTACAGCTATGAGCCCTACTATGATGATTCCTGCGGTTCTGCTCTATGTGGTATTGGCTGCCTGGTGCATCTGTATGGGTATCGGTTCGATCAAAGCGCGACGGTGGGCAAGAGCGCTTTTATTGGTTACTTCATGGCTCTGGCTTATCGGCGGGATAAATGGGTTTATTTTTGTGCTGCTGTTCATGCCTGATATGTTCGAGAAGATGGGAGCCAACGAGCAGATACCAGAAGGGGTGGCCATCTTTATGAAGTATGCCATGACCGGATTTATGGCGGTCTTTTACGTCATTATTCCCGCAGTGCTTGTTCTGTTCTATGGAAATAAGAATGTAAAGGCGACGTGCGAGTTCAGGGACACTAAGGTTCGCTGGACCGACAAATGTCCTCTGCCTGTTCTTGCTTTGAGCTTGATGTTTGGATTCTGGACCGTTTCGATGTTGTCTATGGGGCTTTACGGATGGACAATTCCATTCTTTGGTTCCATCCTGAGTGGGGCCAAAGGTGCAGCGGTAGTGCTCGTTGTTATGTTGCTGTCCGGTTATATCGCCTGGGGCACGTACAGATTGAGTATTAATGCGTGGTGGGGTGCCGTTTTATTGGTTGTTGGCTGGGCTGTATCTGCGGGTGTTACATTCTCGCGTGTAAGTATGCTGGATTACTATGAAAAGATGAATTTCCCAGAGCAGCAGCTTGATGCAATCAAGCAGTATAGTATACTGCAGGGTAATTCGATGATCTTGTTTTGTGGGCTCTCGCTTGTTGGGTTCCTGGGGTATTTGCTGTACACGAGGAGATACTTTGTGCGTTCTGCCGAACAAGAAAGC
>DATLBB010000313.1:0-5665 GCA_035527155.1 Sedimentisphaerales bacterium
CTTAAGCGACTGCGGCTCGGCTACTTTGCGGTAACCCAGCGCCTTTATCACCTCAAGGACCTCGGTCCAGGTCGGAAAGGGCCTGGTATTTGTTCTTTTATACTCATCAATGGCCATAAGGAACTGAAATTGCTCGTCAGACATCTGTCCTTCTTCGGCAGATTTTCTCTCATCGGTTCTTCGTCTGCCTGGTCCACGCCGACGATCCAGTCCCAAACGCCTGTCAACAACGCTTTTCCTGCGGTCTTCATTGTTGCGACGCTCTGTATTATTCCGACGCTCTGTGAAGTGTTCTTTATCCATAGATTAGAAATCATCCTCGAAAAGGTCGCTGTCAAAATCATCGTCGGTTTCGTCTTCTACTGCAAAATCGTAAAAATCGTCATAGGCATCCTGCGACTCTATTACTACGTGTGCTTCATCAAGAAAATCTTCGGGAACCATTACGGCAATGGCTTTAGTATCCATTGATGGTTCGTTTTGCTTACTTACCACAGCGGGAATATCATTGGTTTTCAGGAGAGTTTCATACTCTTTTGCCTGCTCCAAATCCTCGACAAAAGTAACGGCTACGAAATCCTGGAGTTTAGCCTGCGATTTTTGTTTTTTTCTGGAACGCTTAGTCATTCTATTTCTCCACAACAAATTCACTCTACCCCTGCGAGCCGAGATAGGCCCTGAAGAATCGTTCGTCCCAATATGTTCGTCAAAATAAACCGCTTAAATTATAAAAAAACACGAGTTTATAAGAAAAAGCCTGATTTGCAGGCCGGATTTTCTTAAGCACTTTTTTTTCTATCGGCTCTATGACCACAAAAATTTAGCGTTTGAGCGTTTTTTTGTTGCAAATTCCGGCGCCTTCTTGTAATAACGACAATTGACAATGCGCCGGACCCAAGGATTTCGTACCGGGCTATAAGAATTTAACTTTTTTAACAGGGAGGATTTTTGTAATGGCAGAGACAAAAGAGTCTTTAATTGTAGCCAGTAAAGTTAAGGCCTACATCAAGAGCAAGAAGATGATGACCTCATCTGACGCGCTCGGAGCAATCAGTGATAAGGTATATTGTATGCTTGATGATGCTATTGCTCGAACCCAGGCCAACCGTCGCAGCACAGTCAAGGCACAGGATTTGTAGAAGCCATTTGGCATTTTACTTCTAACAGGGCGAACAAGTTGTGTGCTAACATCTTTTGGCTGCGTATCTTACGTTTGCGGCTATTTTATTTGCTCAAGGCCGTTCCGCTTTTTTCAGAGCGGAACGGCTTTTTTTGATTTGGGTTTGCCTGCATATTCGACTGCGTGTTGCCAGTTGTCCATCCGTGGCTGTTTTGGGAGAGAACAATTGACCAGCGGTAACAACTCCCGGCCTAAGAGCAAATGGTTCAATTCATCGGATTTATTGATAGAATTGTTCTATTTCCGCTATTGACCCATAAAATCCTCATTATCAGTATGATAATTCACATTTTTAGAAAAATTATTGAACTTGCCTAAGCCGAAATTCCGATTTATATATCGGGAATCAGCGCAAAAAAATAGTATTTTTTGCCGGCGTGAGATTAAGATTGTGTGATTTCCTGCCGATATAAAGTGCTTAGCAGCAAATTGCAATTTGCTGTTCAACAGGAAAAGTGCAGACTGCAGCCAAAGGGCTAATTGTAAGTCCTTTTGTAATAGGCGGTTATTATAATAGCCAGTCAGAGGACTGTATGAGAGTTTTCATGTTAGGTTGGGAATTTCCTCCGTTTATCAGTGGCGGACTGGGCACGGCTTGCTACGGACTTACCAAAGCGATGGACCAGCTCGGCATAAAAGTTTCTTTTGTTCTGCCAAGGATGGTCGAAAGCAAATATGCTACCCATGTGAAGCTGCTCACGCCTGAATCAGGGATGTCCATGAGCAGCCTGCATTTTCCGGAGTTGAAAAACGTAGCATTTCGCACTATCAACTCACCACTGCAGCCATATTCAACGCCTGATGTTTACCAGCGGCGAATCGAGGAAAAGCTGAGACAGAAACATGGTGGCAGCGCCATAGCAAGCAGCCAATTTTCCGGCGATATAGACTACAGACACGATATGTATGCCGAGGTCCACCGTTATGCTGCGGTTGCCGCCCAATTAGCTGAAAATGAGCAGTTTGACATTGTTCACGCTCATGACTGGATGACCTATCCTGCGGGTATTGCAGTTGCGGCAGTGAGCGAAAAACCTCTAATTGTGCATGTGCATTCAACAGAATTCGACCGGAGCGGCGAGCATGTCAACCAGATGATTTACGACATCGAGCGCGAAGGTATGGAGCGGGCGGACAAAGTAATCGCTGTTAGCTATTTTACCCGCAATGTTATAATCAGCCGATATGGCATTAGCGGCGAAAAAGTTGAAGTGGTATATAACGGTGTGGAGCGCAACGGCAGCGACAATTGGTCTTTAGGCGACACCGGTATCGACAAAGATGAGAAAATCGTCTTGTTTTTAGGCCGAATTACGATGCAAAAGGGCCCGGAGTATTTTCTCCAGGCGGCCAAGAAAGTCCTGGATACGATGGATAATGTCAAGTTTGTTATGGCCGGCTCCGGCGATTTAATGCACCGGGCCGTTGAAATGGCGGCGGAACTCGGCATCGGGCAGAAGGTCCTGTTCACGGGCTTCTTGCGCGGTGAAGAGGTCCAAAAGATATATAAAATGGCTGATTTATATGTGATGCCTTCGGTATCAGAGCCATTTGGGATTGCACCCCTGGAGGCGCTGGGCAACGATGTGCCTGTCATAATAAGCAAGCAGAGTGGCGTATCAGAAGTTTTGATGCATGCACTGAAAGTTGACTTCTGGGATGTCAACGAGATTGCCAACAAGATTGTTGCGGTATTGAAATATCCACCGTTGGAAATGACGCTGCGAAACCACGGCAATTTTGAGGTGAGAAAACTACGGTGGAAGGAC
Source organism: Sedimentisphaerales bacterium (assembly GCA_035527155.1). Classification (GTDB taxonomy): domain Bacteria; phylum Planctomycetota; class Phycisphaerae; order Sedimentisphaerales; family Anaerobacaceae; genus CS2-K091. The sequence goes on from DATLBB010000313.1 coordinate 2,950, forward strand.
AGCGCGCAAAAGTGTATTGAAATTTATGAAGAGGCATTAGTTGCGGTTTGAGAAGTGTATCTCGTGAGGGCGCGCACGAGATGCGAGATATGAAATATGGCTTCGATATGTTTCTATTTTCAAGTGCATCAGCCCCTGCGATTGAGGCACTATACGGTATTTGACAAAAACACTCAATATTTTGACGATTATAAAAATTCTTCCATCTGCAGGAAGGTGGCAAATAAATGTTACCTTCCAGCCAATCGATTACTTCTGGATATAATACGACAATGTGAGGGTAGATTTAGGATAGCGTACAGCTTGACCGGCGTGTTACTGGAGCAACTGCTTTCGTTTTCGCCGGAAGTTATGAGCACTTTTGATGCTCTGGCGGAAACCGGCTGCGTGGAGTTTTTGGCAGAGACGTATTATCACAGTTTAAGTTTTTTATACTCGCGCGATGAATTTATCGAGCAGGTCAACAAGCACATCGAAACCATCGACAATCTTTTCGGTCAAAAACCTCGGGTGTTTAGAAATACGGAGCTGATATACAATAATGACCTGGCTGCCCTCGTCGAGTCAATGGGTACCTTCGACGCAATCTTGAGCGAAGGAGCAAGCCACATCTTAGGCTTACGAAGTCCCAATTTTGTCTACCGCCCCAAAGGCTGCAGCAAACTCAAACTGCTGTTGAAAAACTATTCACTCAGCGACGATATTGCTTTTAGATTTTCCAACCGTGGCTGGGCGGAATGGCCTTTGACGGCAGAGAAGTTCGCCCGATGGATAAGCAATGTTAATGGTAACGGAAACGTTGTCAACCTGTTTTTGGATTATGAGACGTTTGGCGAACATCAATGGGAAGATACCGGCATATTCGATTTTATGCGGCACCTTCCGGAACATATTCTAAAGCATCCGGACAACGATTTCAAAACGCCCAGTGAAATAGCTCAGTGTTATGAGCCCGTCGACACGGTTGATGTGCCGCATCTGATAAGCTGGGCCGATACCGAAAGAGACCTCTCGGCCTGGCTTGGAAATGCAATGCAATCCAACGCCATTCACGAGCTCTATCGACTGGAAAATGAAGTCAAGACAACCAGCGACGAAAAAATCATTGCAGACTGGCGCAAATTACAGGTATCAGACCATTTTTATTATATGTGCACAAAGTACTTTGCGGACGGTGATGTACATAAGTACTTCAATCCGTATAACTCACCTTACGACTCTTATATAAACTTTATGAACGTGTTGAGCAATCTCCAAAGCCGCTGTTTAAGGCAGGCCCCGTTAGATGCAAATAGTATTACCGACAAGGCCCTAACGGGCAAAAATCATCTAACGGAGCAGGCAACGGGGGTTTATTCTGCCCACCTTTAGGCGGTTCGTAAAATTAATGCGTATCTCGTGAATCGTAAAGACAATCTGGTTCGAGGTACAGGATACGAGAGCCGAGATACCAAATGCAGGATACAAGATGTCAACATTGCCAAAAGGCGACAACGCAGCAACTGTGTCTATATCCACTGCAGATGAGCCTGTTGAGGAGCTGTTGACCAAAGAATGGCTGCTGACTAATGAGCGCGGCGGCTACTCATCGTCAACAATTGTCGGTTGCAATACGAGAGAATATCATGGCCTGCTCATCGGCTCGCTTAACCCACCGGCTAACAGGATAATGGCGCTGGCTAAATGCCTGGAGATGGTGATATTTAAGGGAGAGCCCCGGCTTTGTCCCCCTTTGGGCGCGTCGCAAAATCATGGCCGGCGAAAGGTATTTAACCTTTCAACTTTTGAATTCAAAGACAAATTTGCGCCGCAAGGTTTCACGCATCTTGTGCAGATTCGTCGTGATACGGGGCTGCATTTTGATTATGAATTGGACAAACTTCGACTGACTAAATCAGTGTACCTTCTCCGCGAAACGGATATGGTTGCCCTGGTTTATGATTTTAGCAATGTGCAAGAGCCGGCGGAGTTCGTTTCGCGTCCATTTGTTGGCCTAAGGGATTTCCACACACTGCAAAAGTCTGATGCTCCATTATGTTCAAGATGGCATGGGGACAGTGTGCTGATTCGCCATGATGTTCCGGGCAGTTGTGAATTATTTTTGAGCAGTCCTTCTATGCACTTCGAAAAGGACGAGCAATGGTGGTTTAATTTTGTATATCGTAACGAGAAACAAAGAGGCCAGGATTTTACCGAAGATTTGTGGACGCCCGGCTTTTTTAAGTGCCAAGTGCCAGCGGGCGAACCAGCCAAAATTATTTTCTGGGCGCAGTTGAGTCTGCCGGGGGCGGGCTGCAAACCTGAGCAGTTAATAAAAGCCGATATTGACGCAGCTCGTAAAGATTTGCGCAGGCACCAGAGTATTGTAACTGCCGCTGTAAAAAACGGCGATGAAAAATTTAGAACACTTTGTTTGGCTGCCGACCAGTTTATTACAAGACGCCAAACAAACGGGGCCCCCGAACACACACACAGAACCACTGTTATAGCGGGCTTTCCCTGGTTTGCGGACTGGGGTAGAGACACTTTTATATCCTTGCCGGGTTTACTGCTCTCAACCCGCAGGTTCGCCGAGGCAAAGTCTGTTTTGACCACTTTTGCCGCAGCGGTGGATGAAGGGATGATACCAAATCGTTTCGATGACCGCACCGGCACCGCCTACTTTAATAGTGTCGATGCTTCTCTTTGGTTTATCAACGCAGCTTTTCAATACTTA
>DATLBB010000314.1:0-11760 GCA_035527155.1 Sedimentisphaerales bacterium
AATTGGCTCGCCGGCACATTAACGTCACTCCAGCCATTCAGCTCCTGGGCCAAGATATCAGGTATATAGCCGTCATCTTCAAAACTACCATTCACGATTACGCTAACTGCAGCCTGCATGTTATTACCGGCCAGAACCATAACAATTACTGCTCCAATAACTATCGCTCTTTTCATCGCCGCTCTCTTCGTTCCTAAGCACTTATTAACACTGGACTAATCTTCTTCGAAATTAAACACATCATCCGGCGTGCCGTATTCACCGTCAAAACCTGCTGAAATCAGGATAAAAGAATCTGCCCTGTAGGGCCTTGTTATCGCGCTGACCTTTTCGTTCCATGTACTTTCATAGAACTTTACAGGGGTGCTGAAAAGCGTGTGCGGGGTGGCCGGGTCCCAGGGCTTGCCAAGCCCGACCAGCTCGTTATTATCCTTATAATCGTAAATATTTTGCGCATTATCCGGATTGACAAGGTCGTGTGCGGTGCGTGATGTATTTGCCTCGTAGTAAAGTATGGGCATACCAACCCTTTTTCCAGTGGTGAGATTCGTTGCGCGTGTATAAACATCGCACAGGACAACTCTGTCCTGAATCGGAGCAAATGATGGGCCAGGATTACTATACAAATCCTCCAGCTTGTAGACATTGGCATTTTCGAGCGGCAGGTAATGCTCTTTTCTGGCTTTTATATTATCCGGCGGTGGAGGAGGGGGGGGTGGGGAACAATAATACAACTGGTTACCAAAACCATCCCAACCATCAGCTCTGAAGCGTGAAGCCGGGTGAAAGCCTAACAAATCCTGACCCACCATAGCTTCAGCAAGTTTCATCGCTCCGCAGTAAGATGCTCCCGACGGGTCCAGCGCTCCGGAATCCGGGTAGCCGTCGAACTCGGCCCGGAAAAGCTCCAGTGCAACGTCTATGCTGTGGAACTGGTTTTTTTGGTTCACCTTTCTGGCGTATCGCCTTACCCTGGTCATAGCCGGCGCAAGCAGGCCCATGAGAATTATGATGATGCTCATAACGGTCAGCAGCTCCACGATAGTAAATGCCGCTTTTTTGTTGGGTTGTTTCGCAATTGGCTTCACTTTATTCTCCTTGATTACTGCATTAAGCGCTCGATTTATTTGTTCAGTCTTTGTCAGACGTTTAAATTCGTGATAATTGTTATCATTGGCAGGAAAATCGACAGTACGATAAGCATAACGACAAGGCCAAGCACAATAATCATAATCGGCTCAAGCAGGGACATTAACGAGGCCACCAGCACGTCAACCTGCTCGTCGTAATTGTCGGCCACTTTCAGAAGCATCTTGTCCAGGTCACCTGTTTCCTCGCCTACAGCAACCATGTTGGAGACAATCAGGTCAACGGTTTTGGACTGCCGTAACGGGCCGGCAAACGTGTCACCCTGCCGGATAGAGTTGTGAACATTGCCGAGCATGTTGGCAAAAACCTCGTTCCCTGCTGTCTCGCGTGTAACGTTAATGGCATCCAGGATTGGCACACCGGCGCTAATCAATGTTCCCAATGTCCTTGTCCATCGCGTAACAGCCACTTTAGAGCTGAGTTGACCGACCACCGGCAGTTTCAATTTGATGGTATCCAGAACGAATCTGCCGGTACGAAACTGCTTTATAAGTCTAACCAGAAAAATTATTGCAAACGGCGTTGCCAGCAGGATGACCCAGCCGTATCTTTTTGCGATCCAGTCGGCCACTCCGAGCACATATTGCGTTATCTTTGGCAGCTCAGCACCCTCCGTCATCTCAGTCAGCACCGCCTCAAACTGCGGTATTACTTTCCACATTAACAACAACAGAATTGTGAAAGCCGCGGCCAAAACCACACAAGGATAGACCATTGCGCTTTTAACTCGGCCTTTAAGCTTCTGCGCTTTTTCCATAAAGTCAGCCACACGGGACAATATCAGGTCCAGCACGCCGCCGGTCTCGCCGGCCGCCACCATATTGACAAACAGCCGGTCAAAAGCCCTTGGGGATCTGCCCATTGCCTCCGAGAGCGTTGAACCCCCCTCGATGTCATCGCCCACATAACCAATGACCTTTTTGAATGTTCCCGTTTTTTGCTGGTCCTGCAAGATACGAAGTGAACGCAATATAGGCAGCCCCGCGTCCTGCAGCGTGGAAAGTTGTCTCGCAAACTGGGCTATATATTTGACTTTGACTTTGCCGCTGGCACCACGCCTGCTTTTTGGTCTTGCAAAAGCTTTGGCCGCCGCTTTCTTTTCGACACCGCGTGCGTGGACCTTCGTGGGAAAATAACCCAAATTTCGTATTTTGCTTACTGCTTCTTTCTGACTCAGGGCTTCTATTTCATTCTTTATTGCCACGCCCTGCGAGTCCAGCGCTTCATATTTGAAAACAGGCATTCTGAACACCTCCCTCGGAATGTAAAACGGCAAAAGATAAGAAACTGCTTATTGACAGCCGTTTTCTATTCCGATAAACCACAACGGTCCTTTGAGTTTTCTAATTCTTTACGTTTTAATATTTCCCTTTTTGATTCTAATTTCTTATCCCTCCAGAGTAGCTTCTTTTGCCACCTCGTCTATAGTTGTAATCCCATCATAGATTGCAGCCAGGCCGTTATCCCTCAACAGTCTCATTCCATTCTTTTTTCCAGCAGCCCTCAACACATTTGTCGAAGCCTGATGCATTATCAAGTCACGAATTTCATCATTGAATACCATAATCTCAAAAATACCCGTTCGTCCTCTATAACCGGTATTATTACACTTGTTACAACCCTGGCCATAATGAAACTTCTTGCCCTTAATATCATCCGGTGTAAGTGACAATTCCGATAATTGACCTTCGGTCGGTTCGAACGCCTGTTTGCACTTCTCACATATCTTCCTAACCAATCGCTGGGAAACTATGCCTTCGATAGTAGCAGTAAGAAGAAATGGCTCAACTCCCAAATCTAAAAGTCGTGCTACCGAACTCGGGGCATCATTTGTGTGTAGCGTTGTGAACACCACATGGCCTGTCAAGGACGCCTGGGCTGCGATTTCCGCTGTTTCAAGGTCACGAATCTCACCAACTAATATAATATCAGGGTCCTGCCGGAGTATACTCCTCAGGCACCTTGCGAATGTCAGCCCGATTTCCGGTTTCATTTGAACCTGAATAAGACCGTCAATGTCATATTCTACAGGGTCCTCAGTGGTGATTAGTTTCGTTTCAATGTTATTAAGCTCATTCATGGCCGAGTAAAGAGTAGTAGTCTTGCCACATCCCGTGGGGCCAGTAACAATTATAATACCATTGGGTTTGTGTATGAGTTGACGAACTAAATCACGATCTTCCTGCCTTAATCCCAGTTTTCCCAAATCAAAACTGACCTGACTTCTGTCCAGAACACGCAGTACGACACTTTCTCCGAACATTGTAGGCAGAACACTAACACGCAAATCAACTGGCTTGCCCTGGACCGTCAGTGATATTCGACCATCTTGTGGCAACCGCCTCTCAGCGATATCCAGGTTTGCCATAACTTTTATACGCGAGCTAAGCGCCGCAGCGATGTACTTCGGCGGCGGAACCATTTCATAAAGAACGCCGTCAATACGGTAACGCATCTTGTACTCACTTTCAAACGGCTCAAAATGAATATCCGATGCCTTATCGCGAATTGCCTGCAGCAGAACAAGGTTGAGTAGTTTTTTGACAGGATTTGACTCTGACAGCTCCTTTAATTCATCCAGGTCGATACTTTGGTTCCTGCCGTCAAATTCTGCAAGGAAAGTGTCGCCTTGTATTTCAGTTATAAGTTCGTTGATATTTTCTTCCTGTGCTTCATAATGCTTGCTCAGAACTTTTTCCAACGCTTTCGTGTCGGTTACCTTCGCCGTAACTTTAAAACCCATCAGCGTACTCAAATCATCGGTTGCTCTGAAATTGTCGGGATTGTCAAGAGCGATGGTCAACTCGTTTTGCTCTTTATCATATTTGATTGGTACGATGTGATATGTCTTTGCCATTTGGGCCGGCACCTTCTCGATTATATCAAGAGGAATGTCGATGTCGCTGAGGTTTACATATTCCATTCCCCGCTGGGCTGCAAGTGCAATTTGCAGTTGCTTTTCATCAACCAAGCCAAGCTCAAGGAATATCTGGCCTATTTGTATAGTCTGATGCCGCTGTTTCTGTGTTTTTAAGCATTCATGGACCTTCTCCCTGGTTAGAACACCCATTTTTATGAGTATCCTGCCAAGTGTTCTGCCCCTTAATTGCTCCATAGGAGGGAGCTTATGTGATGTTTCGATTTTTCCCATCTCAGTTGTCCTCTATAATCAGTTCCGTTTCATATCTTCTCTATTATATAACATTAAAGTCTTTTTTACAAATAAATTACAGCTTGGACATTTAGTTATTAGGACTACATTTGTCTTATGTCCTCATATCGCAATTTCGCTTTGTTGACCGTACATTTTGTCCTGAATCTGTTACTCCGCTGCAATTTACCTTTAACTTTCCCAACCGCATTGCGCTGAGAAATCATAAGGTCGAGCTCGTTGCCTCGTAGTCAAGATATAAAAAAATACCAGCCAAGTCTGTCTTTCTCGCTGGTATTTTGTAAAATCCGTTTTGTTCGCAGGCAATCAGGCCCGAAAGATTGGGCCGATGTCCTCCATTTCCTTCGCTGCAGCCTTTCTCTTTTCCTTTGTCTTTATGGCTTTCTGTTTAGTGGTAGCTTTGTCCTGCAGCATGCCCGGCTGACGGCTCTGTGCCAGCATTTCCTCTAAAGAAATCTTGCCGATATCATAAAGCTGCCAGAGGTGCTCATCGAGAAGCTGCATTCCCAATTTTTTGCCCGTTTGAATGCTCGAATCGATTCGATAAGTTTTGTTTTCGCGGATAAGATTGGCAATTGCAGGAGTTACAACCATGAACTCATAGGCGGCAATTCGTCCTCTGCCGACAGCTAAAGGACAAAGGGCCTGACTGAGAACGGCTATCAAATTGCTGCTTAGCTGAATGCGAATTTGCTCCTGCTGGTTTACAGGGAAAACATCAATAATTCTGGTAATCGTACCTGCGGCACTTGTGGTATGCAAGGTACTAAAGACAAGATGGCCGGTTTCAGCAGCCCTGATAGCTGACTCGATTGTCTCCAGGTCCCGCAATTCACCTACGAGAATCACATCAGGGTCCATTCTTAAAATGCGTCTTAGCGCCTCGCCGAAGCTCGGAACATCAACACCGACTTCCCTCTGATTAATAATGGATTTTTTGTGCCCGTGATAATATTCTATCGGTTCTTCAATGGTTATTATATGGCGGTCAAAGTTTTCGTTAATATAGTTTACCATACAAGCCAGCGTAGTGGTTTTGCCGCTTCCGGTTGGGCCTGTAACCAAAAACATTCCTCTCGGCCTGCGGCACAAAGCGGCGCAAATCGTGGGCAAGCCTATTTCATCAAAAGACATAATTTTCGTTGGGATAAGACGTAGGACCAGCGAGATATTACCCTTTTGTCGAAAAATGGAGACGCGAAACCTTGCTTCCTCGCCAAAGGCAAAGCCATAGTCGGTTCCACCCTCTTCCTGAAGTTCCTGTTGATTTCGGTCAGGCGTGATGCTTTTCATTAAAGCTACAGTATCGTCCGGTTCAAGTACCTTGGTTTCCAGCGACCTGAGCCGGCCGTCTATCCTCAATACCGGTGGTCGTCCTATAACAAGATGTATATCCGAGCCCCCCTGTGTGACACAGGCCTGCAGTAATCTGTCCATATTAACCGTTGCCATTTGATAACCCTCAACAACTATTCTTGTCTAATTTGTTACAATGCCTTCTGCCTGCGTTATTCTCGCCACTTCCTCCGGTGTCGTTGTTCCTTTAAATATTTTGATCTTGCCGTCCTCCATCAGTGTTCTCATTCCACTTGCTTTCGCTGCCTTTTTCAATTCTGTAGCAGGTGCCTTTGTAAAGGCCAATTCTCTCAGCTCGTTGTTCATTTCTACCATCTCGAATATAGCGATTCGGCCTTTAAAGCCGGTATCCTGACACTTGCTGCATCCTGTTCCCTTGTAGACAGGATGTCTTTCGACATCTTCCGGGTCAATGTTGAGTAATCGTAAATGGTATGGGTCGGGATTTTCATCAATTACTTTGCATTTATCGCAAATCACTCTTACAAGTCTCTGTGCCATAATGGCTTGTATTGCGCTGGCTACGAGGAACGGCTTAACACCCATATCTATTAGACGTGTAATGGCGCTGGCGGCATCGTTTGTGTGCAGTGTGCTGAACACCAGGTGTCCGGTGAGCGCTGCCTGAACTGCGATATCTGCAACAGTACCGTCACGAATCTCGCCGATGAGTATGATATTAGGAGCCTGCCGCAGCATTGCCCGCAGAATTCTCTCAAATGTCAAGTCGATTTCTTCTTTGACCTGAACCTGATTCATGCCGTCGAAGTTGTATTCTACAGGGTCCTCAGCCGTAATAATTTTCTTGTCCGACTTGTTAAGTTCCTGCAGTGCTGCATACAGCGTTGTGGTTTTACCGCTGCCGGTCGGTCCAGTAACCAAAAAGATTCCGTTCGGCCTTTTGATTATCCGCTGAAATCGTTCATAATCATCCTGTTCAAAACCCAGTGACTGGATACCGACGTTGACCGCATCCGGCCGTAAAATTCGCAACACTACACTTTCTCCATGGTAGCCCGGCAGAGCTGAAACACGAAAGTCGATGTCCTGGCCCCCAATCATGCGCTTAATTCGGCCGTCCTGTGGCAATCTTTTTTCGGCAATATCCATACCGGATAAAATTTTTAGGCGGGTAGTCAGGGGTGCCTGCATATTCTTGGGGATGTTGTCTTTTTCCAGGCAGACACCATCGACACGGTATCGTACGCGTACTCTATCGGTCATTGGTTCGACATGGATATCGCTGGCCCGCATATAGTAGGCACTATCTATTATGAGATTTACAAGCCTGATAATGGGACCGTCGTCAACACCGCCTGCAGCCTGGGCACGAAGGGCTTCTGCCTGTAACTCGTTACTGGCCTCGGCAAGTTCGGCGGCAGTCGCATCAATGCTATGTTTTAGTTTGTCGTCTTCGTCCTTTTGTCTTTTGTCGAATGACTCTTGTATATAGGCACGAATTCTCGAAGGGCTCGCAAGACGGCAGTCCAATTCGGTATTCAAGCGAAACCGAACCGCGTCCATCGCATCTAAATCTAATGGATCACTGATAATCAAATCCATTCTTCCATTGTTCATAGCAAGCGGCAGGACATTATGTCTTCTTATAAGGTCTTCCGGTATAAGCTTTAACGTGTCAGGCGTGATGGTAATTTGATCCAGGCTAACGTATTTTAAGCCAAATTGCCTCGCGATTGCCTTGGTTAGGGTGTCTTCGTCGAGCAGGCCCGATTCGAGCAATACCTGGCCGAGCCGTTTATGATTGGTTTTCGAAGCCTTAATGGCATTGATAAGCGCCTCTTTTTTTACCAGCCCGGCCTTGTAGAGTATTTCGCCTAAATGTCTGCGTTTTTTTGCCATTTTGCCCTGTAATTTAACTACCACCGGCAAGCTTATATTATAACATTATTAAAGCAGTTAGTCAATCCTGCAATTTTAGCCGGAGCATATTCAGGGCTGTTTGTGCTGTTCTAAGTCGTATGGTATCTCTACCGCCGGAGAAAACAAAGCGTTTAGTTTCACATCGATTATCGGAATCGATACTAATATATACCAGGCCGACAGGTTTTTGTTCGCTTGCGCCGGCTGGTCCGGCTATACCGGTTATTCCGATTGCAAAGGTTGTTCCAGCTTTTTTTCTGGCGCCTTGAGCCATAGCCTGGGCGACCTGCTTGCTGACAGCGCCGTGTTTTTCAATCAAATGGGCAGGTACGCCAACTTCGCTGGTTTTTGCGCTGTTGCTGTAAGTAAACCAACCGTAGGTAAAATATCTACTCGCTCCCGGGATGTCGGTTAGCAGCTTGGCTAAGCAGCCGCCTGTACACGATTCAGCCACAGCGATTGTCTTGTTTTGCCGGGCTAATTTTTCACCCACGACTTCAGCTAAAGTCTGTTCCCCTGTGCCGTAAACCAGCTCTCCGAGCTTATTACGGAGAAATTTTTCGTCTTTTTCGGCCATTTGTTCGGCTGTATCTTTGTTTTCTGCGGTCCCAGTGATTGTCAGGGTGATTACGCCTCGAGAGGCTGTACTGTTTATGAGCGGATTCCTGCCTCGCTCCATAAGCGGACTGAGTAACTCAGCAATGTTCGACTCGCCTGTTCCGAAACATCTCAGTTTTCGTATTACTATAGCTTGCCGACCAGCAAGTCCATGCAGCTCTGGCAGGACCGATTCTTCAAACATTTGCCTCATTTCCGATGGTACGCCGGGCAAAGCAAAGAGCAATTTTCCTTCTACTTCGGCCATAATGCCCGGTGCTGTGCCGAGATTGTTCGCAAGGGCTTTCGCGCCCGCTGGTATATATGCCTGAATCTTGTTCGTTGAGGACATTTGCCGATTTCGGCTGGTGAAAAAATCCTGTATCTTCTCCAGAAGTTCCTTTTGCAATTGCAATTCGCTGCCGAGGAACTTCGCAAATGCCTGTCGGGTCAAATCATCATCAGTCGGGCCGAGTCCGCCGGTTGCCAAAATCAGGTCAGCATCGCTGCTCGCCAGGTTAAATAAGCGAACAATTGAATCTGTGTCATCACCGACAGTGTAAGAGCTAACGACAGGTATGCCGATTGAAAGCAGTTGTTGGCTTAGAAATGCAGCGTTAGTATCCACCGTCTGACCGCTGAGCAGCTCGTTACCAATGCTGACAATACTTGCTCTTTTCATAAGCCCCTAATCCCTATTTATTTGCCAAAAGCTTCATAAAGAAATTTGGCAGCATTTGTAGATTACCAAATTCCGGGAAGAAGTCTATACTTAACCGTTCCGGCATATTCGGCGTAGCCATTCAGCTCGGTCTGGAGCGTCTTATCTTCCAATGAAGTACGGATGATCAACACAAGACCGGCAATTCCCGCTGGGATCAATCCGTAAACAGAACCAATAATGAGTGGTGCTGATACGGCCCACAAAATTGCTCCAACATAACCGGGATGTCTTACCATTTTATAAGGCCCGGTTGTTATTACCTTATGGCCTCTGTCTTTTTGGATACGGACGGTTGTTTCAAAATGTGTGTTTACTATCATAGCCCAATGAACAAGAGTAGAGCCGACAATAAATAAGACAATACCTGCAATTGTAAAATTAATGCCAAGGTATGACCATTGAAACCTTATATCCAATCCAATTACGACGGGAAGAATATAAAAGCCCGTGATGCCAAATGCAAACACCAGGAATTTGTCCCATCGTTTGGTATCGGTTTTTTTCTTCCACTGGCCCCTATGGTTTAGAAGCTCAGGATTGACTTTGCCCACAAGCGTTATGCCTCCAAACATGCCAACAAAACTTACGACAAGGTAAACCCATGCCCGAGGTATGTTAATATGGCCTGCTGAGACAAACAGGAGCGTCCCTTGTATAAAAGGGCCGAGAAAGGTCCCGACAATAATTTTGATTCCGGATTTTTTAAGTTTTTTATTTCCCATACGTTTCATAAAGAAATCGGGCGGCATTTTTCGGGCCGTCCCATTTTTCCAATTGCTTTTGCTTTGGCAATTTCGAGCATCCGGCCGGTTTCGGCAAGATTATAACCCGCTACCGCAAAAATAAGTGTTCTCATAGCTTGGTAAATCCGGGATGAGTCCGGGCTTCTAACTCAACTGACGCCCGCCTTAACCATATAATCGTTTTACTCAAGGCTTAGGCTCTCGTCTTACCGCCCGAAACGTTTATGACCGTACCGTGAATGTAGCCACTCCGGTCGGAGGCCAAAAAGCATACCGTGTTGGCAACTTCGGTTAGTTTGCCACTTCTTCCCAAAGGAATAGCAGCCTTCTTATACCTTTCCCGCAGTTCTTTGATGGTGATTCCGCGCGTGTAGGCCAGTGCACGTTCGTACTCTTCGGACCGCAGCGCGGTCGCTTCGAGTATCCCCGGGGCCACGCCGACGACCCTGACATTGTGCCTGCCGAGTTCCTTTGCCCAGGATCGGGTCAGATTGTAAATGGCTGCCTTCGTCGCGGCGTAGACGCTTTGACCTTCCGAGCCTTCCATACCTGACTCCGAAGCCATATTTATAATAACCCCTCCCCTGCCTGATTTAATCATCACCCTTGCAACAGCCTGTGCACACAGAAAGACCCCCTTTTGATTTATTAGAACGACCTTGTCCCAAATCTCCTCGGTCAACTCCTCTTTGCCTGCCGGGTCGACAAGCAGCCTCGGGATGTTTATCCCCGCATTGTTGACCAGTATATCAACGCTGCCAAAGGTATCGAGAGTCGCCTGTAACATAGCATCGACGCTTTCTTTGCTGGTCACATCGGTCGCTGTAGTAATATGATTGCCGCCGAATTTGCTCTTCAAATCGGAAACGACTTGTTTCGCGCCTTCTTCATTTATATCAGCAACAACAACGTTTGCGCCGGCCTCGGCTAATCCTTCGCAGACAGCCCTGCCCAGACCACAAGCACCTCCGGTAACGATTGCGACTTTACCTTCAAGATTAAGCCAACTCATTCAGTTCGGTCTCCAAAAGATTATTTTTTACTCACATTTACAGGTCAATCATAGCTTTAATTACACCATCACGATAGCCCGCCACCAGGTCGAACGCTTTTTGCGTCTCTTCGAGCGGAAAATGATGGGTTACCATGAAGTCAACACTAACCTGTCCGGTTTCAATCAAGTCCAACGTTGCCTGGACACAATGATTCTGGCGGCGGACATAACTTATGGAAAGTTCTTGTCGCTTAAACGTGTCAACATCAAAAGAGATGCGCTCCTGCCTGGCAGTTCCTATTATGACAAGTCGGCCGCCCGGCTTTAATATGTCAAAGGCCTGGTCCAGCGCCTCTTGTTGGCCGCAGCACTCGAAAACAACGTCGAGACCGAGCGGTTCAGCAGTGACAATTTCGCTGACGATGTCAACGTGATTAGGATTGCCTGTCCAGTCGGCACCGGCACCTCGTGCGGCCTCAAGACGCGTATCAATTTTGTCTGTGACATATATTTTGGCGGCCTTTTCAGCTCTTGCGGCCTGCAAAACGCTAAGGCCGATTGGCCCTGTACCAAGGATGGCTATGTTAGCGTTTTGCGGCACGTGGGCACTCTTGACCGCGTATACACCAATAGAAAAAGGTTCACATAAAGCCGCCTGTTCCAGTGTAATAGCACCGGTGGTTGGAAAACAGGACTCCTGCGGCATAATAATATACTCGCACAGGCATCCACCCCCCTGCCCGGGGCAGCCGAGGAAACGCAAATCCTGACAGGTATTTTCCCTGCCAACCCTGCACTGGTCGCACTGGTTGCACCATACTGCGGGGTCGACCGCGACCTGGTCGCCGACTTTAACACGGGTAACTGAGCTGCCGATTGCTTTGACAGTGGCTGAGCACTCATGTCCTATTATGAAAGGGTACTCAACAATTTGTCTGCCGATTCGGCCGGTCTCGTAGTAGTGCACGTCGGAGCCGCAGACACCCACTATCTCAACTTTTAGAAGAACATCATTGCCCTTTTCGATAGTAGGGTCCGGCACGTTCCTCAACTCCATTTGATTGATGCCGGTCAGTACAACCGCCTTCATAGAACTATTCCAAAAAACCGCCTTTTATAAGCTACTAATCTAAAATCAATCCTG
>DATLBB010000315.1:0-8996 GCA_035527155.1 Sedimentisphaerales bacterium
GAGACAAGAATCGGCATCTTCGAAGCTCTGTCTAATAATCGTTCAACACCCATTAGAGTATTCAAGTCTCTGGGCCGATTCGGCGGAGATAATTCACACAATGCATCGAACCAGTCCTTCAACGTTACTTTTCCATAATCATACGTTGCCAGAGCAATGTTTTTTTCTTCCGGCGTCAACTCGTCTTTTACTTGACTGACGCGAATAAATCCAACTTTGCGGGGTTTTTGGGGACGAAATAATAATCTTTGATGGATTTGGCCTGCTTTGGGGAAATTATCGCTCACCTTTTCAAAGTGGAACTTTTTGCACAGGTCATTGTAATATTGGCTGAAGAGTATGCTGGCTTTTGCCCTTGAGAGCATTGCCTTTGCGCGTTCTCGGTCCAACTTGGGGTCGGCTTTTATCTTTTCATCTATTTCTGTGTCTGTAACCGTTATTTTGCCCTGCAGATGAGTCTCTACCAATGAGTTGACAAGCCTTCTTTCCTTAAAGTGCTTGAGCGACGCTTGGATTGCTTCGTCTTCCAGATAGTTTTCCTTGCGAGCTTCTATTGTCATCGCTTTTTCTGCTATCATTTTCAGAAGCACTGTTTTGGCGTTAGGCGGCTCGGCATCGCTTCTGTATTCGTAAGGCTTGGGGTGAAGCTCCATCATTAGCCTTGTCTCAAGCTCCTCTTTTGTGATAACGTAATCGTCTATTTTCGCAACCGCCGAGAGGCGTCCCCAAGCGGAGACATTTGCACCAGGGGGCATCCCTCTCAGGACAGGCTTATCGGCTGTTTCATCTGCTTCCTGGTCCTTTGCCCGGCAGCAAAGACAAAGAGCAATTAACAGGCACAGAAAAAACAGAGCCGTACGGGCAACACCATGTGGTTGCCCTGGGCAGACACTTGGGCCTGCCCCTACATATTTATTTTTTAACTTCATCGTATCTACTCTCCTTATTTGTAGTTCATTGTTCGTAGTTCGTAGTCTCCGAACTCACAACTACGAACTACCAACTATTTAGTGGATTACCTTATTGAGAGGATAAGTGATTATGCCTGAGGCTCCTGCCCGTTTCAGAGCCGGGACCAGCGACCGTTCGACTTTATTTTCGATGACCACTTCTACTGCGGCGTAATCGGAATCGGCCAAACTCGAAATTGTAGGGCTCTTTTCAGCGGGTAGTACTTTCAGTATCGATTCCAAATCGGCCTTTTTTACGTTCATCTTCAAACCGACTCTGTTGCCGGCGTCGATGGCGGCATTAAGAAGTATGGAGATATTTTCTATTTTTTCCCGCTTGAATTTATCCTGCCAGGCGGCTTTATTTGCGATGAGTCTTGTTGTTGAGGCTATCACGGTATCTATTATCCGCAGATTATTTGCCCGCAGTGACGTGCCGGTCTCAGTAAGCTCCACTATCGCATCCACCAGCCGTTCCTGTATCGTAGCATTGGTCCAACTACCTCTTTCATACCGTTCTGGCGCAGTGATTACACCTGGTGGTAGGGTAGCCTTTACCTCAGTAGCACCCCAGCTAAATTCCACCATTACATTGATATTTTTATCTGCAAAATATTTTTTTGTCACGTTGGCCAATTCAGTCGCGACTGTACAACCATCCAGGTCCTCCGGCTTAGTCACTTTCGACTCATTAGGCACAGCCAACACCCATCTGGTGGGATTACTCGTGGCTTTGCTGTAGGCAAGTTCACAGACATACTCTACATTGTCGACCACACCCATGCGAGGATCCAAATTGTTTTCCATTATCCAGTCATAGCCGGTAATGCCTGCGTCAAGAACGCCATTCGCAACGTATTTGCTCATTTCTTGGGCACGCAGCATAAGCAGGTTAATCTGCTCGTCGTCAATAGTCGGCAAATAACTTCTTTCAGAACCCAGAATATGGAATCCAGCTTTGCCGAAAAGTTCGATTGTCGCCTTTTGCAGACTGCCCGCCGGAATACCTAATTTTAGTATCTCTTCTGCCATTTTTCGTATCTCGTAATTGGTAATTGGAGTATACCATTTACCATTTACCCTTGTTTTGTTTACTTATTTTCTTTTCTTTTTGGTTTTAGCCGTCGTTTTTGCTTTGCGAGCAGTTTTTTTCTTTCCCCCAGCCCTTCGTGATTCACTCTGACGTCGCAAAAGAGCGTAAAACTCGTATGCACTTTCAGCCGGTATCTGCTTGGCTAAAAAGCCTTCTATCTGTTGTTCATCAGCGTCAGGATGGACCAACTCGTTGCTTCTTACGTATTCTATCATCCTTTTTGTGAGCGGTATGGCATGGCCTTGCAGAGATGTAAGCATGCAATAGTTGACTGCAAAACGGCTGACACCGTCCATCTTCTCAAGAACCTGTCTGGCTGGACGTTTGCCGGTTTTCTTCAAGGCCTTTAAGCTGACACTATTATATTTCTCGAACACAGTCCTTAAAGCCAAGGTAACGGTTAAAGCTATATCCTTTGTGACAGGTGTGTCCTTGCCCAACACTTCTACAATTTCTTCTGCTCGCGAGACACGCAAATCGTTCAAATCAATGAAATAATCGGCAACTCTCCTAATCGCGGATTCGGTCGCCGTCTCGTTCATGTTTTCTCCGACGATAGCATAAACAAGTGCGTCCGCCGGCTCATCATAGACAATCTTTTCGACCTTTGGGTATTTGGCTTTCAATGAGCGGTACAACTCGCGTACTTTTTTCGAATACTCTTTGCTATTTTTCATATCAGCTCCGGCGGTGACGGAGCACTATCTCACCGTCTGACCGCCTAAGTATCTAAATCATTCTTTTGGGGTTTATTGACCGCTTGGTCTATCAGTTTCATAATCTCCAGCGTTTTTTTGAATTTTTCATCCCTGTAAAGATGCAAAATGGGACAGAATTTGCTGTGTAATTTACCAGCGACCAGCGATTGTATTCGGCTTTTTGCGTGCGATATTGCCGTAAAAGTTCTGTTCTGCGCGGTATCATCTTTGCCGAAAATACTGAGATATACATCGGCATTGCGCAGGTTCGAGGCCATCTCAACTCTTGTAACGCTGACAAAGCCCTCAATACGCGGGTCATTAAGATGGTTGGCAATAGCGTCACTGACCGCTTCTTTTATCACGCGGGCCACTTTTTCCTGTCTTCTCGTCGGCATAATTTTCTCGCATCTCGTATTTTGCCTCAGGCTTCACGAGATACGGTTCACGATTAGAGGGTTCTGGCTACTTTGACGATTTCATAGAAGTCAAAAACGTCGTCGGTTTTAATATCGTCGAATCCTGCTATTTTAATACCGCACTCCAGCCCCGCCTTGACCTCGCGAGCGTCGTCTTTGAAATGCTTTAGAGTCTCTATGTTTAAGTCGTCTCGGATAACAATATTGTCGCGTATCAGGCGTACTTTCGCGTTCTTGTCCGCTATGCCGCTGCTGACATAGCAGCCGGCCACCGCACCAACTCTTGAAACCTTAAACAGAGCTCTTACCACAGCTCTGCCAAGCGACTTCTCTGTCTCTTCCGGCTCAAGCAGACCCTCCATGGATTTTTGCAGGTCTTCAGTTATACGGTAGATTACTTTGTAGAGTCTTATCTCGACCCCTTTAGCTTCTGCAATCTTCGCAACGTGTTCCTCGCTGACAACGTTAAAGCCGGTAATAATGGCGTTCGACGCCTCGGCAAGTACAACATCGCCTTCTGTAATTCCACCTGGTGCTGCGTGCAAAATTTTGATTTTCACTTCGTCTGTGCTGAGCTCGGATAAATATTTCGTCAAAACGTCCACCGAGCCCTGCACATCGGCACGGATGATAATGTTTAATTCTTTCACATTACCAGCCTCTATTTGGCTGAATAAATTATCCAGAGTCACCTGTGTTCGTTTTGCCAGCGTACTTTCCCGCGACAGCATTTGGTTTTCCACAGCGGCGGCCTTGGCCTTGTTAATGTCATCCAGGCAGTAGAATCTATCACCGGCCTGGGGGACGTCGTTTAGACCTGTAATTTCCACAGGCATGGAGCTTGTGGCTGTCTTTATGGTTTTACCGTAACTGTTTTTCAACGTCTTCACTCTGCCAAAAGCACATCCAGCCAGTACCACATTGCTCTTCTTTAGTCGGCCCTCCTTAACTAATAGAGTTGCTACCGGGCCTTGCTGCGCCGACATCTTGGCCTCAATGACCCATCCGGTCGCAGGGATCGTGTCGTCAGCTTTGAGTTCAAGCAATTCGGCTACATAATCGAGGTGTTCAAGCAAATCATCTATACCCTCGCCGGTAATCGCACTGGTTTTCACAACTTCCGTCTTTCCACCCCATTCAACTGGTGTCAACTCCTGCTCAGCGAACTGTGAGTAAACACGATTTATATCGAACCCGGGCAAGTCTATTTTGTTCAGCGCCACAATTACCGGCACATTCGCTGCCTCGGCGTGATGTATCGCCTCGATGGTTTGCGGCATTACCCCGTCTTCGGCCGCAACCACCAGCACCACCACGTCGGTAATATTGGCACCTCTGGCCCGCATCGCCGTAAAGGCTTTGTGTCCCGGAGTATCAAGGAATGTCACTTTCTTATTGTCCCAAGTAACCTCGGATGCGCCGATATGCTGCGTGATGCCGCCTGCCTCACCGGCTGCTACCTGAGTTGACCGGATCTTATCCAGCAGGCTGGTCTTTCCATGGTCAACGTGCCCGAGCATTGTCGCCACTACCGACCGCTTCTTGAGATTCTTTCGCGGGCGCTTCTCAAATTCAGCTCGTATCTGCTCTTGCAGCCTGCTCTTGCGTTCCACGACCAGCTCGGTGCCGAATTCCAGGGCAACCAGTTCCGCAACATCGCTGCTGATAGTTTGATTAGCCGTGGCCATCACGCCCTGTTGCATCAATTTGCTGATTATATCTGCGGATTTAACCGCCAAAGTTGAAGACAAATCCTTTACAGTAATCGGCTCACTTACAACGGCTTTTTTAGGCCTGACAAGTGCGGCAACTTCGCGTTCGGACTTTGTAGCGATTTTCCGTATCGGTCTTAATCGTAAACCTTCGCCACGAGCCGCATCAAGCCGGGCCTGTCTTTCTTCAATGTCTCTTTGTCGCCATTTTCTAATGAATTTAGGCTTCCTTGCAGTTTCCGCAGTTTGTTCCTCTCGCCGACGCCCATGTGTTCTCTCTTTGGCTTGCCTTGGTGGCCCTTTCTTCTCCTTGCTCGGAGCCACAGTCAATTGTTCCTGTTTGTCGTACATCAACGGCTCAGTGACGGGCGTATCGTACCTGGCCTTCGGCTTCGGCTTTGGTGGTCGTCGTAACGGCTCCGGTGCCTCGACTCGAACAACCTGTGGTCCGCTCAATCGAGCCGGCTCAGGCTTTTCCAAAATCGGCCCGGCAGGTAATATAGGCTCTGGTTCTTGCGGTTCTGGTTCTTCGATTATCTGTTCTTCTGTGGGTTTTGGCTCTTCTTCAATTACCGCTGTGGTCTCGGCGGCTGGTTTAGTCCCCTTAGGTTTTTTTACTGCTTTCTTCGCCGGCGGCTTTCGCTTTTCCTTCTTTTTAATGCGTACCTTCTTCAAATCCACTTTTGTGGCTGTTTCAACCGTTGTGATATTATCTCCCTCGCTGAACCACTCCTGAATAGTCGCCGCCAAGCCAGCCGATATTGTTGCCATATGGTTCTTAACGTCTAGGCCCTCATCC
The DNA here is from genome assembly GCA_035527155.1 of Sedimentisphaerales bacterium. Taxonomy (GTDB): domain Bacteria; phylum Planctomycetota; class Phycisphaerae; order Sedimentisphaerales; family Anaerobacaceae; genus CS2-K091. Next base: position 5,672 of record DATLBB010000315.1, read on the forward strand.
TGGCACTTTTTCACAATAGCAGTGCTTTTTACGCCAAGCTCCTTGGCCAAAAGGTACACTCTTGTAGTAGCCAAAAAAATCTCCGATTTCCGTACAGCCTGTCGCGACTTGGCTCCGCCAAGCGAGCCACGGCGGGCGTTTAGTTTTTCTCCCGAGAGGGATGCCCCTCGGCACTATTCCTTATCTGCTGGTTCTTTTTCGTTCCGAGAGGGATGCCCCTCGGCATTGGCATTATCTGCTGATTCATTTTCGTCCCGAGAGGGATGCCCCTCGGCATTGGCATTGTCTGCTGGTTCTTTTTCGTCCCGAGAGGGATGCCCCTCGGCATTGGCATTGTCTGCTGCTTCTGTTTGCTCGCCGAGCTGGCGCTCTGTCGCAGCTGGCTGGGCTAATTCTTTTTCCGCTTGTTCCGCCTGGCGTTGTTTCGACTCAGCCGCCAAACGCTTCGTCTCTTCGGCTGCTGCCGCAACCATTTCTTTTGCTGTTTCCGGGTTAATATTCAGCTCGTTAATCAGCGGTTCTGCTCCAACATCATCCAAATCCAAAAGGGATATAACACCCAGCGCTATCAGCTTGTCAACCATCGTATCGTCCGCGGCTTCTACATTTTTGATACAATTTGTCAATTGTTCAATGCCCTGATTGTATTCCTCCGGCATGAGTATATCGATGTCCCATCCGGTCAGTCTCGCAGCCAAACGAACGTTTTGGCCGTGCTTGCCGATAGCCAGACTAAGTTGGTCCTCATCCACAACCACTGTCGCTTTTCCCAATTCAAAACACAATGCGATTTCGCTGACCTTTGCCGGCATCAACGCGTTTGCGACAAGCACTTGTGATGACTCGTTCCACCGGACAATATCTATTTTTTCTCCACCGAGCTCATCAACTATGTTCTTTATTCTACTGCCTCGCACACCCACGCATGCTCCAACAGGGTCGACCTTGTCATCGAGCGAGATCACCGCGACTTTGGTTCGGTAGCCCGCCTCTCGTGCCAACGTTCGTATTTCGATAATGCTTTCTGCAATTTCCGGCACCTCTAATTCGAACAGCCGGCGGATAAAATCGGGGTGTGTTCGAGAGAGAATAATTTTGACCTGATTCGAAGTCTCTTTTACATCAAGAATCAAACAACGAATTCTCTCGCCCGGCCGATGTGTTTGGCCCATTATCTGTTCGCCTTTTGGCATGAAGCCTTCAGTCCAGTGGCTTAAATTAACAATCAGTGTTCCACTTTCGTATCGCACAACCGAAGCGCTTATGATTTCCCCTTTTCGCTGGACGAACTCGGCATAGATACTGTCCCGCTCATCGGCCCTTATCTTCTGGATCATTACCTGCTTGGCCGTCTGAGCGGGGATTCGGCCGAGCTGCCTTATATCGATTTGTTCATCGTCCTTGGAAGCGGCAACCAGCCCGGTAGCTCTATCGATGTGTACGACTATTGTGCTTTCAGGCTCACCAAAATGCTTCCGCACCGCTGAGACCATAGCTTCTTCCAGGTCGACAAATATGGATTCCTTGTCGATATTTTTGTCGCGTGCAATGTTGTCGACAATTCTGATTAGTTCCTGATTCATTCTTTATCTTTTCCTAAATTATACTTCTTTGCAAAAAGCAAAAAAAAGTGGAAACCTGAATAGTTTCCACTTCGAAAAATGCCAAAAACGCGTCGAGGTTGTAGTCTGTCCTTACACTACATCGGTCTCCTCCAGTGGCCCCCATTTTGCCGTCTGTCGCAAAATGGGAAGCCGGCAACAAACCTCGTTCGTTTCCCGACAGTGAAGCAGAAACACCGATTTCCAAGCCACCATATGCGCAAAAGTGCAGCCGCGCAGGTCAATTGTTCGTTTACTCTGCACTGTTCGCTAATCCTGTCAAAACCATTTCAAGCGTCGCCTTAATTTAAAGTTTAGCTTTGGTAGCCGTTAATCCTTATAACCAAACTCATTATGATAATCGTCTAACTTGTCAAAGGCAATAACTTTTTTGCCAAATTTGTGTAATTTTCGGCCCAAATTTGCCCCAAATGTGCATATTGATGTCCTAAAATGGTCAAAAACTGCTCTCAAACCGCAAAAATCGATGCCGCAATAGTCTTGTAAACTTCCAAAAAAAAGTTGTTTTCCAGTTCAATTTTATAGGTGGAGTACTTTAACTGACGCCGGACGAAGCTGTTAGGTTCCACAGCTTAGGACCGACATTTCACCTTCGTTTGAAGGTTGCTTGGTTAACTTTATTAACAATAAGGCTTTAGGGCAATCCGCGAGACAGGACAATGTTATCAACGGGAATTTCTCGACACAGACGGCATTTACGTTCATACTAAACCCAATGGGTAACATTTTGCGTATCTATCTTTGCATAAGTAACAGAAATTTAGTATAAGATGAAGGCCCAAAACAACTTGTAAAACAAGAAATGCTCCGATAGCGTTGGAGCCAGTTAGTACATATTAAAAAAAACCAGCAAAAGGTAAGGAGTGAATCATGAAAAAGTTTTGGATGATTGTGGCTTGCAGTTTTTATGGGTGCACATTGCTGATTCCTGCACTATGTACGCAGCCGGCGCACGCTGCGGATAGAGAGCAACTGACATATATTGACCTTATCAACCGGCTTACTGATTTAGAGCAGTTGGCGACATTACCTGCCCCGGGCGAAAAGTGCCAGCAGTGGTCCAGCTACGACAGGGCGAGTAAGTACGACGAGGCCTCCGGAAAATACGTCGGCTGGTTCGCCAACGGCGACGGCAACGGCATCATCCGAAAAGAAGGCAATCAACTCGTCTTTGCCGAGATGGAAGGACCGGGCGTTATCTGGCGGATATGGTCGGCACTTGCCAATCAGGGCCATGTAAAGATTTACCTTGACGGTGCCGCCGAACCCGCTGTTGACCTGCCCTTCATAGGCTACTTCAATCGCGAGAATGAGCCCTTTACTCATGAGGCCCTCGTCCATATGACTGCACGAGGCCAGAACTGCTACGTCCCAATCCCGTTCCAGAAATCGTGCAAGATTACCGCCGAGGGCGATTGGGGAGCGTACTACCATTTCACATATACAACGTACCCCAAGGGCACTATCGTACCGACCTTCAAGCGACAGCTCTCACCCGAAGAAACCGCCGCCCTCGACAAGGCCGGCCAGGCCCTGGCCCGGCGAGGCTTTGACCCGGCTGGCGTACGCCCCGGTGAGGTCAATATTGAGCAAGAGAGTATGCAGCTTGGTCCCGGCGCCACAACAACGGTCGCCAGGTTAAGGGGAAAACGGGCCATCACGGCTCTTAAGGTCTATGTGGATTTACCGGAATCTCCCGAAGA